>CAIWFK010000871.1 GCA_903911905.1 uncultured Myxococcales bacterium
CACCTCAACCGGCCTCGTCGGCCTGCTGAAGTGCTCAACGCCTTCCGGCATCGAGGCGAACGGGACCCACGACCAGCGACTTCGTCGTCCTGCTCGAGAACATGTGCTCAACGCCTTCCGGCATCGAGGCGAACGGGACCGCCATCCGCCTTTCGTGAGCGCAAACATGCCTTTACGTACCATGCTTTCAAGCACCCTCCCGGACCCTGCCCTCGCCCGGCCACGGAACCGCGCGGGGTGCGCTAACGGGTTGGACTCGTTCGAGAATCCCCGCTCACGCACCTATTCGATTCCCAAGGAGCCCAAACATTCGAGTTGCGAGGCGAAAAAGCCGCTCGCGCTGAATCTGCTCCGAACAACTACGACTGCTTGAGTCAGAGTACTACCACCATCGGCGGCGGCTCAGGCCAAGCGCTCCGAGGATTTAGAGCGTTGGTCCGCTCAACGCACGAATCGCAGATGCCCACGACGAGCAGAGCATCGACGGGGTCAAGAACCTGACCCAGCTCCCAGCGCAGCTTCTCTCGATCCCGGTCATTCAAGCAGATACGAAAGACCGAGTATTGAAGTCGATCACCCCACCCCTTCAGCAACGCGTAGGCCTTCCGCCACCGCTTTTCGTCGCGAATATCGTACGTCACCAGGTACCATCGCCGCGCCTCTCCCATGTTCACCTCAACCTGAACGTCGCGAACAGGCCCGGGCTACCAGACCACTCTTTTTCAAGCAGCCTGACCTCGAGCTCGACCAAGCGTGCGTAGCTCAGCGAATAGCCGAGCTGAACGTGCTTCCACGACTCCTGTCGACGGCGCTCGTAAATCTCGATGGCCTTCCGCCGACCGGTCGCGCTGAGCCATACCTTGGTGGTGACGCCGGCACGCGTCGCGACATCGAAATCGACGTCGCAGTCCCAAGTCTGTCGGTTGATCGAGGCCACAACCGGCATGTCGGCCAGTGGCACCCGGAAGAGCTCCATCAGGTCGAGCACCAGCGGGCCAATGGACCCTCTCGGCTCGTGGAAGAAGCCGAACGCGGGGTCGAGCCCGACCGCAACAATGGCCGCTTGGACGTCGCGCTGGACGAGAGAATAGAAGAACCCTAGCAACGCGTTGAACCGGTCGAGCGGAGGTCGGCGAGAGCGTCTACCCCAGCGAAGGCGTTCATCGACACTCGACAACTGCAACTCTCCGAGCGCCGAAAAGTAGCGTGCGGCCGCAGCTCCCTCGAGTCCTCGCATGCTGCTCGCGTCTGCAGCTGAGCGGGCTGCTGACAGGCAGTGCCGAATATCGCGAACGTGAGCGCCGATGCGAAGGCGTGACTCCTCGTGGTCTCGGCTTCCCCTTAGGAGAAAACGTAGTTGGGCCTCCACCTTTGCCGCAACGAGACGCCGGGCCAGCCCCACCTTCAACTCGCCGCTCCGAAGCGCCTCGAACTGGCGCACACGTCGATGAACACTTCCGACTTGTCCGCCCAAGCTTCCGAGGTAGACACCGCCGCCAGTGAACCAGTGCACGCCAATTTGCTCCTCGACGCACATAGCGATGGCCTGGGCGCTAACCTGCACGGCACCGTGGAGAACGAGCGCGGACACACGCTTACCTCCAATGCGTACGTCCGGTTGGTCCTTGACGGTGACGCTGAGTTCCTCAGCGAGGCGACCGACCCGCGCTCCCGGTGTCGTGACGTGAACGATTTGTCGGACCTCATGCTCGGGGAAAAGCCGAGGGGTCTCTGGGCTGTGCTCACGTTCTTCCTCAGGCAGGCAAACAGGGGCCAGTGAGCATCGTGCACAACGCCGCTCTTCCGAGGTTACGGGTGGCCGAACTCCAGCTCTACGCAATACGCGAGCGCGCTCGACGGCTGCGAGCACTCGTCCACGCATTGCGGTGTCCAAGTTGACCGGAACGATGGCCGCAGGCTCATGGTAGCGCACTCGGCATTCGACCCGTTCCCCAGGAAAAGCCTCCTCGAGAAGGAGCCCATATGCCGCGACTTGAAGTTGGTCCGAGGGCCACGCTCCCGGGGGTGCCCCGGGCACGGGTCGACCGCGCTTCTCCTCGGTGACTACCAACGCCCCATCACGGCGGCGCATTGCATCGAGCTTCCCCATGAGGCCGATGGCTTCGCTGGACAAGTCCATCGACAACCGCTCGCCATCATCAAGTTCGCGATGAAGACGGCGTCCGGCAAACACCGCTGCATCAGCAACACGCAGCTCTTCGACCTCCTCGAGGAAGAAGAGGCGCTCGCAATATTCGAGGGCGTGAAGGGACTGCACGCGGAGCTGTGCCTCCGCTGTAGACGGTGCGTTCATCGTGCCTCCGGTTGCGAGCCCGAGCGCTTCTCGGGCAGGGCTTCAATTCTTCTTCGGCACCCAAACCCAGGCCGACTCTCCTGGCACTTGGGACGCGGCAGCAGCGGGAGAGAACAGGGCGCTCGTCGTGCCGGCAGCATCAGAACGGTCAATGCCAATGGTCAGTCGACACGAGCCAACCCGATTGTCTGGCTCGTTGCTCAGCTTCTCGTACCAGTGCGCAGCGGGGACCTCGTCAAGCAGCCTGACGTCATCGAACAGGAGGTTATTGTCCCCCGCGAACGGCAGGCCATAGCGTGGCTCTCCAAGCTTTCCCTCGAGGCCATCTTTGACGCGGTCACGCAGCGACGGGTCGGCCGACCGCACAGCAAGCGCGAAGTCGACATCGACGAGAAACTCCCTTCGCGCCGGGGCAATCCAGTACTTGGACCCGTGGGTTCGCGTCGCGAGCTCCTTGCCCGAGTTACCAACCGGGTACGAGTGGAGCTGCTGGTAGAGCGAGGCCTTCTCTGGCGTCGAAAGCGAGGCCACCGCGACCTCAAATCTCGGCGCATCCTCACGAATCAGGGTGATGACGTCGCCAGTCGCCGCTCGCGTCTCGATGTGGGCGAGATTGAGCACGAGGCCCCAGGCGGCGGAAGGCGGGATGACAGGGCTGGTCGCCCGCCATACGCCAGCTTGCATCCACCTGAACGCCGCGAAGGGAGCGCGGCACCTCAGGACGAAATTCATGCCTTCCTCAGCTCGGCAACCTTTGCGACCTCGGCCAGCAAACGCTGGGGGTTCTCGAAGAGGTGCACACCCTCCTTCTCGAGTCGGGCTCGTTCCTCTGCAGGCAGGCGACGAGCGATTTCGCCGCCGAGCCAGAACTCCTTGCCAGGCAAGTCGTTCGTGTTGATTCGGGCGAGTTCCGGGAACTCGCCGCGCTCGTTGAAGCCGTAGGTGTTGAAGCCTGCAACCAAGGAGCGCGACAGCCTCAGCACGATGCTGTGTGGGGCCATCTCGAAGTAACTCCTCGCGTGGCCGCCTGCGACGTTGGACAGTTCCCCGATGCACTCGAGAAGCGCGTTGGTCCATTCGGCGCCCTTCCCCACTCGGCAGTCCGCCAAGGCAAGGGCGAAGGGGTACTGGTACGCCGTCCAGGCCACCTCGCGATGAATCAGCGCCGAGTTGTCCGCGTTCTTGAAGGCGCTCGCCTCGGAGTGCTGCGGCGACTGGTGCAGCGTGGCGTTGAACCGGTACGGCGTCACTGCGACCGCCATGTTCATGCGCAGGACGCTGTCGCGCTTCGCCGGCAGCTTCATCTTCCGCATCTCCTTGCCGTCGGCCACCATGAAGCCGAACAGGAAGTCGTCAGCGAACTTGGACGCGTCAGGGAATTCCTTGAACTCGACCGCCAGCTGCTCCTCGTTATGGAGCCGGCGGCGATTGAGTGGCAGCCCTCGCGGCACGAGCATCTCACGCAGCGCGTTGCGCATCGATTCGGGGCTGATGACGGTGTACTCGTGGTCTCCGCGCGTAATCTTCTGCAGCACGGTTCGGTTTTCCTCGCTCTCACCACGGTAGTTCGAGCTCGGCGCTGCGTTGGTCAGGACAGTCGCGAAAAGGTTCAGGTCGGTCATTGAGGTTGCTCCGGGGTTAGCTACGGGCGCTCAGCGCCAGCAGGGTCAGGGTGCGAATCTTCGCGGTGCTCTGATGCAGCTCGCGGGAGAGGAACAGGAAGTTCTCGTCGTTCTGGTACTGCGGGACCGAGCAAAGGGTGGACGCGAAATAGTCGACAAAGTCGGCGCCAGTGCGCGCACGCACGGCAAGGAATGCCTCTCGGGCAATCTTCCCCTTCTTCTCCCCGAACTCGGCCTTGTCCCCCTCCCCCTTCTTCACGCTCGACCAACTCAGACCGTGCTTCGACTCGAGCTTCCGGTTGACGTAGTTCGAGACGATTTGAAGGACGATCGCCTCGAGTGGCTTCTTCTCTTCACTCATTGAGCCTCCTGGGTGAACTGCGTGTTCGCATCAAAGGGGAACTGCGAGGGGAACTCGCCCTCTGCAGCCATTCCCCGAAGGAAATGACTGGCCGGCATCGTCGCAACGAGACGGTCGAACCCAACGTGCCATTCGCGACCAGCGAGCAGGTTGATGAGCCGCTGGCGTCGGTAGATAGGGTCCTTGAACTGCTTCTTGATTCGCGCGTACTCGCTCTGTTGCCCGGGCTTCGGCTCGATTCGGACGGTCGACCGCACTCGCGTGTTGTTGCCCTCCTTCTCGATGTGGATGACGTCGACCGCCAGAAGCAGGTCCGCCACACGAGACTCCCCCGCCTTCTCTTCAAGCCGACGCCCGAGCGAGTGCATGAACTGGAGGCCGCTCTCAGCAGGCACATCCAGCACCGCCTCGCGCGGAAGGTAGGCAAGTAGCTCATCCGACCGAGACCGCAGCATCTCCATCGCGTCGTCGGCGTACCCCTCGAGCGACAGCAGGTCCGGGAACGAGACGCACACGCCCTGGAATCGCGATTTGCCGTCGCGATCGACCGTCATCGGCACTGCGAGTCCGACGGCGAACGGCCAAAAGTGAAGGAGGAACTGGTAGCGCGCTCGGTCGCGGAAGGACACACCCTCCGCATTGCTGGCTTGCGCACCCAGGAAGTAGGTACTCGGCAGCTCGATGGCCTTGTCCGGGTGTTGGGTGAGGGCCTCCCACGCGTCAGCTGCGTCTGAGCTCTCCTCGCCATTTGCGCGCGCATTGAAGGGCGCGCGCGTCGCGGGCACGCCACGGACGAGCGACCACATGAAGTCGCGCCACAGCTTCACCCAAAGGCCCTTCTTCCCCCGCTTCTTGCCGTCGAGGTCTGCCAGGAAGGCGCCGCGCGGCTCGACCACCTCGTAGATGTAGACCGTTTTCTCCTTCGTACTCTTGGCGCCCTCGGCCCCGGGCACCTTGCGCTTCTCGACCCTGAGTGGCTTGGTATTGGGGTACGGGCTGCCAGACTCGCGCTCGACAACCTCGGCGCCATAAGTCTCGTCGAACAACTCCCTGAGGCCCTTCTGATTGAGGCTTACAGTCAGCGAAGTCTCGTCGACGCGGACGATGTCGCACGTGCCCTTCAGCCCAGGCTGAGTCTTGAGCCATCGCACCATCATCACCAGCCCCGCGAGGCCGGCGCGGTGCTGTGAGCTCGGCAGCTCACCGAGCGTCCAGGTGAACTCCCGCGGGGAAGTGTCGATGGACTCTTTCGCGCCGGGCGCCCTACCCTTCTTCCCCACCTTCACCTTCGCTGGCTTCGCGGACTTCGCCTTCACTGTGACCGCCTTGACCTTCTTCTTGCTCGCCATCACTCACTCCTCTGGTGCAACGAAACCGCGCGATTCGAAGTAATTCTGCGCCTCGGCGAGACGCAGCCAGGGCGGCAACCCGACACCCTCTGCCGCAAACCGCCGCGGGACCGGGACAATGAAGCCGTCGATGGGACGCCTCGCCTCAAGCATCGCCAGCACCACTGGCGAGTCGGCAGTGAGGACACAGGGCACCGTGAAGTCGTCCGTCTCGCGAAACTGCTCTGGCACGGCGAAGTAGCCGCCACGAAGTAGCGCCCCCGCGTCGGTCGACGCCCGACGTGCCTCGGCGTGATGCGTCAGCAACTCCGAAAGCTGGGCCTGAGAGAGGGCGGGGCCGTCGAGCGCCTTCAAGAAGCGTTCAGCCGTGGCGAGCTCCTCCCGCTCGTACGGAAGCGGGCCCTCGGGGGCGTACGTCACCAGCGTTGCCAGGTTGGGGTTTGCAAGGTGCCGGTTCGCACGGCCAAAACGCTGGACCAGGCTCGTCACCGGCGCGTGCTCCGTAATGAGCACGTCGGCATCGAGGTCGAGGCTCATCTCGCAAACCTGGGTGGTGACGGCCACCACAGCGCGCAGACGTTGCTGAAACGCCGCGACCGCCTGCGCGTGCAGCTTCTGCCTGTCCTTCAGGCGAAACCTCGAGTGGTAGCAGAAGGCGCCTGGGACTGCCTCCAGCAGCCTCGATGTCAGGCGCTGCGCGCGAGCGACCGTGTTGACGACCCACAGCACCCGCTCGCCCCGCGCATGGGCCTCGAGCGCCACCTTCAACGCCTCCTCCTCACCTGACACCGCGCGATGGCGGTAGCGAGGCGCCTGCTCCTTCTGGGCAAGGTCTGCCAACTCGACACTCTCACGCGCGTTCGGGAAGGTCCGCAAACCGGCCTTCTCGAGCTCAGCCCGCTGCGACGGCGGCAGCGTTGCGGTCATACAAAGGACGGGGACGTCGAAGTTCTGGAGAAAGGAGACGAGGTTGTCGAACATCCGGTGGTCGAAGCTGTGCACCTCGTCGACCACCACCACCGAGTCCGCCAGCGCGGGGAGTAGACAGAGCGATTCGTAGCGGTGCTCGAGCACTGCGAGGAACTGGTCGACGGTCGCCGAGAAGAAGCGGCGCGACCAAAGCCCGAGCGCGTACATCCGCGATTCGGCCTCGGTGGGACCGAGTGCCTTGCCTGCTGCGGAGTCGGGCGGATTGTCGCGCATCTGCTCGAACTCGAACGCGGCAGTGCCGGTGAGCAGCATCGACTCCGCCTCGGGCGCCCACGCTGCGTAGTCCCGGAACCCCTCGGTCGCGGTGCCCCGGGTCGGGTACAGGAAAATCACCCGTGCGAAGGCCTTCGACTTCGCCTGCTCGTTGGCCCAACTCCATGCCGCAAGAGTCTTGCCAGTCCCGCAGGCTGCCAGCAGCAGTACGCGCGGACCCGCATTCGCGACCCCACGTTGGAACGGCAGCAGTTCGGTCTTCCGCTTCGTCCTTCGAGTGATGCTGTCGAGGCGGGGCGCGATGACCTTCTCATTCACCTCCCCATCTCGAAGCGCATCCTGATGCGCCGCCTGCTCGACCCAGCGCTCGATGTCGCCGTGGTTTCGGACCACGCCCGACGAGACGCTGTCAGAGGCGATGAGCCCGGCCTTGAGCGCAATGGTGCGCTGGCGCCTCACGGGGTCCTTCCGCAGGGCACGACCGAAGGCCGAGGCGGCCCGATGGCCGGCTACCATCGCATCAGTCCATGGAGCCTCCGTTGTCCGCCACGTGGCCGACTTGAAGCGCGGTGGATTCTGGAGGTCGAGCACCTGGGCGATGCGGTCGAAAATGGCGCCGACCTGCTCGTGGTCCAGTCTCACGAGGAGTGAGGGACTTGCGCGCGCCTGGCCCCATCTCCACTCGCCATCCGATGATGCCTTGAGGTGATGCGAAAGCACCGCAGCAGTCACCGCATCGACATCGACCGACTCGCCGAGCCACCCCCGCACGCTATTGAGCATCAGCACCAGGGCGCTTAGGTGCTCATGCCGGAGCGTCTGCGACTGGCCGTGGCCGCCTCCGTCAACCATCGCCTGGAACTCGGCGTTGGCCTTTCCGATGTCGTGAAAGAGCGCGGCAACACGAAGCTCGCGCAGAAACACCCCATGCTGCGCTTCTGGAAGTTTGAAGAACTCGGGCCAGCGACGCCCCCAACGAGTCTCCGGGCGAAAGAGCGCCATGGCCGCCTGCTCTGTGTCGAGCAGGTGCTGCTGGAGGGACAACTCTCCGTGCGTGCGGCTCTTCGCGAGGAGCATCAGTCCCCTCGCCCCGCGGGGAGAAATAGACCTGCACCCATGTGGCGGCGTCCGCCCAACCCCGTCGTCTGGACCAGCAGTGACTCGTCGGCGTTCAATCCGTCAAGTGCCACCGGGAAGCCGACGATGGTGTGGTTCGACACCCTCTGGACGCGACGGGGGCCACTGGTGATGGTCGCAGTCTTCGAGACGCCCATGATGTCGAGTTGGCGGCGCAGGGCTTCGTCGAACTCCGCGCCCTCGGTTGTGAACTTCTTCACCGTGACGAAGCGAGCTCGCAGGGCAGGCCTTGGTTGCAGCGGGAAGATGCGCGGCACCGACAAGCTCACGGAGTGGCCACCAACGTCGAACGTCAGCCCCGCCAGGGGCAGCAGTTCGCCGATTGCCGATGGGGGCACCCGGAGGGTTAAGAGCGAGGAAGGCAGCACTTCCAGGACGCCGGGCCCGGCTCGTCGGCCATGCACTGGGTGTACGCCCCAGGTTGGCTCCTGGTGGACTCGCTGCACGATGCGACTGACGGCGCCGAACAGCACGTAGCCGTGGTCGAGCGGCAGCGTTTTGCCGCGCAACGGGAAGGCAACATCAACGAAGGGCTGCGTCATGACATCTCCCATATCGAGTCGATGTGACAGGTACGGTCACGGGTCCTTCAGAAGAGATTTCGGGGACTCCACCCTGACCCGCGCCCCGAAGCCGCGCACCCAAGCCCTGAGCGCCGGTGAAACCGGTAGCACGAGCTCAAGCCCGACCGACCCGTCCGTTTTTCGCGTCAGCTTCTGGCTGGGGTGGAACTGCTGCTCGGCGATGATGGTGGCGGCGTCTCCAAAAAAGGTCAGCCTGACCTGTACGTCAGGGCCGTCCCATAGGCCGAACGCCCCCTGTGAGAACACACCAGGGCCCAGGGCTGGTCGTCGCTCGAAGTTCTCGTCGGTGATGGCCACCGAATCGAGGCGGTCCAGCAGGAAGATGCGCGCACCCTTCCGCGCCGGCACCCAACCTATGAGGTACACGGAGCTGCCCTGCATGTGGAGGTGGTGCGGCTCGACCGTGTAGTGCTCGGGCTTCTTCGCGTTGAGCTTCCGGTACGTCAGGTGGAGGACACGCTGCGCTTGGACTGCTGTGAGGAGCGTGTCGAGCTGCGAACCGTGGCTGCCAAGTTCCCGTGCAGGGGGCGATGACGCCGAGAGGTGCCGCGCGAACTCCTCAACCCGCTTGCGAACGACGGGAGTCAGCGCGTGGCGGACCTTCTCAACAGCACTCGTGGCACCCTGGGCGAAGAAGGTGCCTGCGAGGGACGCCAGCGATTGGGCGCCCGCCACCAACGCCATGGCTTCCTGAACGCTCAGCTGAACCGAGAGGGTCCGGTGGAATCCCTCGTCGAGACGCCAACGGACAGAGCGGCCGGTCGCCTCCTGAAAGAGCGGCATGCCAGCCCGTTGGAGTACTTCGAGGTCACGGTAGATCGTACGGCGCGCACACCCGAATCGCTTCGCGGCATCATCGACGGAGAGCTGGCGCTCGTCGAGCAGCAGCCACCACAACCGAAACTGCCGCGCTAGCGTGTCGCCACGAGCCATGCCCGCCCCCCGAGTGACCGCACCACACCACAAGCGGGGGCCAACGTCGGCAAGTTTGCGGAGTGAGCTTCCAGCTCGGAGGTTGAGCGCATCGTCGATAACGACCAACCCTCGAGTGCGTGTCGGAGTAAGTACCTCGGCCCTGCGTTCGTTCTGTGCCGCTTCCGCAGGACCTTCAAGCGGCGCGGTTCCTCGGGGAGACACGACTGGTCAGTCAGTTCACCCGCTCCACTCGATTCTGAAGTTGTGCGAGTCGCGGTCCGCTTCAGGAAGCTCGTCGCATGCCAGACGATGGTTCAAAGTGAAGCCACGACCTTGAAAACCGGTGGGCATCACGACAGCAACGTCGATGCTGACTGAACTGCCGTGCTGAAGAGCGCCTCCACTCAGTCCCGGGGACTCCACTCGGAGTGGCTCGTCAACGGCCACGCTCAGATTCATGTTCGTCCCGGGTGCAGTTCCCAGATTCTCGACTACGCAAGAAAACCGCAACGTCCTGGCTTCCAAGAGTCTCTCGACCTCTTCAGCGTGCAGGCGCTCTTCAATCTCGACAAGGCGCTCGTCACGTTGGCCTCGAAACTCGCCAAAGTTCTCGTAGTCAACATCGCGCATCTCATCCTGCGCCTCGCGCACCGCATCCATGTGAATGAAGTTGGGGTCGGTCGCCCTTGGCGCCTGAAGGCGAACGGGTACTCGCCCATCCAAAGGCACGCCGTCGCGCACGAAACCAACTTTGAACTTGGGTGCTTTTTGAGCAGCGAGGCGGCGCTGGAGGTCCTTGTTCTCTTTCTCAAGCGGGTCTGCCTCGGCCCTTCGCTTGTAATGGGTTGGGAGTTCCTCTGCCCGAATGCCGTGAGCATCGGCCTTCAACCTGATGCCCAAATCGAATGAGCAGAGGACACTGTCTGCGCCCTCCGTGTCGAAGCCCAGAACCGATGAAACAATCCGATCGTCTACGACCTCAGGGTCGGCCCCCGGGTACAACTGTGGCTCCTTCGTGAGAATACGAAGGGTCACACCAGGGCGAATCGGCGCGCCTGCGCGCAGCGAGCTAAGCGGGTGACGGTTCAGAGCGGCCGAGAACTCGCGAGCTCGTTCGCGCGAAAGCTTCCCGTCACTTCCATCCTTCAGCTTGTCGATTTCTCGGCTGACGTCGGTCGTCAACACAAGGACCACTTGTTCGACCTTGAAATAGTCAGTCCACGGGATCTGTTCGACAGGAAGCGCGTGAATGAGAACGTTCGTGTCGAGGAAAACGAACAGACTCGTCGAACCCATTCCGCGGTTCTACTCCATGGAGGGAATTACCAGGAGGCCCGCATCGAGGGAGAAAACACTGGCGCTGCACACGCGAGGGAGTGTTGATTGGTGACTGTGGCGAGCACGAAGAAGCAGACGACGACCGTGTACCTGGAGGTGGACCAGCTTGAGCGGCTGAAGGCCCTCAGCGGCCACACAAAGGTTCCGATGGCGGAGTACATCCGCCAGGGCGTCGACCTCGTCATGAAAAAGTACTCGGCCGTGCTCCCCGGCCAGGAATCCCTCCCCCTCGACCTTGAGTAGGCATGGCCGACCCGACGGTGCTCCAGACCATTGTCGAGCTCGGGCAGGCGTACCGCCGCCTCGGGTGGCACAACCGCCTCGCCTCGCTCAGAGAGTTCTACGCAGTGGTCGCTGCCGGCGGCTCCGTCACCCCGGCCTGGACCCTGGTGCACCTCGAGCGCATGCGCAGCATCATGGGGCTCGGCCCGCGTCCCCTGCCCGTCGCCACTCGTTGTCCGACCTGCCCTTCCCCGCCATCCGGCGTCTGGAACGGCACCCGCACGGGCCTCCACCTCGAGGACCGCTGGACTTGCTGCTGCTCGAACTGCGGCAGTGAGTGGGTCGTCTTGGTTGACCGACCCACCGACGGCGTCATGCCGCCGCCTGGCCGTACATCGTCGCCGGCACATTCGCCCTGACGACAGCCTCGGCGACTTCCGGGCACACACTGTTGCCGATGAGCCGCACCTTCGCGGACTTCGTCTCCGCCGCGCGCAAGTCGTACCCCTTCGCGAAGCGCCCGAACTGCGCCGCCAGCAACTCCTTGGGCTCCAGCATTCTCATCCCGATGTCGACGATGGCGTGCTGGACGCCTTCGACGACTACCAGACCCAGTCGGTCCTTCGTGGTGACGGTCCGCAGGGGAGCCGTCACGGCCTGTCCCTGCGCGTCGCTCCCGTAATAGGCCGTCAGGAAGGCGTGCACCTCGCTCCGTCGGTCCCCTACGCCAAGCGATGCAGTCACCAGTGAGTGGTGGTCCTTCGCGGTGACGGTGTCCAACGGCCGCCCGTCCAAGGGCACCCCGACGACGCCGGTGAAGTGCTTCGCGATGAAGGCGCAGACGAGGGCGTGCTTCTGCCCGCCTGCCACTACCGTGCCCAGCGGCTCATGAAGGTCCAACGTCCTGGCTGCCTGGCCTCGACGCTCCCCGTACCCCGTCTGAATCAACGTCGGGGCCACCGTGTCGCCAGCCACCTTCACGATGTAGGGACTGTCGCTCTCGAGGATGAAGCGCTTGATGCCCTGGGCGATGCGCCACTGTGTCTTCGCCGCCAGCGGGCGCTCCCGCTCGAAGATGCTGGGGCAAGGCAACGTCCAGTCGATGCACTCGGCCGCCGTACGCACTGGCGCGCGCCCCGGGCCGTGAGTCGCCGCTGGCCACTGAATGGGCGCCCCGTCGCACCGCGCCACCAGGAAGAGCCGCCGGCGCTTGGTGGGCGCCCCGAAGTGGCTGGCGTCGAGGATGCGGTAGTCGACGGTGTAGCCCAGCAACTCCAGCGCCCCGCGCCAGAGTTCGAAGGACTCGCCCATGCGAGCCTTGATGGGCAGCCCCTCGTCGTCCAGAGGGCCCCACCCTCGGAATTCGGCGACGTTCTCCAAGAAGATGCACGTGGGCCGCACCGCGCGCGCCCACTCGACGACGACGTGGGCCAGGCTGCGGATGTTCTTCTGCCGGGGTTGCCCTCCCTTCGCGACGCTGAAGTGGGTGCAGTCCGGGCTGGCCCACAGCACGTCTACCGCCCTGCCCTTCGTGACTTCCTGTGGGCGGACCTCCCAGATGTCGGCGGTGAGGTGCTTCGTGTGTGGGTGGTTGGCAGCGTGGACCGCAAGCGCCGTCGGGCTGTGGTTGATGGCCACGTCCACTGGGCGGCCGAGGGCTGCCTCGATGCCGACGGAGGCGCCGCCACCACCAGCGAAGAGGTCGATGACGAGGCCCTGCGTGCGCGTGAGTCGCTGATGGAAGAATGACATGCCGCTCCTGGGTGACGGGGCGACGGAGCGCCGCCCTCAAGAGCGCAGCGGGCGGCGGACCGGCGAGCCGTCGCCAAGCGTGGGGCTGGCTGACTCGGCGACTCGCCGTACGCGGCAGCAAGGCCACGAAGATGCTGGGCACGTCGTCACGACTGGTCTAGCGACTCGGTGTGGCCACTACGTTCTCGGCGGTGAAGGTGTTCAGCACGACGATGGCGCGCGACCGCGAAGCAATGGGCGACCGCATCACCGCCTGGCTGCAGGGGCACCCGGAACTGAGCATCGTCGACGTCGTCACGACGCAGAGCAGCGACACCGCGTACCACTGCCTGAGCATCACCTTCTTTTTCGAGGGTGACGCCACGAAGTACCTGGGCGAGGTGCTGCCCGAGTCGCGCCGCCCAGTTCGCCCCTTCTGAGGGTGTGACAGCGTCGCGTCAGTACGTCTGGCGAGGCCTGAGTGTGATGAGCGTGAGCTCGTCGGGTGCGAAGTCGTAGCCAAGGTCGAAGCTGGTCCCGCCGACAGGGTGGAGCCAAATCTCAACTGAAGGTGGCATCAGTAGTTGCCGGTCGCCCTCCGCGGGGAGGACGCTGAGCTCGGCGAGGGCGCGCGCCTCATGGACGATGGCTCGCACCTCGGGGGTGCCGCTCACCAGGCCCATCCGTGCGAGGGCTCGGCGAAACGAAGGGTTAAACCGCAGCAGTCTCGCCATCACCCTCGCCCGACAGGTCCTCACCCGCTTCCAATTCCTCAAGGAGCGCGTCTGCCGGCTCGCTCTTGCCGCCAGTGATGAGGTCGACCTCTTCGAGGGGCAGCGAGACCATCAGGTCCAACCCCTGAATGAAGGTTGGCGGCAGCTCCTTGAAGGGGACCCGGTACGCCGAATACGTCTCCACCAGCGACTCCAGCCTGATGACCTGCTTGGAGCGCTCCGAGCTCTGGAGACCTCGCCTCGCCTCACGCCACGGACGCTCGCGGTGCGTCAACTCCGAGAGCCACTGCCCTGACTTGGGCCCGTAGGCCGTGAGGACGACGTCGATGGTTGCCCGTTGCGCAACCGACAGCTCCTCACTCGTGCTGGGGATTCCACCTTCGTGGACCTCCAACCCGTACACGTGCGGGGAGACGGGTCCGCCAACCCACGCCTCAAGGCGCTCCTCGAAGAGGGGCGCACGGTCCCACACCAGGCTCCACGCCTGCGCGTAGTACAGGAGCTTGTGAAGCTTCATCCCATCGGCGGATGGAAGCCGCGTCTGGATGTAAGCCGCTACTGCTCGAACGCTCGGCACGAGAACCACCCCTGAAATGAAAACTCGCATGCGCGCTTGCCGCAGAAAAGAGCGGGTGTCGAAGTAAATGGGCAAGACCTCCCCGGAGGTCGCACTGTGTCCTGATTTTCTGCACTTGCGCGCTTCGGGTCGGACGGGACCCGCGAACCGAAGTCCACTGCGGTCAGCTCGGCTCCGTCATTGGGGGCACCCTCGCAACCTCCTCCTCGATGACCTGTTGCAGGGTGACGCGCTCCCCGTTCCAGGTCCGCGAGCAACGAAGCATCCGGAAGTTGAGGGTTGCCTCGAGGTCACGCATCTCCTCGGTCTCTTCATCGGGGTGGCACGGGAAGTCCTCGACGGGCGGCACGTCGACATGGCGCCGGCTGTCCTGCCACTCCGCAAAGAGGGCGTGCCGCTCTTCGACGGTCTTCCCTTTCTCCAGGAAGGTGTCGAACGCGTCGGCCGAGTCCTCCCAGCGCACCACCGTGACGTTCTGGTCGAGGCACTTGTCCAGCTTCGTCAGGCCGTCGGCTGCTTCCGAGGCCTCGAACCAGCGGTTGATGACTCGCACCCGCGTGAGCGCCACCTTCGAGCCCAGAGTGCGGCGCACCAGCCGGGCGAGCTCGACTGCCCGGGGAATCGAGCGGACCTCCAGCACCATCGTCTTCACATCGGGAAACTTGAAGATGCCGAGCACCACCAGGCGCCCGTCCGTCGGCGGCCCGAAGGCTTCTGGGCCGAGTTCGAGGTCCTTTGTTTCGCCAGTCAGCCACAATGTGAGTGCCTTCGTCTCGGCGTCGACCCCGACGCACTCCAGTTGCTCGAGTCGAGACACGCAGAAGGGCTTGCTGGGCACGGCCCACTTCAGGCGCACTGGCTGGTAGGGCTCGCCCGTCGTCGTCACCAGCAGGGTACGGGCCATCGTCAATAGTCCCCGCGGAGCGCCCGGTTGGTGCGATTGACGTCGAACCCGTCGGGGTCGAAGTGGCCGCCGAGCCACTTCAGGAGCTCGTCGTGCTCCTCAGAGGTCTTGTCCTTGATGCTGGCCACCAGGTTCTCGTACCCGGGAGGGCCACCGCAGTCCTCTGGCGGGCATGCGCGGGCACCACCAATGCACAGCGGGTAGCTGAAGTACTCCTTGGGCTCCAGCTTGGCCTCCACCTTGATGTGGTGGTTCCACCCGTCGCCGAAGTCATACTGGTACTTGAGAACTTCGCCGGGGCCGACGAGGTCGTCGAGGAGGAACTTCCGCTCGTCCTTCAGCTTGAGCTCGCTCGCGTCGGGCATCGTCACGTCACCGAAGCGGCGCTCTCTCAAGATGAATTGGTGCAGGTGCGAGTTGTTCCAGCCCATCGCCTCATTCACCACCGCGTGGAGGGCTGAGAGTGAGATGTTCGACGCCACGAGGAGCTTCCGCCACACGGGCGGCGAGACGTGCTCGAGTTCGACGTGCAGGCGGTACACGGCGTCCGGCAGTTTCTTGGTGCGCTTCGGCATGCCGTCAACGTAGGCCGAGCCCCGCGGCCCGTCATGCGGATCCACTCCGCCTGCGACACGCCGAAGGCATCGGCATCGCTGATTCGCTCCTTCTGTTGCGTGACCATGTCCCCGTTGGCAGCGCCATCGGGAACAGGTTGCTCCCCCATGTAGAGCGCGATGTCCGGGTCAAGGTCGTTGGCGGTGTCGAGCTTCAACGCCTCCGCGACCATCAGATGAAGAACGACGTCACGAGCCCACCCAGTGGACGACATCACGGCGATGACGACCCAAAGCAGCCGGTGTGTTTTCACTTCGTACCCAATGAGAGGAACAACAACTGCCGACGGGTGATGTCACAGTCGGCAATTGAGGTTACCGCGAGGGCCAAATTCTGGCGAGGCGAGGCCGTGTTCTCTGAGGCCCACCACGTGCATCGAATCGCTGTTCCTGGACGGTAGAAGTCGATGCCCCGAGGCTGCCTCAGCGGGCGGGCGGTCGCCAGCGGGGAGGACTCGCGAAGCCATGCCGGTGCCGAACTCGAGGGGTCGGAGTGCCGTCACCCCGAGACCCACCGCTTCGGGTAGGGCAGCGACGTCGGCAGCCAGCGCCGCTCCCGGCGTTGGAGCGGCCACGCGTACTTGTGGTTGCCCGGGTGCCTCACCGACGCCAGCGAGGACAGCGCCCGCTTCAGCCACTCCCCGAGCTCCTCGCCCGCGGCCGGTGCGCTGGCCCCAGCGTCAACCAACAGCCCCACCGCGTACCGCCAGCCCTGCTCGCGCCGCCGGACCTTCTGGGCGGCCCGATCGCTGAAGGTCGTCCCGTTAGGCAGCAGCCGCAGCGTCCGGGCTGTGCCTCGCCCCAGGTAGACGCCGTTGTGGGCCGCATAGACGGTGCCCACGTGCCCTGGCGTGATGCACGTGCCGTCCTGCCGGTGCCTGGGCAGCGGGTCGGCGAAACTCACCACCCCGCGCAGCCCCTCCCGCCGCAGCAGCTCGAAGGCCCGTCCGAGGAACCAGGTCTCACCGTTCGACGGAACCTCGTCGAGGAGCACGAAGCGACCCAGCTCCACCGAGTCGCTCGCCTGACCCGGAAACACCGACGTCAGCACCGCGTCGTTGCACGGGTGACTGAAGACGGCGACCCCCTGCAGCTCCCCTGCCCGGTACAGCCCGAAGCGCCACCGCGCCGCGGGGTAGCTGCCGGCGTAGTGGTGCTTCACCACGAAGGCCTTGGCGACGCCGTCGCCGGCGATGGGGGCCACGTCGTAGGCTTGGGTGTCGATGACCTCGCCTGCGGGCCGGAAGCTGGTCCGGCGCTCCTTCCACCGCTGCGTCAGCTCCAGCTGCCTCATCGCAGCACCGCCCGGACATCCACCCCGCGCTTGCCCTCGCAGATGGCCTTCGCCAGTGCGCCGCAGCTCTCGAACCAGTCGTGCGACTCCCACAGCTTCGGGTCATCAGCCTCGAGTCTCGCGAGCGCCTGCGCCGTCTGCTTGATGTTCTCCCGCACCAGG
>CAIWFK010000872.1 GCA_903911905.1 uncultured Myxococcales bacterium
CCGAACCAGCCGAGCGCCTTGAAGTTCACGGCCCACGGGTAGAGGAACACGGCTTCGACGTCGAACACGATGAAGAGCAGGGCGACGACGTAGAACTTCACCGCGAAGCGCTGGCGGGCCGAGCCGAGGGGCGCGTTGCCGCCTTCGAAGGCTTCGGACTTCACGTTGGTGACCGAGCGGGGCCCGAGGCGGGTGGTGAGCGCGGGAATCGCGGCGGCCATGCCTCCGGCCAGCAGGAGGACGATCGCGACGGGAATGTAGGGCAGCAGTGGAGAGACCATTGCCCGGGCACCTTAAGGACCTCACCCGCCGGGGTCAAAGCGTTTGTCCTGCGGCAAGCCAACAGCGTGGCTGTTGCTGCGAGCGAGGGTGAGGTGACCCCACCAGGTGGGCCTCGGCGGGTCGTCGGCGCCATGGCGTTCGGGCCAGCCAGCTTCGACGATGGCGGTGCCGAACAGCGCGTCGACCCAGGGGAGCAGGCCGGCGTAGTTGCCGCGTCGGCCGTGGGCGTGGTGCCAGTGGTGAAAGGCCGGTGTGGCCACCAGGCGCTCGAGTGGGCCGAAGCGCGCCCGCACGTTGGCGTGCAGGAAGACCGCCCACAGCCCGAGCAGCAGGGTGGCGCCGGCGGTGAGCTGAAAGGGGAAGCCCAGGGCCGAGAGCACGGTGAACTGGGTGGCGCGGGTGAGGGTCTGGTCGAGCGGGTGTACGCGCAAGGCGGCCAGCCAGTCGAGGTGCTCGCTCGAGTGGTGCACGGCGTGAATGCGCCACAGCCAGGGGACTTCGTGGAAGGCGCGGTGGCACCAGTAGCCGACGAGCTCGAGGAGCAGAACCGCCTCGGGGAGCTGCAGCCAGTGGGGTTGGTGTTCGACCAGACCGGGCCGCAGGGGGTCGACGACGTACAAGACGAGGCCCACGGCGACGACGAGCGAGAGCTGGGAGAGGGTGTGGGTGAGGAAGAAGTGGGCGACGTCGGTCTGCCACCCGGGCCTGAGCAGCTTGCGCGGGTGAATCGGGCGCCAGCGCTCGAGTGGCGCGAAGAGGGCGGCGAGCACCAGCAGGCCCAGGGGGCCGTTAACCAGCTCCATGTTCCTTCAGACACGCCCGCCCGCAATAAGGCAAAAAGTACCTGGCACCTTCTGAGGCCGAGTGGTCTGAGAGCGGCTCGAATGGGGGAGGGCGTGATTGGGGCTGTCGCCGTGCTCTACCCGACGAGCCCCTCGACGCGTGACGCGAAGGTTCTGCTGGAAGGATGCGTTCTGGCAGTCACTTTTGTCGTCGGGACAACAAAAACGACTGCCAGAACCTCGCCTCGCGGTGACGGCCGTGCCGACGAGGTCTCAGACAGTCGGGACGTCACGCGCCAAGGGGCTGACCGCGGTACGCACGGCGAAGGAGCTTTCCCGGTTCCACCTGCCATCGAGGCAGTCAGGCGACGTCGAGCGCCGCGCGGGTCGCACTGCTGATGCCGAGCCCCTCGACCTCCGCCGGTTCGAACCAGCGCCAGTCGGTGTAGCCGGCTGGCGGCGCAGTAAGCTTCTCTGGCAACGTCACCGGGAACAGATGCAGCGTCAGGTCTCGGTGGGTGAGGGTGCGCTCGACCACCTCGAGCTCGGCTCCAACCTTCGCGCGCGCCCCGAGCAGTCCAGTGAGCGAGGCAGCGCCGTCCGCGCCCAGCTCGGTCGACGGCAGCTCCCACAGACCACCGAACAGCCCGGTGTCGACCCGCCGCGCGAGCAGCACGCTGCTCTTCCGCCGCGCCACCGCCACCGCCAGCGCGAGCGACTTGCGCGCGGCGGCCTTCTTCGGCGCGGGCAGCTCGGTCACCCGCCCCGCGTGCAGCGCGCCACACTGCTTCGCGAGCGGGCACAAGAGACACAGCGGCGCGGTGTTGGGAATGCAGACCGTGGCCCCCAGCTCCATCAGCGCCTGGTTGAAGTCGCCGGGGCGCTCGCCCTCGACCAGCCGTTCGGCGACGGACCACAACAGCTCGTCGCGCTGCGTGTCGCCCGCCGCGCCCTCGATGACGAACAGCCGCGCGAAGACGCGCGCCACGTTGCCGTCGACCAGCGGGGTCTTGAGCCCGAAGGCGATCGACGCGACGGCGCCCGCGGTGTAGCGACCGAAGCCGGGCAGAGCGAGCAGCGCGGCGTGATCGGCGGGCAGCTTCGCGCGGTGCTCGGCGACGATGGTCTTCGCCGCTGCGTGCAGGTTGCGGGCGCGCGAGTAGTAGCCAAGCCCCTTCCACTCGGCGAGTACCTCGTCGAGCGGGGCCCGGGCCAGGTCCTTCACGGTGGGGAAGCGGGCCAGGAAGCGCTCGAAATAGGGCACGACCCGGTCGACCTGGGTCTGCTGCAGCATGATCTCGCTGAGCCAGATGGCGTAGGGGTCCTGGGTTCGGCGCCAGGGCAGGTCGCGTTTGACGTGATCGAACCAGCGCAACAGGCCCGCGCGCAGCGACCGCTTGTTGGCCCGAACCTGAGTCAGCACCGCCTGCGAGTTCGTCACGCGCGCGTTTGAGCACAGCCCATTCGAATCAACCACTGGCAATCATTGGGAGTGCACGATCAGATTGAGGCGTTTCGCCGATTGATGGGGCTGCCGCGGCCGAGCGTGTAGGTCCGATTCACGCGCCGTGGCCCGTTGGGGAGCGGTCGCTGAGGTGGTGGGCG
>CAIWFK010000873.1 GCA_903911905.1 uncultured Myxococcales bacterium
GCTGGTGCGCTGCGAGCTGGACCGTGTGCGGCCCGGTCTTCCCCTGGACGGCGATTATGCTGCCATTGGAGCGTGGAGCGACGGAATGCCGCTTCAACGGCGTTACGGCACCGGAAGTGCCCGCCAGGACGTGTGGGAATGTCCGGACAGCGAGGTGGCCCTGGTGTTGTCAGGCTCGCTTCCAGTGGGAGCGAACTTCGAGGACAGCGCGCAGCCCTTCCGGTTCCACCAGTGGCTGTTCGGGGCGGTGACCGAGGTCGGAGAAGCCGAGCGGGTTCGGGAGCGGTTGTACGATCAGTTGCCCGAGTTCCTGCAGCACCTGGTGCGCGGGCACCAGCTCGACGAGGTGATCTTCGCCCAGTTCCTGACCGCGTTGCGGGCGCTGGGGCGCATCGACGACCCGACGCTCGAGGCCCGCGTCGCCGCGAAGGCGTTGCAGTCGGTGGCGTTGGAGGTCGAGAAGGCTTCGGTCGCAGTCGGTGCGAGTCAGCGGAGTCGGCTGGCGGTGATGGCCTCGAATGGTCGGGTGCTGGTGGCGGCGAGGCAGGGCAGTCGGCCCCTGGGGTTCTCGCTGCTCGAAGGCCAGGTCGAGTGTCGGCGGTGCGAGCTGACCGAGGCCACGAAGGACCAGGTCGCGAGGGTTCGCGATCACCGGCGGCGACGGAGCGTGGTGCTCTCGACGGTGCAACTGGGCCCCCATGACGTCGCGGTGCCAGACGGGGGCGCGGTGGCAGTCGACCGGGCGTTGCAGGCGATCGTGTTGCCGGCCTGATCAGGGAGTTGGAACGCGAACCGCCTCGATGGGGGCGGTGTCGACCTGAACCGACTCGCAGCTCGCTCCGCCCACCAGCTGCTTCGTGCCCCGGACGTTCGTTTCGGAGCGTGTGCACGTCTCCCAGCCGGTGTCGTCCGTTCTGGCAGTCAGTTGTGTTGTCCCCACAACAAAAGTGACTGCCAGAACGCTGGGAACCTGCGCGAGCCGCGCGTCACCTCGATGCCCTCGCAACCCTCGCCCCGTGAAGAGGGGCTGGCCGGCGAAGCCAGCAGTGCAGGGAAGGACTCGCAGTCGCTGCCGTCCCTTCAGGCGCTTCTGCTCACCGCGTGCCGAAGAAGCTCGCGTCGAGAACCATGATCAGCAGGTTCGAGCTCGCGTGCATCAAGGCCGCCCCGACGACCGACCCCGAGCGCTCCCGCATCCACCCGAAGAGCAGGGCGGGGAAGAACACCGCCAACCGCCACACCTGGAAGATCGCCAGGTGCCCCAGCGCGAAGAGCAGCGCGGTGACCCAGAACGCCGGACCTAGTCGCGCGCCCAGGAACAGCCGACCCTTCGGCCACGCGTCGCGCAGCCGCGTCTGCACGTACCCCCGGTAGAAGAATTCCTCGGGCAGGGCGACCACGAAGAGCTGGTCCACCGTCCACTCGAGGAAACGGTCGGGCCACTTGAAGTGGAAGGTGGGCAGTGCGGCGTAGGGCGTGAAGACCTTCACCCACTGCGGCGGCATGAAGGCGAAGGCCTGGGTGAAGGCCACGTACCCGAGAATGAAGATCGGGAAGACCACCGCGCCGACCACCAGGAACTGCCGCACGTCGCGGCCGATGGTGCGGGTCGACAGGCCGAGGTCGGCGTAGTCCTCGTGGCGACGGTCCATCGAGAGCACCGGCAGGTAGAGGAAGCCCACGGTGGCGACCAGCTTGGCGGCCGGCTGCGCGACGGGGAAGGCCACCACGATGGCCGCAAAGCAGACGACCCAGAGGGTGAAGGCTTCTTTCTCGGCCTCGCGCGGAATCAGGGCGATCACTCGCGCCCAGATCGCCACCAGCCTGGCACGCAGCGCGTCGAGTCGTGCGCTCAGGTCGGCGCCAGGCGAGCCCACAGCGCCTCCGGAGTGACGAAGGTGAGCGAGACCTGACCTGCCTCGAGCCTCGAGCCCGCCTCGAGCGGAACGCGAACGTGCGCGCTGACCGTGACGCCGTTGACGCGCGTGCCGTTGGTCGACCCCAGGTCTTCCACAGCCCAGCCCGCGCCCGACTGATGAAAAGCCAGATGCCGGCCCGAGAGCGTGGCGTCGTTGAGCGACAGATCGCAGTCTTCGGCGCGCCCGAGCACCAACGGGTGATTCGCCGGCACCAGCGCGATTGCCAGCGCCTCGGCGGTGGGGCGGGCCACGGGCGCGACGGGAGCCGCGGGCAGGGGCTTCGCCGCCACGGTCATGATCATGGTGCGCGACTGCGGTGGTTTCCAACTGCCCGGTTCCCACAGCACCCAGCACTGCGGGTTGGCGGCGAAGAACACGTCACGGCCCTTCGACACGAAGCTGGAGCGCAGCGTCGAGAGGAGCCAGCTCTTCACCGGGGCGCGTCTTTCAGCCGTCGAGCCAGCGCGGCGTGGCGCTGGTGCAGTTGCAGGTTCAGCGGGTCGAACGAGAGCGCGTCTTCACACGCGTCGAGCGCCTCACGCAGTTGGCCGTTGGCCTCGAAGCCCTTCGAGGCCAGGAACTTCACGTGCGCCGCGCCCGAAGCGGTGGGGTGCTGGGCCAGGTGTTCCTGCCGCAACCGCTCGAGATCGAGGGGCCCCAGACCACCCAGAATGCACCGTGCGATGCCGCGGAAGTTGCCGCGGTTGGCGTCGAAGCGGGCGCGCGGGCCGGGCACGCCCAGCACCTCGAGCGCCGCCTGCAGCTTGGCGAGCGCCGCGTCCACCTGGGCCCTCTGGCCGGCGTCGAGCGCCTTGTCGCGCAGGGCCAGCAGTTCCTTGCGCGATTCCTCGGCGCAGCGGCGAACCTCGTTCACGTCGGCGTCGGGCGCAGCGCCCAGCACCACGTAGTGATCGCCATTCATCTTGTCGCGCCACTTGAGCAGGCCCGCGTCGATCATCACGGTGGTCCCGGTGGGGCGCTCGATGCGCGGCGCCACCGGCAGGCCCTGGGTCAGCCGCGTGATGGACTCGCGCAGGCCGGGCGTCACCTCGACGAACTGCACGCCGAAGCCCGGTGCCATGTTCCACGCCCTGGCCTGGTCGGGCGGCACGTGGCGCACGACTTCGGCCAGCAGGCCCAGGTTGCCCGCCGACGGAATGGTCACCTTCACCCTCGAGAACACCGGCGGCAGCGGCCCGGTCGACGAGAGGAACATGCCGCCCTTCGAGATGTCCTGGCACTCGAGGGTGCCGTACGAGGTGCCGTCGAGCTGCGTGATTTCCGCCTGGAAGCGGGTGGTGAAGCGCTGCGCAGGGGCCCCGGCGACCTGGGGCGCGGCGGCGGGGGCGGCGCGGGGCAGCCCGTGCGGCGGTGAGGGCGGGCCCGACGGAGGCGACATCGGCGGCGGCGCGATGGGGCGCGAGCCGGTGGCCTGGTGCACCTTGAGCGACTTCTCGAGGGCGTCGCCGAACTCCTTGGCCGACTGGAAGCGATCGTCGGGCCGCTTCTGCATGGCCCGCATGATGGCGTCGCTGAACCCACGAGGGACCGCGGGGTTCACCTCGTGCGGCATCTTGGGCTGCTGGTTGCGGTGGGCGACCAGCAGGTCGGTCAGCCCGCGCTGCGGAAAGGGCAGCCGACCGGTGGCCAGAAGCCAGGCGATGCAGCCGAGCGAGTACACGTCTGACCGGCCGTCGACCGGGGTCGAGTTGGCCTGCTCGGGCGACATGAACTCGGGCGTGCCGACGATGAGGCCCGCCGCGGTGTGGCTGGTGCGCTCGGTGTCGAGCAGCTTGGCCAGGCCAAAGTCGAGCACCTTGACGAAGTTGTCCTGCTTCTTGCGCTTGATGAGGAAGATGTTCTCGGGCTTCAGATCGCGGTGCACGATGCCCGCCTGGTGCGCGGCCTGGAGCGCGTCGCAGACCTGGGCCAGAATGGGCACCGCCACGTCGATCTTCACCGCCTCGGTGAGCAGGTAGTTCAGCGGCTGCCCTTCGAGGTATTCCATCACCAGGTAGTAGCGCCGCGGCGGCACCACGTTCATGTCGAAGATGTTGACGATGTTCTCGTGGCCGATGAGGTTGACCGCGCGCGCTTCGGCATAGAAGCGCGACACCAGGCTCTCGTCGGACGCCAGGCGCTCCTGCAGCACCTTGATCGCCACCTTGCTGCCGATGACCGAATGCTCGCCGAGGTACACCGTCCCCATGCCGCCACGGCCGATGATCTTCGTGATGGTGAAGGACCCGATGGTGCTGCCCACGAGCGGGTCGGCTGCGGTCGTCATGTGGCTTTCGCCAGTCTAGCCAGCCCGCTGGCGACAGGGGAGCATTTCACGACCGATCGATCTACTGGCGCTGGATCGCCTTGACGAACTGGCCGGCATCGAGGGTGTTGAGCACGTCCTTCTTCTGGGCCCACCCGCGCCGCGCCGTGGAAATGGCGAAGGGCAGGTGATGCGCCAGTTCGCTGGTCGAGTGGGCGTCGGTCGAGACCACCAGCTTGAGCCCCCGCGCGATGGCGCCGCGCACGAACTCGCTGGCCAGGTCCAGGCGTTCGGGGCTGCCGTTGACCTCGATGGTGATGCGCTTCTTCGCCGCCTTGTCGAGAATCTCCTCCATGCGCATGGCGGCCGGTTCGCGCTTGAGCAGCAGTCGGCCGCTGGGGTGCCCCCAGATGTGCAGGTGCGGGTTGTCGAAGGCCGCGAGCACGCGTCTGGTCATCGCGTCTTCGTCCTGGCTGTAGCGCTGGTGAATCGAGCCGATGACCACGTCGAGCTTCTCGAGAATGGCGTCGGGGTAGTCGAGCGAGCCGTCCTCCAGAATGTCGCTTTCCACCCCCTTGAGCAAAGTGATGCCCAGCTTCAGTTCGTTGATGCGGTCGACCTCGTCCCACTGTTGGCGCAAACGGTCGATGGTCA
>CAIWFK010000874.1 GCA_903911905.1 uncultured Myxococcales bacterium
AACGCCGCGCGGCTGGCCGACTGGCAGTCGTTGACCGAACACTTGCTGGCGCCGCTCTCGAAGCAGCCGGTGCTCGACGCGGCCCACCTGCGTGCGCTCATCGACGGCGCAGCGCTGACGGTGGTGCTCGCCGGCGAGCCCGACCAGGCGACACGCGCTCGCGCGCTGCAGGTGGTGCTCGACTGGGTGCGACGGGCATTCGCACCCCGCCGGGGGAAGCGACGCCGCCCAGTCAGCGCATCGCGCGAATGAGCCGCTCGGCGTCGTCGACCGACACCACGCCCTGCGACACCATTTCGAGCACCTTTCGAACCTCGCCACTCAGGTCCGCCTTCTGCGGCGGCGGCGGTTGCGGAGGCCCTGCGGGCGCGTTGAAGGTCGCCGCGACCGCCGAGGCCACGTCGTTCCAGGTGCGGCGCCAGTCGGGCCAGTCGCCATGACGTTCGTCTTCGACCGCGTCGACCTCGCTGACCTTCACCGAGCCCAGGTCGGCCTCGAGCTTGAGCACGCGCTTCGCGTCTTCGGTCGACGGGTAGCGGGTGCGGGTGGTGCCCAGCGAGGTGCGGGTCTCGATCTTCACCGCCTGGCCCTTCGCCAGCTCGACCTTCACCGAGCCCATGGTGGTGCGCACCACGTGCGTCCCTTCGTCGAGCGCGTCGACCCGCAGCTTCACCGAGCCCGCGGTCGAGCGGACGTCGAAGGTGCCCGCCAGGTGGTCGCCCTTGATGCTGCCCGAATCGACCTGCAGCTTGAGCCGGCCGCGCACGTCTTCGAGGGTGATGCTGCCCATCTGCGAGACGAGATCGAGGTCGCAGCCGGCCAGCCCTTCGACCCGAATGCGCCCGGCGTCGTTGGCGATGCGCGCGCGCACGTGCTCCGGCACCTTGAGCGTGAGCCGGCTGGGCAGCTCGAAGCCCGACCAGAAGCCCGGCAGCTCGATGCGGGTCGCGTCACCTTCCCGCTCGAGGGAGATGCCCTTGAGCGCCTCGCGACCGCCCGAGACCTCGAGCGACGGCGCTTCTCCGGGCTCGAGCGGCAACAGCTCGAGATCGAGCGCGTTGGCATTGAGGACGACGGTGGGTCGGTCGGACAGCGGCAACGGCAACGACTGGCGGGCCATGGTGATCTCCGTGGCTTCGAGTACGACGGTTCACTCCAACGGCGGAATCAGCGCGGCTTGTGCCGCAACAAGCGTTCGGCTTCGTCGACGTCGATGGTGCCGGCAGAGAGCGCGTCGAGCACCGCGTGGCGATCGACCGCGGGCGGCGCAGGGGGGCGAGGCGGGGCGGCGCCGGTGATGGCGGTCACCACGTCGTCCAGCCGCGCGACCACCGTCGGGTACGACAACCCCAGCGCCTGCTCGACGTCCTTGATCTTCCCGCGCGCGGTCAGGAACACGCGCACGAAGGCGAGCTGCTCCTTCGACAGCGTCCCCACCCAGTCGAGGGTGAAGGCGCCTTCGACCGCGCTCTGGCACGCCCCACACCGCACGCGCTCGACGTGAGTGGGGCCTTCACAGACCGGACAACGGGTGGGGAGCGGGTGAAGCATGCCCCCATAAGCTCACCATGACCTTCAGAAAGTCAAGGTCGACATTGATTTTTAAGCCACGAAACCGCTCATCCTATTCATTTAATTGAAATTTCGTCACCTGGTGAACCTGCGGCGGCAAGGTGCGCAGGTAGTCGTAGATGGCGCCCAGGTCCTGGTCGCTGACCCGGTGGTACTGCGACCACATCATCACGGAGTTCGGTGCGCCCGGAGGGAGCGTGGCCGGGTCGACCCCGTGGAAGCGCGCGAGGAAGTCCTGCTTGCTCACCTTGCCCAGGCCGGTCTCGGGGTCGGGGGTCAGGTTGGCGCTGAAGACCTCGCCGTTGGCCGGAGCGCGCATGGTGAAGGCGTGGCCTCCGGCGAACTGCCGCCCGGCGACCATCGTGCCGCGCCCATCGACCTCGGTGTGGCACCACACGCAGCCGGCGATGTGGGTCACGTATTCGCCGTAGTCGGCGTCGTCCGGGTGGGGAGCGCGCTCGCGCAGCACCACCGGCTTGGGGATCGCGTTGACCACCAGCTCCAACGGAAACGGCAACGCCCGGGGCGGGGTCTCGGTCGCCACCGGCTCCAACGTGCGCAGCCAGGCCACGATGGCCAGCGCGTCGTCGAGCGCGAGCGCGCGGTACTCGACGTACGGCATCGCGGGGAACAGCGCGTGGTTGCCGCGCCCCATTCCCGTGGTGATGGCGCGCACCAGCTCGGCGTCGGTCCAGTTGGAGAGGCGGTGGGGCGTGAGGTTGGGCGGGTGCAGCACCGAGCCCGCGCCCAGGCCATCGAGCGGGCCGACGTTCTCGCCGCCGCTCATCGCGTGCGCGAGGTCGGCGGGGCCCGACCACTTCGACCAGTCGCGCGGCGAATGGCAGGTCACGCACGAGCACAAGGTCGTGCCCAGGTACGCCCCGCGCGCGACGGTCGCTTCGTCACGGGGTGCGGTGACGTCAGGCAGGGGAATGTTCTTCCGACAGGTGGCCAGGGCCAGCACCAGCAGCACTGCGAGCGAAGCGCGCATGCGCGGCACTCTACGTCAGGGCATGGACGTCGAGCCTCCCTCGCTGCACGCCAAAAGGACCTGAGGCCCGACTCGAGGCCTGGGCTGACCGAGTCGAGGCGCGGTCGTCGAGGCGGCAGCAAGGCCCAGGCGACGCAGCAGCTCGGCGTAGGCGGACTGGTCGACCGCGCCCACGTCGAAGAACGCGCCTCCCACGGCGAGCACGGTGAGAGTCGAGCACAGCGCGAGGACCACAGCGACCGTCCACACCAGCCGGGGCGCCACCGAGAGCGAAGCCCAGGCCAGCGCCAGCCGCACCCCCAGCGCCGCGTGCACCGCGCCGCTGATGCCCAACAGCAGGCAGTACGGCCAGAAGTACGCGGGCACCCAGCGCAGGGTGAAGGCGTGGCCGGTGAAGCCGGGGAAGACGCCGTAGAAGAGCGACGCACCACGGGTGGCCACGACGTGCCCGAACATCACCAGCGCGAGGAAGGCGCCGGTCGCGCTCAGCAACTTCGCGCGAGGCTGCAGGGCTCGACGCCCGACGAGCCTCATCAGGCCCAGCACGAGGTGGGAACTCAGCGCAGCCAACAGCACCACCTCGACGGGTGCCCACTGGTAGACGACGCGCACCGCGGCCTGAACCGAGTCGTAGGTCGAAGGGCCGAACACCGCGCTGACCTGCGTCGAGAGGTGCACCACCAGGAAGGGCAGGAAGACGAGGCTGGTCCACGCCTGCCAGCGAGCGAGCGTGTTGGTGTTGGGAGCGTTCATGCTCGGTGGACGAGCGTCGGCGTTCGGGTGTGACATCAGAGCCCGGCGAGCTTGTCGGGCGCGAGCACCATCGAGACCACGCTGATGCGCTCGCCGTCGAGCTCGAGCTGGAGCACGAAGACCCGTCGCCCCTCGAGGAACCCCACCGCCGACGGTCGCCCGTTGACCTCGGCGAACTCCATGCGGTCAGCCGCCCCACCCTTGCTGGCCAGGCCCAGCATCAACCGGGCGACGCGGTCGGCACCCACGATGGGCTTGAGCGCGGCCTTCGTCTTGCCGCCACCGTCACTGCGCGCCACCACCTGCTCGGTCAACAGCGAGGTCAAGCCAACGAGATCACCCTGCAAGCACGCCTGAAGGAACGACTCGAGCAAGCGCTGCTGGGTCGAGCGGTCGGCGGCGAAGCGCGGCCTGCCAGCCTGCACGTGCTCGCGCGCGCGATGTACCAACTGCCGCACTGCCGCAGGGTCACGCTCGAGCGCCGCGCCGATCTCGTGGTGGTCGTAATCGAAGACCTCGGCCAGCAGGTACGCGGCGCGCTCGAGTGGCGTGAGGCGCTCGAGCAGGGTCAGGAAGGCGAGGGAAATGGCCTCGGGGTCGACCGGGTACCCGAGCAGTCGACCGCCCTCGGTCGCCACCGGCTCGGGCAGCCACGGGCCGACGTACGCCTCGCGCGTGGCGTGCGCCGACTTGCGTCGGTCGAGGCAGAGGTTGGTCACCACCCGCGTTAGCCACGCGTCCTGCACCACGTCTTCTGCGTCGGTGCGGGTGCCCAGCAGGCGGTACGCGAAGGCCAGCAGTCGGGGGCGTTCGGCTTCGAAGCGGGCGGTGGGTTCAGATGAGGGCATGCGCTGGAGGACGAACGTGGCGTTCGGCGTGTGACATCCTGCCCGCAGCTCACAGGTCGCGCACCAGCTCTCGAGCAGAGCCTGCGTGGGCGCCTCGAGGCCCACGACGTGCCCCACGGCGCCGCGTTCAGCATCACCTGCCGGGTGCCCGACCCTGCCCAGCCCTGAGCGGGCACCCAACTGGGCGCCCAGTTGGGTCCTCCAGACCGCGCCCAGAGGCCGCCCGTCCCGTCAGGAATCTCCTCAGCGGGTCGATCCTCGACGCTGATGGACGTCAATCGACCGGGCCCCCATTGACCCCAACTGGGCGCCCAGTTACGCCCACGCCATGACGCCCGTTCAGACCACCTTCGACCGGCTGCACCAGGCCTCGCGACGTGACCCGAACCCGTCGCTCGAGGTGCGGCGCGACCGGTTGACCCGGCTCGAGGCCATGGTGGTCGCCCACCGCGACGACATCGTGCAGGCCATCGCCGACGACTTCT
Source organism: uncultured Myxococcales bacterium (assembly GCA_903911905.1). Taxonomy (GTDB): domain Bacteria; phylum Myxococcota; class Myxococcia; order Myxococcales; family Myxococcaceae; genus Xiheilimnobacterium; species Xiheilimnobacterium phototrophicum. Next base: position 4,650 of record CAIWFK010000874.1, read on the forward strand.
CGGGGCGCTCGAGGACGGAGTCGCTCTCGGCCGACGTGCTGCTGGTGCTCGACGGGGTGCGCGAAGCGAAGCGCCACCTGGCGCGCTGGCTCGAGCCCCGCGCCGCGCGGCCACACCCCTTCTTCCTGCCCGCGCGGGCCAGCGTGTCGTTCCAGCCCAAGGGCGTGGTCGGCATCATCGCCCCGTGGAACTACCCGGTGAACCTGGCGCTGGCGCCGATGGTGGGCGCGCTGGCGGCGGGCAACCGGGTGCTGCTCAAGCCGTCAGAGCTGACGCCGGCGACGGCGCGGCTGCTCTCGCGCATGGTGGCCGAGACCTTCGCGGGTGACGAGGTGGCGGTGGTCGAGGGCGGGGTCGAGGTGGCGCGCGAGGTCAGCGCCCTGCCCTTCGACCACCTGCTGTTCACCGGCTCGACGTCGGTCGGCCGCCAGGTGGCGCGCGCGGCGGCCGAGAACCTGGTGCCGTGCACGCTCGAGCTGGGCGGCAAGTCGCCGGCGCTGGTGCACCCCGACTACCCCATCGAGCAGGCGGCCGAGCGCATCGCCGTAGGCAAGCTGTTCAACGCGGGGCAGACCTGCATCGCGCCCGACTACGCGCTGGTGCCGCGAACCAAGGTGCGGGCCTTCGCCGAGGCCTTCCTCGCGGCGACCGCGCGGCTCTACCCGTCGCACGACGGGCTGACCGCCATCATCTCGGAGCGGGCGAAGCAGCGGCTCGAGGCGCTGGTGGCCGACGCGAAGGACAAGGGCGCGACGGTGACGGTCGCCCCAGGAAACGGCTCGGGGCGGGTGATGGCGCCGGTGGTGCTGCGCGAGGTGCGCGACGACATGCTGGCCATGCAGGACGAAATCTTCGGGCCGGTGCTGCCGGTCGAGGGCTACGACTCGATGGACGAAGCGCTGGCGCGCATCGCGAAGCGCCCCCGCCCGCTCGCCGCGTACCTCTTCGACGCCGACCTCGACCGCGCTCGCGCCACGCTGGACCGGGTGGTGTGTGGTGGGGCGTGCATCAACGACACCCTGGTGCACTTCGCGCAGGAACAACTGCCCTTCGGAGGGGTCGGCCCCAGCGGCATGGGCGCGTACCACGGGGAAACGGGCTTCCTCACCTTCTCGCATCAGCGCTCGACGCTGGTCGCCAGCCGGGTGAGCGCGGCGAAGACGTTCATGACGCCACCGTATGGGCCGCTGGTCGACCGCGCGCTGGAGTTGTTGGTGCGGGGGCTTCGACCGGGCCGCTGAGCCTCCTCCAGGTTCGTTCCACGAGCAGTCCTCCTCGACTCGAGCGGGCTCAGGTGGCGCGGCTGAACGCGCGTGGAGTGCAGACGTGGACTCGGGGCGGCCAGCGCGTTCGGGGTCGCGGCAGCGTGGGCGCGGGGAGATGACCTGCTCGCTGTACGGAGAGGACCTGTTCTTGGCGACCGGGGTCGGTGGCGCAGCGGCGCACTCGGGGGTGGCGGAGTCGATTCGGCTCGCTGGGCGGTGGGAGCCGAGGTTGGTGGCGGTGCCGTGAAGGCGTGTTCAGGCCTCGATGGGGGCCGTCAGGCAGGCGCTCACTGGCCGCGCTGGCTCCGCCGACCAGCTCCTCCTGCGCTGCTCAGCGTTGTCGGACGCACCGGGGGGGCGGGCCGGGGTGGGTGCCGGGAGTTCTTGTTCCTCACTCCGCGCCAACGTCTGGAACGGACGCGCCGCCGCAGGGACTCACCCTTCTCGGTGCACCCGCAGCTCGACCTCACGCTCGACCCGCGACCACTCTTCGGTCGCGTGCAGCGCTCCAACCAGATCCTCGAACACCCCACCGTGGAATCGGCGAACTCGAACCAGGTGAGGAAGTCGAACTCCGCCCCCGGGTCGCGCCTGTGCGCTCTTCCCTGATGGCGCGACGCTCGTGCTGCGCTGCGTCCCACCAGGCCTTCGACGTGGTGATGGGAATCAACACCACCGACGTGGCCTCGGGTCTGCCCTCACCGGCCTGGAGCCGCGCGAGCCCGGCCTTCTCGTCACGCCCGAGGTAGCGCTCGCGGCTGCGCACCCCTCGCAGCACCTCCGTGGCCCCTTCCTCGAGGAACTGGTCGCCCTCCTCCATTTCAGCGCGGAAACAGGCGCCAGGGGCGGTGAGCGTCAAGGTAGTTGTCGTGTGATGGTCAGTGGATCACGACCTCCTTGGTTGGCACGCGCGTGCGCACCGGACCGAGTCGAACAGCGGGCGCTGGCGACCAGTTCCGAGACTGGCAACTCCAGCGGTTGGGGTTGCGGCGACGAGCGAGTTCGTAGAGCGCGGCGCGCTTCACGAGGAGCTCGGCTTCATGGCCGAAGTGGCGCTGGTCAGGGGTGACGAAGCGAATGGCTGAGTGCTTGTGCTTGGTGTTGTACCACTCGACGAAACCGGCGACCCAGCTGCGGGCGGTCTCGATGGTCTCGAAGGGCTTGTCGGGGAACATCGCCGAGTACTTCACCGTGCGGAACAGCGCCTCTGAGTAGGGGTTGTCGTCACTGACGCGGGGCCTGCTGAAGCTGGCGCTCATGCCGAGTGACTGAAGCATCGCCAGCATGGTGCAGCCCTTCATTGGGCCGCCGTTGTCCGAGTGAAGCTTCAGCCCCTTCGGGCTGCCGGCAGCGAGCGAGGCGCGCTCGATGAGGGTGGCGGCCAGTGCCGACGACTCCTCCTTGAAGACATCCCAGCCGACGATGCGCCGGCTGAAGATGTCGACCACCATGTAGAGGTAGAAGAATTCGCCGCGCACCGACGAGCGCAGGTACGAGATGTCCCAGGTCCAGACCTGCAGCGGGCCAGAGGCGAACAGCTCGGGCTTCGGCCGAGGCACCGG
>CAIWFK010000875.1 GCA_903911905.1 uncultured Myxococcales bacterium
CCGAGTTGGTCGGGTAGCAGACCTGCATGTTGTCTTCGGCGGCCAGCTCGAGGAACCGCTCGAGCCGCGCGGTCGAGTGCTCGGGCCCGGCGCCTTCGTAGCCGTGGGGCAAGAGCAGCGTGAGGCCGGTCAGCCGCTTCCACTTGTCTTCGCTCGAGGCGATGAACTGGTCGATCATCACCTGCGCGTTGTTGGCGAAGTCGCCGAACTGCGCTTCCCACGCCACCATCGCGTCGGGGTAGTCGAGCGAGTAGCCGTACTCGAAGGCCATGCAGGCCATTTCGCTCAAGGGGCTGTTGATGATCTGCCCCACGCCGGGGCCGATGGCGCCGAGCGGGAAGGCGATCTTCCCGGTGGCCTGGTCGTGCAGCACGGCCTGGCGGTGCGCGAAGGTGCCGCGCTCGGTGTCCTGGCCGGTGACGCGCACGCGGGCGCCGTCGCTGAGCAACGTGGCGTAGGCCAGCATCTCGCCGGTGCCCCAGTCGAGGTGCTCTTCGCCCTTGAGCATCTTCTGGCGCTTGTCGATCACGCCCTTCATCACGTTGGGGTGCAGGGTGAAGCCAGGCGGCACCACGGCGAGCGGCTCGAGCAGCTTCTTGAGCGTGGCCAGCTGAACGCCGGTGTCGGGCTGCACCACGTCCTTGTCGGCGCCGCCGCTGTACTTGGCCCACACGCCCAGCATGGTGCTGGGGTCCTTCACCTGGCTCTGGGCCTTGGCCGCGGCGTGCGAGTCGCTGTAGGCGCGGCCGCACGACTCGAAGAGGGCCTTTGATTCCTCGGCGCTGATCGTACCCGAGGCGGCGAGCGACTCGGCGTACAGGGCCCGCACCGTCTTGTGCGCGCGGATCTTGGCGTACATCGTGGGCTGGGTGAACGCGGGCTCGTCGCCCTCGTTGTGGCCGTACTTGCGGTAGCAGACCAGGTCGATGACCACGTCGGTGTGGAACATCTGCCGGTACTCGGTGGCCACGCGCATCACGTGCACGCAGGCTTCGGGGTCGTCGCCATTCACATGGAAGATGGGAATGTCGAGCATCTGCGCCATGCCGGTGCAGTAGAGCGGCGTGCGCCCCTGGGCCGCCTCGGTCGTGTAGCCAATCTGGTTGTTGATCACGAGGTGGATGGTGCCCCCCGTGTCGTAGCCCTCGAGCCCGCCGAGGTTGAGGGTCTCGGGCACCAGGCCCTGGCCCGAGAACGCGGCGTCACCGTGAATGACCAGCGGCACCACCGCGTGCTTCGCGGCCTCGCCACCGCCCATGCGGTCTTGCTTGGCGCGCACGCGACCTTCGACCACCGGGTGCACGAAGCCCAGGTGCGAGGGGTTGAACGCCATGGTGAGGTGAATCTTCTCGCCCTTGGTGGTGACCCAGTCGTTCGAGTACCCCATGTGGTACTTCACGTCGCCGCGGTTCAAGAACTTGGTCGGGTCGGAGGGCCCAGCGATCTCGCTGAAGATCTCGGCGGCCGGCTTGCCCATGATGTTGGCCAGCACGTTGAGGCGGCCGCGGTGGGCCATGCCGAAGACCACTTCCTTCACGCCCAGCGCGCCGCCCAGTTCGAGGAACTCGGCCAGCATCGCGACCTGCGATTCACCACCCTCGGCCGAGAAGCGCTTCTGGCCCTGGAACTTGGTGTGAATGGTGCCTTCGAAGGTCTCGGCCTCGGTCAGCTTGCGAAGAATGCGCAGCTGCTCTTCGCGCGAGAAGGTGGTGGTGTTCTCGATCGGCTCCATGCGGTGGCGCAGCCAGTAGCGGCGCTCGGAGTCGTACATGTGCGTGTATTCGACGCCCACGTGGTGGCAGTAGGTCTTGCGCAGGCGCTCGAGCACCCGGCGCAGGGGCACCCGCGCTTGCGAGGTGAACGAGCCCTGGGGGTCGACCAGCGAGTTGAGCTCGGCGTCGCTGAAGTGGGTCGAGGACACCAGGCCCAGGTCGGCGACGTGCTCGAGCTGCTTGCGGGGTTCCCCCAGCGGGTCGAGCTCGGCGAGCAGGTGGCCGCGCAGGCGGAACGAGAAGACCGTCTGGTCGACCTTGCTCTGCAGGCCCATGGCCTCGGCCGAGAGCCCGTTGGGGGCCACCGTGCCGTGGGCGCCATTCGACCCGTTGGTCTTCGGCGGGGGAGGCAGCACCAGCCCATCGATGATAAGGGGGCGACCTTCACGGGTCAGGCTGCCGAACAATTCTCGCCAGCTGGCGTCGACCGTGCTGGGGTTGTCGAGATATCGCGCATACGTCGCTTCGAGGAAGTCGATGTTGGCGCCAGTGAGGAAGGAGTCGGACAGAGTCGCCATGGCTATCGCTTCTTATTCTGCGGAGAGCACACGCTCCATGTTTCGTTCAGCGTTGGTAGTTGCACTACTTGGGTCGTTGAGTGCGGTCGCCGAGGCCCCCAAGTTCCAGAATGGCGGCTTCACCTTCCAGCTGCAGTACGGCCCGGGCTTCTGGGCGCTGGACCAGGCCAAGCTGGCCGGTCAGGTCGACGCCAAGGACCCCGGCGGCGCCGAGACCTTCATCGCGCAGGCCCAGAACAGCCACACCGTGTCGGTGAAGCTCGAGTACACGATTCTGGGGCATGCCTCGATCGGCGCCGAGCTGACCGCGACGGGGTGGAACCTGTTCGACCCCAGCCGCGGCGGGGCGGGGTTCGCCATCGGTGAGGTGGCGTGGCACCCCTTGCAGCTGATCTTCCTGAACAAGGAAGTGCGCCCCATTCCGCTCGACGTGAGCACGTTCTTCGGCGTCGGCTACGGCATCGCCGGCCAGGCGCGGGGAATGGACGGGCTGTTGCTCGAGTGGGGGCTCAACGCCGACTGGTACTTCGCGCGGTACTTCGCGGTGGGCGTCTTCGTTCGCGGCGTGTTCTTCGACTGGTCGAGCTACTACATCGACTTCAACAACCGCTCGACCCCGGGCGCGACCATCAACCTGCCGCAGACCTCGGGTGGCGCGTTCTGGACGTTCGGGTTGGCGCTGACCCTGCGCGCGGGCGACTGAGCTCGGTCAGGGGCCGCAGGCGGTGGTCGGCGCCGCGAAGTCTCCGTCGAAGGAGCCACCGGCACCGACGAAGTTCGAGAAGTGGCCCTTCCAGGTGTTGGTCGTGCCACCCGCCTGATGAACGGTGACCGAGCCCTGGGTGATGAGCTGGCCGTCGACCTCGCAGATCAGCGAGGGTGGCGCGGCGCAGGCGTAGACCGCGTCGACCTGCGGGGTGATGATGTAGCGAAGCACCACCGAACGGGCCGGGTACATGGGCTTGGGTGGACAGGTCAGCCCGGTTTGATCACTGATCACGATCACGTGGTGATCCGGAAGCGGACCATCGAAGTGGTCGGCGGACGCGACCAGGAAACCACCGTCACCGACGGTCGAATTCTCTGGCCCACCGTCGGGCCCACTGCGGTCACAGTTCCCGTTCTGAATCTTGAGCGCGTGGCACTGGGCGTCGTCGAAGGCGGCGTCGCACCCCGTCAGCCACACCAGCCCGCTCACCAGGCAGAGGTACTTCATGGAAACACTCCCTGGAAGGCCAGCGCGCCCCCACCGGGGCCTGCGACCAGCGATACCTGCACCGGCGCCGTGGGCACGAGCGTCGCCCAGAGGATCGACCCGAGGACCGCGGCGGCCCCAACGCTCACACCGACGATGCCGACTTTGTACTCCAGCTTTCCGCGACTGGTGACCTGGGAATGGTCCTGTCAGTCACTACCCGGAACGGCGCGTCTCGCTGGTAGTTCTGGAGCCAGTCGTAATCGATCGCCGCGAGCGTGAGGAACACGCCGCCCACCACGACCGCGACACCCCCAACGATCGCCGGAATGAACCGGACCGGGCTCACGGGGGGCACGGGGCTGATGCCTCTGAGCTTCAGCAAGATCGTCGCGCGCAAGGAGTCCGCGGTCGAATCGAGCCAGTCGAGGAACTCCCCTTCGCTCCTGGTTCGGACGTTCGGTGCGGCGACCAACTGGCCGTCATCAGCGCGAATGACGCGAATCGACCCGATGTACCCCGACTCACTGCGCGCCACGCTGCCCGAGAGCACGAGATCGACGCCCAGCGCCCCGGCAAGCTCGGCCAGGCACGAGCTCGATTCCCCCGTGCACCCCAGCAGCTGTTTCTGCCGCTCCAAGCCCAGCATCTGCTGAATGTCGCGCTGGCTGGTGACCCGTAAGTCGGGCGAGCCCAGCCGGCTGACGAAGCGTTCCTGGAAGACCGCGCCGAGCGTCGGGTCGACGCCAGCGAGCGAGAAGCCGGGCGCGGCGACCTTGACTGGCTCGACCGCACTCAACAAGACGACGAGAAGCAGAGACCCCATGTGGCGGCGAGGCTACCAGACGCCGCGCAGGCTCACAGTCACATCACCCACGCCACCGAGAGCGACGCGCCGAACGACGTATCGCTGGCGGTGGTGCCGGCCAGCGCCGAGTTCGCCGCATGCAGGGTGATGAAGTACCGCGACACGTCGACCCCGAGGCGCGCCGAGATGTTCGGCATCAGCTTGATCGACGCGCCCAGGCCCGCGTCGAGCGCGACGGCGGTGGAGTTGGGGAAGTACGCGGCGGACGCCAGCTCACCCTTCCCCACCACGACCTGGAACCCCAGCGTCGCGTCAGCGTCGATCGACCCATACACGCGCATGCGCCCACCGGCCGCGAGCCGGGGCCCGACGAAGGCCACCGAGGGACTATTGGGGCGCGCGCTGCCGTCGTTCATCGCCACCTGCGAGATGGTGAAGCTCTGCGTCGCCACGCCCAGCTGCGCGTCGACCTCGGCTCGCGAGTCGAGCAGCGCCTGCCGGTAGACGGCCGAGGCCCGAATGCGAGTGGCCTGGGTGCCGAAGCGCGAGGTGTCGACCCGCGAGACCACGCCCAGCGAGAAGTCGCCGGTGAACGCCACGCCGAGGTTCGAGAGCACGCCGTCGGTGAAGTGCGCCCCGGGGAACCACTGCGCGTCGACCCCCAGCGCGGGGCCGAAGCCCAGCGAGTAGCCCGCCAGCGCCGGCGACGCTCCCGTGCCCCAGGCGAACGCACGGCTGAACCCGCGAGGACCGACCGCCGCCCGCAGGGCCGGCGTGATGCTCGAGGTGCGTGAAGGCTGGTCGATGCGGGTGCGCACCGAGGTGTTGCCGCTGCTGGCCGACTCGGCCTCGTCGGTCGGGTCGATCGGCTCCGAAGTCGACGCCACCGCCGGCGCGGGCGCCTCTTCGATCACCGGCTTCGCTTTCTTCGCCGACGGCGCCACGCCCTGCGCCACCGCCTCGAAGAGCGCGGTCTGCGACGCCCTGGGCAACGCCTTGAGCGGCTGCTTGCTGGTGCGCACGTTCACCCGATCGATGGGCGTGCCGTCGGCGCCGTTGAGCACCACGATCGACAAGAAGCCGACCGTCGGCTCGACCAGCACCACCGCGATGGCATTGGCGGGCGCGGTGACGTCACGCACCTCTTTGGTGGTGGGCGAGGTGCCCAGCGAGCGCTTCGAGGCCAGCGGCGAATACTTCGCGGCGAGCGCCACGCTCACCACCTTCACCATCGCGGCCGGGCCGTCGACCACCACCGCCGGCTTCTTGCCAGCGGCCAGAGCCATCATCGGAACCAGGACCATCAGACCAATCGAGCGCATTCGGCCTCCATGCTCGATTGTCTGGACCCGCCCCGTTTCGATTCGCGATTGTCAGTGCCTGGAAAACGGGTGTGCACCGCGGTGGGCACATGCCGCCTCCAACCCATTGAAATTCCAACTCAACCCGCCCGCAGCACCTCGCTCAACCCCCTGACCTGCTTCATCAGCGCCGCGAACTGCTCGGGGGTGAGCGACTGCGCGCCGTCCGACAGGGCCCGGTCAGGGTCGGGGTGCACTTCGATGATCAGCCCATCAGCGCCCGCCGCGATGCCCGCCCGCGCCACCGCCGGCACGTGCTTGCGAATGCCCATGCCGTGCGAGGGGTCGACCAGCACGGGGAGGTGGGTGAGCGACTTCAAGATGGGCACCGCGTTGATATCGAGCGTGTTGCGCGAGGCGGTCTCGAAGGTGCGAATGCCGCGCTCGCAGAGCACCACGTTGGGGTTGCCGCGAGAGACGATGTACTCGGCGGCCATCAGCAGCTCGCGCAACATCGCGCTGGGCCCGCGCTTGAGCAGCACTGGCTTACGCTGTTCCCCCACCCGCTCGAGCAGCGAGAAGTTCTGCATGTTGCGCGCGCCCACCTGGAGCATGTCGGCGTACTCGGCGACCAGGGGCAGGCTCTCGGTGTCCTTCACCTCGGTGACGATGCCCAGGCCGGTCTGCTCGCGGGCGAGCGCCAGCAGCTTCAACCCGTCCTCGCGGAGCCCCTGAAACTCGTAGGGCGAGGTGCGGGGCTTGTACGCACCACCACGCAGCAGCTGCGCGCCGCTGGCCTTGACCGCGTGCGCGGCCGCGAGAATCTGCTCGCGCGACTCGACCGAGCAGGGCCCGGCGATGATGCAGGGCGTGCCCCCGCCGATGGCCACGTCGCCAACCATCACCACCGTGTTGGTGTCCTTCATCTCGCGGCTGACCAGCTTGAAGGGCTGGGTGACCCGCACCGCGTCGGCGACGCCGTTCATCGCGAGGAAGGGCAGCGGGTCGATGGCGCTCTGGTTGCCGGTGACGCCGATGGCGGTGCGGCCTTCTCCGGCGATGGCGTGGGGCGTGAAACCGAGCGAGCGGATACGGGCCTCGACGGCGGCGACGGCCTCGGGGCTGCAACGGGGGTGCATGACGATCAACATGAGCTTGGCTCCAGGGCAGTGCGAAGTGAGGCGACGAACGGCGTGAGGGGTTCTTTTCGGGAAAGGCGATCGACCAGGGCCGAGCCGACGACCACGCCATCGGCGAAGGCCCCGAAGGTGGCGGCTTGAGCGGGCGTCGAGACCCCGAAGCCGACGGCGACGGGGGTGCGGGTGGCGGCGCGGAGCCGCTCGACCTGGGCGCGCACGTCGGGCAGCTCGGTGCGTGCGCCGGTGACCCCGGTGACCGAGACGAAGTAGACGAAGCCGGTCGAGGCCTCGAGCACCGCGCGTTCACGAGCAGGCGTGCTGGTGGGCGCGAGCATGAAGCAGGTGCCCAGCTCGGCTTTGGTGGTGAGCGCGAGCAGCGGCCCTGCCTCCTCGGGAGGGAGATCGGGAAGGATGAGCCCATCGACCCCGCAGTCTGTGGCGGTGGCCACGAAGCGCTCGAGCCCGAACGAGAGCACGGGGTTCAGGTAGCCCATCAGCACCAACGGAACGTCGAAGCGCTGCCGGATGGTGCGCGCCAGCTCGAGCGTCGAGCGCAGCGTGGTGCCCGCGGCGAGCGAGCGCTGGGCGGCACGCGCAATGACCGGCCCGTCAGCGATGGGGTCCGAGAAGGGGAAGCCCAGCTCGAGCACGTTGGCGCCGCCGGCCACACACTGGGCCACCGCGTCGAGCGTGCCTTCGACGCCACCGTCACCAGCCATCACGTAGGTCACCAGGGCGGGTCGCTTCACGAAGGCCGCCTGCAGTCGTCGCGCGCTCACAGGGCCAGCTCCCGTTCGATGGTGGCGAGGTCTTTGTCACCGCGCCCCGAGAGGTTCACCAGCACCACCGAACCCGCGGGGAGCGAGGGCGCGAGGGCGACGGCGGCGTGCACGGCGTGCGCAGTCTCGAGCGCGCAGATGATGCCTTCGCTCCTGGCCAGCACCTGCACCGCGCGCAGCGCCTCGGCATCGGTCGCGCTGGCCAGAGACAGCCGCCCCGAGTCCTTGAGCGCGGCCAGCTCGGGGCCCACGCCCGGGTAGTCGAGCCCGGCGCTGATGGAATGCGCTTCGGCGATCTGCCCGTCCTCGTCCTGCAGCACATAGCTACGCGAGCCGTGGAGGACGCCTGGTCTCCCCCGAGCCAACGAGGCGCCATGCGCGGCCGAGTCGAGCCCGCGCCCCGCCGCCTCGACCGCCAACAACGCGACCGACGGGTCGGCGATGAAGCCGCTGAAGAGGCCGATGGCGTTGCTGCCACCGCCGACGCAGGCCACCGCGACGTCAGGCAACCGACCAACGACCTCGAGGCACTGCGCGCGGGCCTCGGTGCCGATGACCGACTGCAGCTCCCTGACGATGGCGGGGAACGGGTGCGGGCCGGCGGCGCTGCCCAGCACGTAGTGGGTATCGCGCACGTTGGTGACCCAGTCGCGCAGGGCCTCGTTGAGCGCGTCCTTCAAGGTGCGGCTGCCCGACTCCACCGGCACCACGGTCGCCCCGAGCAGCTTCATGCGCACCAGGTTCGGCCGCTGGCGCTCGACGTCGACCGCGCCCATGTAGATGACGCAGGGCAGCCCGAGCAGGGCGCACGCGGTGGCAGTGGCGACGCCGTGCTGGCCCGCGCCGGTCTCGGCGATGATGCGCCGCTTGCCCATGCGCCGCGCGAGCAGCACCTGGCCCAGCGCGTTGTTGAGCTTGTGCGCGCCGGTGTGCAGCAGGTCTTCGCGCTTGAGCAGGAAGGTGACGCGGTCGGCACCGGGCAGGTTCTTCGCGGTGGTCAGCGGCGTCTCCCGACCTGCGTAGCTGCTGAGCAACTGCGCGAACTCCCCGCGAAAGGCCGGGTCGACCGCCGCCTGGGCCCAGGCCTGCTCGAGCTCGTCGAGCGCCG
>CAIWFK010000876.1 GCA_903911905.1 uncultured Myxococcales bacterium
CGCCGCCTTCACCGTGGGGGCGGGCGCGCCCGCTCGACTCATTCGCACCCTGACTCCCGAGCTGTTCGTCACGCCCACCCTCGTTCCCCTGGAGCGCACCCGATGACTGCCCTCACCCTCACCGTCACCGTCGACCCGACCCTGCCGCGATTGGCCTGGTACGCCGCGTACGACCCGTCGGTCGCCACCTGCGTGGTCGAAGTGGGCGCGCTGGTCGAACGCGACCCGTCGATGGACCCGAAGTGGGTGGTGGCAGGGCTGTGGACCGGAGCCTTCGGCGAGGGCGGCTTTCATCGCAGCGAGCACCTCTTCGGCAGCGGCCTGCGGGTCGACGACGACGGCCTGCACCTGGTGCCGGCCAGCACCAGCGTCGAGCGTTGCGTGTACGCGCGCGATGCGAAGGGTTGGAACCTGTCGAACTCGCTGGTGGTGCTGCTGGGCCGCATGAATGCGCAATTGGACCCGCGCGTCGACCACACGTTGTGGAGCGAGAGCCCCGCACGCGGCGTGCACGCCTACCTGCGCCAGATTCCCGTGCTTCACCCGGTGGTCTCGACGGTGAATCAACTGATGTACGAATCGATGCGGCTGGCGCCCAATGGCGAACAGAGCTTCTTCTTTCGCGACCGACCGACCGCGTTCGCCTCGTACGGCGAGTACGTGGGGCGACTGGAAGACGAGCTGCGCACGCTGTGGGCCAATGCCACCGACCCTGGCCGGAGCCACCCGATGCGCGCGGTCACCACGACTTCACGCGGCTACGATTCGGCGGCCGTGACGGCGCTGGTCACCACCGTGCTGCCCAACGTGGTGTCATGGTCGGCCCCGCGCTCGAACACCCGCATTCCTTCGCTCTTGCGCGGCATGATGACGGTCGACGTGCTCGACGACGACGGCCGCGCCATCGCCCGCAGGTTGGGTGCCGAGCCCCGCGTGCTGGACGGTTCGCTCGCCGCGTTGCCGGCCAGGCTCGAGGCGTGGTGTTGGGCCTCGGCGCAGACCCCGCCCGAGCTCGTCTTCCACCCGTTGCTCGCCGACGCCGCCAATCACGACTCGCCCACCGTGTGGTTCACCGGGCACGCCGGCGACGCGGTGTGGGGTCGGCGCAGCAGCCCGGCGCTGATGCACGGGCACCTGACCCGCTCGGCGCAGAGCGGCAGCTCGCTCATCGAGGCGCGCCTGGCCACCGGCGTCATCGACTGCAGCGTGCCCTACCTGTTCGCGCGCAACATGGGCTCCATCGCCGCCATCAGCGACTCGCCGGCCATGAAGCCGTGGCAGCTCGACAACGACTACGACCGCCCCATTCCCCGGCGCATGCTCGAGGAGCGCGGCGTGCCCCGCAGTTGGTTCGGACATGGCAAGAAGGCCGTGGTGCACGACGTGGAGTCACCGGTCGGCGACGAGCTGCGCGGCATCTTCTTCGCGCACGGCCAGTGGAACCCCACGCTCGAATCGCTCTACCGCAGCACCAACTTCGCGCTCTTCTATGCGTCGCGCCTGCTGCACTTCGTGAAGCTGCACGGTGACCGCGGCAAGTTGCTGTCGACCGCCAGCCGCAACGACAAGCGCGCGCTGGCCCGCTACCGCGACCTGCACGCCCACACCTTCCTGCTGTGCGTCGAATACCTCAGGCGGCAGTTCGTGCACGTCGCGCCGGTGGTGGCGGTCGAGGCCAGGGCGAGGGTGGCGGCGCCGGCGAGGGTGGCGGCGCGCGCTCGAGGCGGCACGCGGGTGGCGGCCTCGGTCGGCGAATGAGCTCACCCGCGTCGGCCAGCCAGGTCTCGCGCCACGATGAGGGCGAAGCGCGGGTCGTCGACCAGGTACCGTCGCCACAGTCGCGCCGGCTCCTGGCCCAGACGGAAGGCCCATTCCAGGCCACCTCGTCGCATCCACCCGGGGGCGCGCTGGACGGCGCCAGCGATGAAGTCGAGCGCCGCGCCCACGCCCAGGCTCACCGTGCCGGGCAGCGAAGGTCGCAGCCGGTCGATGAGCAGTTCCTGTTTGGGCGCGCCCAGGGCGACGAAGAGCAGGTGGGGTTCGGCGGGCTGCAGGCTGGCGGCGATGCGTGCCACTTGCGCCTCGTCGCCCACGTGCACCACCGGGCATTCGACCGTGCGCACCCGCGTTCCGAAGCGTCGGCGCACCACCACCGCCGCGCGCTCGGCCATGCCGGGAGCGCCGCCCAGAAAGGCCACCTTCCAGTCGCGTTGCGCGGCGAGCGCCAGCAGGGGCAGGGTGAGGTCGGCGCCGGCGATTCGCTCGGGCAGCGGCGTGCGCAACAGCCGCGCGGCCCACAGCAGCGGTGCGCCGTCGGCCAGGCTCAACGAGGCGCGGGCGTAGGCCTGCACCAGCGCGTCATCGTGCTCGGCCTGCACCACGTGGTCGACGTTGGGCGTGAAGACGGCGCCGCCCGCACCGTCGTCGACCAGTCGTTCGATGTGGGCCAGGGCCTGCCTGAAGGTCAGCACGTCGACGGGCACGCGCCCGACCTGAATTCTCTGTTGCGTCGTGGTCGTCATCGTCTTCCCCGGGAGTCGGCATGGTCTCCACGCAGCGCCTGAATCACGACGTCGTCGCCGCCGAACTCGGTGGAGTGCTGCCACGACCGTTGTTGGCTGCAGCGCTTCGATTGGGGCTGGCCGCCCGCTCGTTGACGCTCTGCCTGCATCGCGTGGCGAAGGACGCGCGGGCCGAAACGCGGCTGAGCATTCGCGAAGACGTGCTCGACGAGCTCATCGAGGTCTTGCTCCATGCGCGCCCCGGCCACCCCGGCGGGTGGCTGACCGTCAGCTTCGACGACGGCTACGAAGACGCGGTTCGCTACGTGGCCACGCGCGCGCCGCGCCTGCCGGGGGTCGGCTTCATGCTCTTCGTGTGCCCCGAGAAGCTCCAGCGTCGCGCCGGCTTCCGGTGGGACCTGGGCACGCCGCTCGACGTGCCCTTCGAACTCGACGGTGAGAATGCCCGACCCGAATTGCTGGGCGTGGGCGATTCGCTGGCCAGCGTGGCCGACCTGCGCGCGCTCGCCGCCCTGCCCAACGTGCAGCTTGGCAACCACACCAACCTGCACGCCCCGGCGCGGCACCTGCCCGGTGCGGTGGTGAACGAGGACTACCGTCGTTCCACCGCGGGTTTCGAGACGCTCTTCGGGCCCATGCACCACTTCGCCTTTCCCTACGGCACCCCGGGCGAGCACTTCGACTCGACCCACGTGGCGATGTTGCGGGCCCTGGGAGCGCCCGTTCTGTGGACCACCCAACCCAGCGCGTCGTTGCCCGGTGCGGCCCGGCCAGGTGCCGTCATGCCCCGCTGCCCCATCGTCGGGCTGCGCAGCGCCGACGAATTGCTGGGGTGGTTGGGGGCGAAGTTGCTCAAGCAGCGAGTGCAGCACGAGCAGGCGCTTCATGACTTCAACCCCTGAAGGTGCGGCTCGATGGTGACTGCGCCCAGCACCCGTTCCCGCCCGAGCAGTTCGATGGTCTTGAGCGCGTACCGGGTGGTCGACTGGCCCAGGTGAACGCAGACGATGGCCGCATCGGCGCTCATCGCCACCGCCGACGCCGTGCTCGAGCCGGTGAGCGCGTCGATGGCGAAGACCACCCGTGCGCCATTGGCGATGGACACGCGGGCGTCGTCGAGCAGGTCGGCGACCTCGCTGTGACTGCAGCCTTCGGTGCTCACCAGTCTGGCGCGATGGCCCGTCGTCAGGTTGCAGCGCTCGGCGATGGCTTCGGCCAGGGGCAGGGCCGAGCGACCCGGCTCGGTGGCCACCACCACCAGCAGTCTCCAGGGCGTGGTCACACAGCCGACGACCTGCTCGTGCCAGCGGGAAGGCGCCGTGGCGTTCATCGGCGAGCGCCCGGCTCACGGGCGGTGCGCACCCAGTGCGATGGGCGGGCGAGCAGCGGCAGGCTCAGCTTCCACGCCAGGTACACCGGGGCCAGCGCGAGGTCGGCCAGGCCTCGCAGGCCGGTGTGGCTGGCGTGCCACCCGGCGAGGACGTGCGCCACCAGCATCGCGCTCGAGAGCAGCAGCAGGCCGAGGGCCCCCCCGCCCCAGGTCGACGGTTCGCCACAGCGAAGCAGTGACCATCACCCCCACGACGATGACGGTGACGAGCTGCGCCAGGGGAGGCACCAGCAGGTCCAACGCCAGGTCGAAGAGCAGGGCGTTGCGCTGCGCGAAGGCGTCGCGCAGGGTGGGCCAGGCCTGGGTTCGGCGAAGTTCGGCGCGGCCCGCTTCCCACCGCAGCCGCTGCGAGCGTGACGCCGCAGCCGACGAGACCATTTCTCCCTGAACCGTCACCTCGGGCGCGTAGTCGACCCGCACCCCGGCACGCCCCAGGTGAAGGCCGTATTCCAGGTCTTCCACCAGCGAGAAGGCTCGCGCCGGCACGTCGCGCAGAATCGAGGTGCGAAAGCCCATGCCGTTGCCTCGCAGGCCACACGAGGCCCCCAGGCGCGCGCGACCCAGCGATCGCACCTGGTGGAAGGCGGCCAGCGCAATGCGCATCAGTCGGGTGCGCCACGACGCCTCGGGGTTTCGCACGCCGTAGTCGGCCTGCAGCGCGCGCGCCCCCGCGACCAGCCGCGCGTCGAAGGCGCTCAGCAGGTTGCGCGAGACCAGCGTGTCGGCGTCGACCACCACCACCGCGTCGGCGAACCCGTCGGCCAGACTGAAGGCGAAGGCGTGGGCCAGCGCGCGGCCCTTGCCGGGGTGGGTCGGGTCCGTTCGCTCCAACACGGTGGCACCCGCCTCGCGCGCCCGCTCGGCCGTGGCGTCGGTGCAGTTGTCCGCCACCACCACCACCCGTCGCAGCGCCACCGGGTAGTCGACCGCGAGCAGGCTGTGCACGGTCTGGGCGACGCCCGCGGCCTCGTCGTGCGCAGGCACCACCAGGTCGAAGCGCAGCGTCGGCGCGCGTGGTGCCGGCACGCTGAAGGAGCGCCACGAATTGACCGTGAGCACGAAGAGGTACAGCGCGCAGCCGAAGACCGGCAACGTCGCCAGCACCAGGAGCGCGCTCATCGGGAACTCCCGGCGCTCACGGGTCCCTCACGGTGGCCAACACGCCCAGCCCCAGCGCGCGCTCGACCTGCCATTGCTCGACCAGCACGCCGCGCCGCCAGTCGACCAGCGCGCCCGAGAGCAACGCGAGCAGCAGCGCCAGCCCCAGCCCGCCCAGGAAGAGCACCTGCAGATTGGGAGCGGTGGGGTGCCGTGGCAGCGACGCCGGTCGCACCACGCTGTAGCGGTACTTGAACGCCGCGCGCGCGCTGTCCTGCTCGATGCGGGCGCTGTCGATGCGCATGTTCAGTTCCTCGAGGTTGGCGCTCGCGACGCGCAGGGCGTTGTGGGCGAACTCGACCTCCGGGTCGTCGGCCAATTCCAGGTTGCCCAGGCGCGCAGGGCCTGCGGGGCTGGCCGCCTGTCGCGGGCCGCGAGAGGTGCGCACGGTGACGGGTTCGACCAACGCGTCGGGAGAGACCCCGCCCTTGCGTCGGTATTCCTCGAGCAGCGCCGCCACTTCCTCGCGCACCTGCACCACCTGGGGCGAAGGCTCGCTCATGGCGGCGATGCGCTGGGTGGCGTCGACCACCGTGGGGTGTCGGTCGGCGTACTGCACGCGCTGCTCCACCAACTGCGCGTTGAGCTCGAGCAGGCGTCGGTTGCGGAAGTCCTCGAGGTCGGCCAGCGCTCGCCTTCGGGCATGGAGCAGGAACTTGAGCTGCGCCAGTTCGGCCTCGTTGGCCGGCGCCGCCGCGAAGGTGGGCGTCGGACGGGCGGCTGCCGCAGGCGTGGCGCTGGCTTCGGTGGTGGTCTCGAGCGTGACGGGCGGTCGCAGCGATGAGCCTCCTTCTCGACGCACCTCGCGCACCCGCTGCAGTTCCTGCAGGGCTTCGGTGACGGCCGTCTGCTCGGTGGCGGCATGCGCCTGCAGAATCGAGAGCGCCTCCGCGATGGCGGTCATCTCACTCACGTGCCGCGCTTCGAGGAAGTTCTGTTGCGCGGTCTCGACCACCTGGAAGGCCGTGTCGGCCTCTGGCCAGTCGATGCTGATGACCACCGTCTGCGAGTCGGTCACCACCTTGAGCTTCTTCTCGAGCACGTCGGCGAGCGTCTCGAGCGCCTCGGCGGGGGTGGGCGGCCCGAACACCAGCCCCAGTACGGTGTCGCGCGCGCGCCCGGCGAGCGTTCGGCTGGCCTCGACCTTCTCGAGCAGCCGGGTCTGCTTGATGAGCGAGAGCAGGTTGTCGCGGGCGAACACGGTCTCCTCGGCCGCGCGGGTCGGGTCCTCGGTCGGGGTGCCGCTGCTGCGCGGGTTGCCCAGCGAGCGAATGACCTGCGAATGACTGGCGAGCAGCCGCGCTTCGACGTGCCAGGTGCGGGGCGCCACCACCATCCACCCGGCGACCAGCACCATGGTCGCCGCGAAGACGGTCCCGGCGAGCGCGCGATGTCGGCCCACGCCGCGGAAGACGAAGCCGATGACGTGGCGCACCAGCGCGTAGTCGAAGAGGTCGCCCGCCTCGACCGGCGGGAGCTCGGGGTCTGGCGCACGCACCGGCGGCGCTCGTCGGGAGGTCACTTCCATGCGGTGTGCTCCAGGTCATGCAGGGTGAGTGAGACGCTCGCGAGCCACTGGTTCTGCGCGAAGTTGCCGGGCACCAGGGCCTCGACGTGCACCGCGCGTACCGCTGCGCCCAGCGAGAGCCAGGGCTGTACGGCCCACACCGTCGCCGTCTCGCCGCCCACCAGCAGGTCAGGCGTGATGCCGGTACCGGCGCGGGGGAAGGAACGGGCCAGCGATGCCGCGACGGACATGGTGAGCGTCGAGCGCAACACCCACGAGACGCCAACGGTGGTCTCGAGTCGCTCGTACACGGTGGCGGTGAAGCGGTCGGCGAAGGGCGCCAGCCCCACGTGCCCGTGCAGGCCCAGCACCGAGCTGCGTACCTGCAGGGTCTGGAGCGCCGTCACCCCCAGCACCGGCAGCACGTCGAGCCCGGTGTGCGCCGGCACGGCCAGCAGGTCGGGCGCGTATTGCTGCACCACCGCGATGCCTCCCACCGCTTCGACGCTCAGCACCGCCGTCAATTCGTGCTTCCAGCGCTGCGTCGCTTCCACCAACGTCTGGCGTTGCAGGGTGGCGAAGTCGGCGTGTTGCGCGCTGGCGGTGGTGACGAACTGGTCGACCGGCGTCAGCTCCCACACCGCTTGCAGCACCCCCGCCGGGCCCCATTGCAGCGGCAGCCCCGTCGTCTGGGTGCTGCCCGAGACCTGGTACGTGCCTTCGATACGGAAGAGCAGATGCGGCGCGACGCGCTGGCCAACCGAGAGTGAGGTCGAGGAACGCACGTAGTCGACGAGGCCGATGGTGGTCCCCGGCGCGATGGACCCCGGCGGCGCCCCGTCGAGCGCGAGAAGTGGGCCCAGGTCGACCTTGCCCTTCGCGACGTCGGTGCTGGCCCGCACCAGCGTGCCCTGGTGCTGCCACTGAATTGCGGCGTCGGCTCGATGCAGCGCCACCAGCGGGCCCTGACCTGCGAGGTCGCGGAAGACGAAGGTGGGTCGGTACGCCAGGTCGAAGGCGAAGGGTGAAAGCTGCACGCGCGTGGCGAAGACGGGCAGCAGTTCGATGTCGTCGGTGGCGCCGGTGCCGACGTCTCCCGGCAGGCTCGAGCGCACGCGGGTCTGCGACTCCAACTGCAGCAGGAATTGGGCGTCGGACGCGGGGGCGCCCATGCCCAGCAGCAACACGAGCAGGGCGCTCGCCCGAGTCATTCGACGACCACCACGTCACCGGGGGTCAGGCGGAAGGTGGTGGCGTGCCCTTCTCCACGGGTGAGCGCGGTCCAGGTGAAGCGCACGCGGGTGGGCGTGGCGACCCCCGAAGGCCGCAAGACGAAGATGCCGTCGCGGTGCGCGAAGTCGCTGAAGCCGCCGCCCGCCGCGAGCGCCTGCAGCACGCCGGCGTTGGGCTCGAGCGTCACCGTGCCTGGCTTGAGCACTTCACCCATTACCGAGACGGTCAACGCGCGGCTCTCTTCGAGCGAGACCCGCACCGACGGTTTGTTGACGAAGTCCTTGAGCCGCAGTTCCAGCTCGAGCCCCAGTTGGCGCGGCGACTTGCCCAGCGCCAGCACGTCGTTGACCAGCGGCAGCGACACGCGCCCATCGGGTCGCACCCGCACCCGCGCCGACATCGATTCCTGGCCGAAGACGCTGACCTGCAGCAGGTCGCCCGCGGCGATGAGGTATTCGTCGCCGCCGCGCTCCGAGAAGGTGGCGACCTCGACGAACGTGCCGTGGGGCGTGTAGCAGGCACCGAGCCCGAGCAACGTCGCGAGCAGCAGGCGATTCATGTCGCACTCCGTTCAGTCGTGATGAGGGCCGGCCGGCGCAGCGCCGACCGGGCGAAGGCGAGCGTCTCGCGCACCTGAATCGCGCCGCTGGCCATGGCGAGGCCCAGGTAGGCGAGCCCGTCGGCCACCAGTCGCGGGGCGGGCCCCACGCGCTCGCGCAGCTCGGCGTCGATGGTCCAGACGGCGAGGCAGACGAGCAGGGTGCGAGCCACCATGCCCACCGTGCGTCGGTCGAACGCGCGCGCTCCGACCAGCACGGTCATCACCGCGGTCACCGTGAATTCGGTGCCCAGTTGCGCGCAGGCCGCGCCTCGCCCCGCGCCGCCCTCACCGAAGGTGCGCATGGCGAAGGGGACGAAGAGCGAATTGAGCAGCGGGTTGATGCCCACGCCCGCGATGGACACGAAGGCCTGGGCCCACGCGCGGCCGGTGAGAATGAGCGAGGTCGCATTCAGCATCGCCACGTAGGTCAAGACGAAGAGCGGCGAGAGCAGCTTCAGCGACACCGCGGCCGGTGCGTACGCGGCGCCGTAGAGCAGGGTGACCCACACCTCGGCACCCAGCGCCATCATCAACGCCGTGGGGAACGCGAAGGTGAGCACCAGCTCGAGCGAGCGGCGCAGCACGGTGGTGTAGTCGTCTTCCGAGCGCGCCCGGGCCCGGGCGAAGAGCGGCATCAAGACCCAGCCGATGATGGGCGCGACCACCAGGGTCATGCCGGCCAGCAGGCTCGCGGCTCCGTACCAGGCGACCTCGCGATCTCCCGCCACCACCGCCAGAATGGTGATGTCGAGCTTGTTGTAGATGGTGTGCGCCGCGGTGTTGAGGAACATGGGCGCCGAGGCCACCAGCGCCACGCGCAACGCGAAGGGGTCCAGCTTCCACACCACGCCCAGGTGCCGGCGCACCAGCACGTGACCGCCGGCCAGCTTGAGGAGTTCGCTCAGCAGCAGCGCCCCCGGCAGCCCCACCAGCGACCAGCCGCGCACCAGCGTCACCACCGAACCCAGGGCCCACACCA
>CAIWFK010000877.1 GCA_903911905.1 uncultured Myxococcales bacterium
CCGACCGCCACGCCGAGGGCCGCCACCACACCGACGTCGAAGGCGGGCTTCTTCTTCTCTTCGACCTTCCCCGACTCCGCGGTCTTTCCGGCGTCGACGGCGGCGGCGGTCAGCGAATCGTTCGAGGCCTTGTCGGCGGCGGCCGCGCGGCTGGCGACCTGTTCTTCGACGAAGCGAATGAGCTTCTTGTACGGGCTCCAGAACGCCGCGCGAATCGAGATGGGGTTGTCGACCAGCTTGGTGATGGTCGCGTCCCAGTCCTTGCCGTCGCGGTCGACGAACACGCCGTTGCGACCGACCATCAGGTTGTCCGAATCACCCGCGGTGAACGCGGCGACGATGCTCATCTTCTCGCCCGTCGCCGGCCGGCTCACGTCGCAGTACGCCAGGTAGGCGCGCGCCAGCGGCGCCATCGACGCGTGGCGGCCCGCATCGTCGACCCGCAGGCACAGCTCGCACGAGCGCTGGTCGAGGTAGAGCGTGCCCACCTGGAAGGTCGCCGGCTTCTTGCGGCTGTAGAACTCGCGGAAGTTCACGAAGTTCACCGCCAGCGCGTGCAGGTCGCGGTAGCAGCGCGTCAGCTTCTCGACCGAGTGAATGGAATTGGCGGTCGGCTCCTGCGCCTTCTCGTCGGCGAACAACACGTCGAGCGGGGCCCGCACGTCCTTCGCGATCAACGCGGTGATGCGAGCGGCGCCGAGCTTCTCGACCACCGCGCCCGCCTTGGCGGCCTGCCAGGCCTCGAACGCCGCGAAGCGCGAGGTCACCGTGGCCCACTGGGCGTCGGACAGCGTCTTGGTCTCGCCCAGCAGCGGGGTGACGACCTTCTGGTGGAAGGCGGCCAGCGGCGCGGCCCACGCCGGGTTCACCGCCTCGGTCAACGGCAGCGCGCGCCCGGCCTCGACCCGCGCCAGGGGCAGGCCCACGATGTCGGCGGTGGCGACGGTCAGTTCCTTCGCGGTGAAGGTCAGGAAGTCCTTCTCGTCGCGGTTGAGCGCGTTGAGCGCACGGGCGTCGAAGGCCGCCAGTCTGGTGCGGGTGAAGTAGTCGTCGATCTTCGCGCGCACGGCCTTGAGCGCGTCGAAGGCGGCCGCCGTGCCTTCGCCCAGCGGCAGAATCGCCGCGTCGGCCTTGCCGAGCCACGCCGCGTGCTCGCCGACCGCCGTGAAGAAGCTGGTGACCAGCTCGACCGTCACGCCCTGCTTGCCGCTGCGGTCGGCGACCGAGCCCACGGTGGCGATGACGTCAGCGATGAGCTGCTTGCTCGCCTCGTCCTTGCCCGACTCGGGCACCAGCACGCCGTCGCCGTTGTGCACCTGCGCGTCGAAGGCCTTCACCGCGGCCTGGGTGTCGGCCACCACGATGACGGTGGCGTCGGCCTTGCCCAGCGAGGCGAGCATGGTCTTCGCCGCCTGCTTGAGCCGCTTGCCCTCTTCCTGCTCGTCGTTGATCGACGCCAGGGGCAGCCCGTCCTTCCCGGCCAGCAGCTCGTTGGGGTCGCGCACCAGCGAACCCACCCACTTCGAGACCGCGACCAGCTCGTTGGCGCGAATGCGCCCGTCCTTCTCGGTGTCGATGAGCTCGAGCGTGCGCTGGTCGAACGAGAGCCCCTTCACCGGGCACGCCAGCGCGACCCAGAGCTTCTGGTCGAGGTGCTCGAGGTTGACGAGGTCGGCACCCGAAGCGAACTGAACCTGGTCGAAGCCACCGGCGCGGAAGAACTGGAAGGGTCGTGACATGCGGCCATCTTAGCCCGCCCGCGCCACGGTCCGCGCACCGAAAAGACGTCAGCGCCCGACCGGCCCGGCCAGCGCGCGCGCGAGCGCCTCGAGCGAGACCGGCTTGGTCAGCACGTCGCTCATGCCCGCGCGACGACAGGCCTCGAGGTCGTCGGCCATCGCCGAGGCGGTCAGCGCGATGACCCGCACCGCCGACGCGGGCCCCGGCAACAACCGCAGCCGCGCGGTGGCCTGGTAACCGTCGAGCTCGGGCATGTGACAGTCCATCAACACCGCGTGGAAGGGCTGCCCCTGCACCTGCTCGAGCGCCTCGCGACCGTTCGAAGCCGTGACGGTGCGGTAGCCCAGCTTCTGCACCAGCGCGCACGCCACCCTCAGGTTCACCGCGTTGTCGTCGACCACCAGCACCGGCAGGTCGTGCGGCGTGGCCGTGACCGGCGAGGGGGCCACCGCGGTCGCCACCGCCGCGTCGACCCGCGGCACCGAGAAGCGAAAGGTCGACCCTTGCCCCGGTCGCGAGTCGACCTCGAGCGAGCCCTGCAGCTTCGTCACCAGCGCGTGCGAGAGCGCCAGGCCCAGGCCCGACCCGCCGTGCCTGCGGGTGGTCGACGCGTCGGCCTGTTCGAAGGCCCCGAAGAGCCGGGGCAGCAGGTCGGGGCCGATGCCGGGCCCGGTGTCGCGCACCGCGAAGTGCAGCCGCTCGGCGCTGGCGGTCGCCTCGAGGGTGACGCTGCCGCGCTCGGTGAACTTCACCGCGTTGCCCACCAGGTTCACCAGCACCTGCTTGAGTCGCAGCGGGTCGACCACCACCACCGCGGGGAACGCGGGCCCCAGCGACACCTCGAGCGAGAGCCCCTTCTCGAGCGCCGAGCCGCGGAAGAGCCCCGCCACGTCGGCCAGCAGCTCGGGCAGGGCCACCGCGACCGGCGCCAGCTCGAGCCGCCCGGCCTCGTCACGCGAGAGGTCGAGCAGGTCGTTGACCAGCGCGACCATCAATTCGCCCGAGCGCTGCACCAATTCGAGCTGCTCGCGCTGCGACGGCGACAAGCCCTCGTCCAGCAACAGCACGCGGGTGAGCCCCAGCACGCCGTTCATGGGCGTTCGAATCTCGTGGCTCACGTTGGCCAGCAGCGCGCTGCGCGCCTGGTTGGCGAGCGCCAGGGCCTCGAGGTCACGCCCACGCCAGCGCACCACGGCGATGCCGATGGAGGTGGTGATGGCCAACACGAAGGCGAAGTTCAGGTTCTGGGTGACGCGCGGGTCGGGGTCGACCGGCATCAGGTGCTGCAGCGACGGGCCGAACACGAAGATGACCGCGCCCGCGCCCATGGTGATGACGCACCACGCGAGCGCGGCGCGCGGGCCCTGCGCCGCGCTGGCGATGAGCGGCACCACCACCAGCCACATGGCCGCCGTGGGGTCGAAGGGCTGCTGGCACACCGCGCCCACCGCGAAGACCAGCAGGCCGATGGCCAGGCCGACCGTGGTGGTCCACCAGGGGCTGCGGGTGACGCGGAAGAACGCCAGCAGCCCGACCATCGACACCGCGGCGCCGGAATTCACCAGTCGCTGGGTCCAGATGTGCCAGAGCGCCACCAGCATCAGCAGGGCGAAGCCGAAGGCCAGGCCCATCAACTGCACCAGCAGGCGCGCTCGGGGGCGGGCCGCGGCGGGCACCTCGGGCGTGAGCCACTCCACCACGCCGTTCCAGCGCGGCCGCGGGTTCAATGGGTCACCGCGAGCTCGTCGTCGACGGGTTCCCATTTCAGCGGACAGGCATCGAACGCCGACCCGCACGCATGGTCGAGATCGCCACGGCTGACGCAGCCTGGGTGGGCGTCACACGACTCGGGCAGGTAGGCCCACACCACCTGCAGCAGGTGATGGCGACCCGGGGGCAGCGCGGCCAACAGCTCGGGCTCGAGGTCGTGGAGCAGCGAGCTGAGGTGCACCACGTCGTTCTCGAGGCGCACGTTGCGCGGGGCTCGCAGGAAGCGGCGCGCCGCGTCGTCGAGCTGGGGGTCGAGCGTGGCGCCGTCGAAGGGCGCGCCATCGAGCACCCCGCGCCCCTTCGTGCCGGTGAACGCGGCCAGCACCACCCGCGCGTCGCCCGAGGCCTCGAGGTAGCGCCGCACGATGGCGGCCCGGGTCAGCCGCGCGCCGCCGATGGGCCAGCCCCGCCAGACCCAGCCCAGATCGTTCGCTCGCGAGCCGCGCACGTCGAGCAGGTCGAAGAGCACCAGCGCGTGCAGCGCGTTGAGCCAGTACGCCAGCTTGTCGTCGGTGGTGGCGAAGTGGTCGGGCTCGGTGGCGGGAGCGACGCGCGCGAGTGCCTGCACGTAGCGCTCGAGCGCAGCGTGGTGGGCCTTGAGCTGGGCGAGGTCGACCTGCCCGTGCGAATCGACCGCGGTCAGGGCCTCGAGCAGGTCGGCCATCACCAGCGGTGGCGCGTCGTCGGGCACGCGCGCCGGCCAGCGCCCGTCGACGTACAGCGCGAGCGCCGAGCTGACGACGAGGCCCGCCGCGAGGGAATAGACCCCGCGGCGAAACCATGGCCCCGGCTGTGGGTGGTTCAACGGGCGATCTTCACCGCGAGTCGCTTCAGGTCTTCGTTGACCTTCTCGAACTCGGTCTTGCCGCGTTCGTCGGCGATCTGCGCGTTGAGCGTGGGCAGGCCCTTCTTGGCCTGGGCCAGCGCGTCCTTCGAGTCGTGAATCAGCCAGTCGGCGCCCTGAATGAAGGCCAGGCGGGTGTCGAGGTTCTTTTCCTTCATGCGCTTCATCAGCTCGTCGACCAGCGCCGCGTTGCCGCTGCGACCGACTTCATAGGCCGCGCGTTCCCGCACGCCCTCGTTCTTGTCGTCGAGCTTCTTCGCCCAGCACGTCGCGTCAGCCTTGCATTCCTTGCCGGCCTCGGCGCGAAGGCCGTAGGCCTTGATGGCCTCGACGTGCCTGGCGACCGACTCGGGCAGCTTGGCGCAGGCGGGCACGCCGTCGGCGTCCTTGCACTCGGCCTCGAAGAGCTTCTGCTCGGCGGCGGCGAACTTCTCGAACACCGCCGGGTCGTCACCGAGCATGGCGACGCCGCGCATCGACTCGGTGCGCGAGTCCCACGGGCCCCTGGCGGCGGTCTCGGTCAGGCGGGCCAGCGCGTCCTTCCCGCCGATGCGCGCGAGCGCCCAGACGTACGACTTGCGCGCGGTGGTGTCGTTCTCGTCGAGCAGCCCGGCCAGCGGCTTGACCGCTTCCTTCGCGCGCATGCGGCCCAGCGCGTCGGCGGCCTGCATGCGGAAGAGCAGCTTGATGTCGTCGAACTCGGTCTTCCAGGTGAAGTAGCCCAGCAGCGACTTCTCACAGCGCAGGTCGTGGAAGTCACCGGCCACCTGGGCGCCCTTGAGCAGCAGCGCGATGTCCTTGATGTTGTTCTGCTCGGCCCAGGCGAAGAGCGCCTTGTCGCTGTGGTCGATGATGGGGACGATGGCATCGGCGGCGGGCTGGCCCAGCTTGTAGAGGGCGAAGCTGGCCTCGCGGTAGAAGCTGACGCCCTTGCGCTCCTTGAACATGGCCTTCACCAGGCCGGGAATGGCGGCGGGGTCGGCGACCTCACCCAGCGCTTCGATGGCCTTCTTGGTGATGAAGGGCTCGATCGCGTCGTCGGTGGCGATGTCGTACAGCGGCTGGAAGGCGGCCTTGGCCTGCATCACACCCAGCGCTTCGATGGAGGCGATGACGGTGTAGTTGTCCTTGGTGCGCAGCAGCTTGGTCAGCGCGGGCACCGCCTTGGCGTCGCCGATCTTCCCCAGGGCGATGGCGATTTCCTTGTTCAGGGTCTTGGTCTCGGAGTCACTCGCCGCACCGTCGATGGTGTTGGTGAGCGCGTCGAGCGCGGTCGCGGCCTTCTGCTCGCCGAGCACGCGCACGATGGCGGCCTTCACCTCGGGGGCCTTCTCGTTCTCGAGGTGCTTGACCAGCATCGGCACCATCTCGGCCTTCAGGTACTTCGAGGTGCGCAGGTCCTCGACGGCCTTGATCTTGTCCTTCTTGCCCTTGCCGTTCTCGATGCGCTTGTCCCAGTGCTCGACGGTCGAGGGGTCCGACTTGCAGCCGGGGAGCAGCAACGACACGCACAGGCCGGCGGTGACGAGCAATCGAAGTCGCATGGAAGGACCCTTTGTTCGAACGGTGTGGGAGGGCTTCGTAGACGCCCGTGACACGGGTTTCAACGACTCGTCTTGCCCCGTCTCTTGCTACGACGCGGTGCATGAGAATCGTGTTCATGGGCACCCCGGGGTTCGCCGTTCGTTCGCTCGAGGCCTGCCTCACGCTGGGCGAGGTGGTGGCGGTGGTCACCCAGCCCGACAAGCCGCGCGGCCGCGGGCAGGAGGTGTCGTTCTCGGCGGTGAAGGCGCTGGCGGTCGAGAAGGGGCTGCCGGTCCTGCAGCCGGTCAAGGTGCGGGGCACCGACTTCGCCGGGCAGCTTCGCGCGTTGCAGCCCGACGTGGCGGTGGTGACCGCGTACGGCAAGATTCTGCCGAAGGACGTGCTCGAGGCGCCGCGGCGCGGGTGCGTCAACGTGCACGCGTCGCTGTTGCCCCGCTTCCGGGGCGCCGCGCCCATTCAGTGGGCCATCGCCGAGGGCGACGCCGAGACCGGAGTCTGCCTGATGCAGATGGACGAGGGCATGGACACGGGGCCGGTCATCGACCGCGCGTCGATGCCCATCGAGCCCACCGACACCAGCGCCACGCTGCACGACAAGTTGGCGTTGCTGGGAGGCGACGTGCTGCGCCGCTCGCTCGCGAAGTGGGTCGACGGCACGCTCGGTGCGGTGGCGCAGCAGGGCACGCCGGTGATGGCGCCGATGATCGACAAGGAGTTCGGGCTCATCGACTTCACCACGCCGGCCGCGCGCATCGAGCGGCGACTGCGGGCCTTCACCCCGTGGCCGGGCGCGTTCTTCAAGACCGCGCAGGGCGTGATGAAGGTGCACGCCGCGAGCGTGGGCCAGCGCCAGGGTGCGCCCGGCACGGTGCTACGCGCCGACCCGACTGGCATCGAAGTGGCGTGCGGTGAGGGGTCGCTGGTGGTGCTGCAATTGCAGCCCGAAGGAAAACGCGTGATGACGGTGAAGGACTACCTGCCGGGCCGCAAGCTCACGGTGGGCGACGTCTGGCCGGTGGCGTGAATCGACGACGCGGCCCTGCTCGAGTTCGAAAGGAACCTGCCGATGACCGTTCACCGCCTCGACACCCATCCGCTCCACCTGGGCCTGAAGGCGACCGCGGTCGTCGAGCCCGAGCTCGGCGGCGGCGCCGCCTGGTACGACGCCTACGTCGCGCGCCACGAGGGAGACGGCCTCGAAGGCCGCCTGGTCGCGATGTGGACCTTCGACGCGCCGTGGACCATGTGGGAAATGCACCCGCATGGTCACGAGGTCGTCCTCTGCACCTCGGGCGTGATGACCCTGATTCAAGAAGCCCCCGACGGCTCGCGGCGCTCGTTCGAGCTGCGGGCCGGCGAGTACGCCATCAACCCGCCGAACGTCTGGCACACCGCCGACCTCGAAGGGGTGGCCAGCACGGTCTTCATCACCCCTGGCGTCGACACCCAGCATCGACCCCGCGAGCGCTGAGCCACGATGGCCTGCACCGTGGCCAGCGAGGCGCGGCCCCCTCGAACTCTGCTTGGGCACGTACGAGCGTCCACCCTCGAGGCCGGCTGGCCGTTCGCCGAAGACCTGATCGCCCTGCTCTCCGCGCACCCGCAGGTCTTCGTGGACACCGGCATCATCGACTGGGCCTACCCGGTTGCTGCTCGCGTCGTTCTGACGGCAGTCGACCTCAGTACGCCAGCGCGCGGGTGAAGATGGCCGCCTTGCTCGAGGTGACCGAGTCGACCAGGTTCTCGAAGGGGAACGAGAAGATGAGCGCCTTCGAGGTGGCCGCCGTGCCGACCAGCTTGCGGCCCGTGGCCACCGGGGCCGCCACCATCGCGCCCGAGCCGTCGGGGTCCATCACGGCGGTGAAGAACACGTCGGTGCCGGTGGCCGGGTTGATGGGGTCGGTGAAGCTGGCGACCGGCGTGTCGCGCGCGTCCGACAGGCCGATGCCGGCCATCACGCCCGCGCCGGTCACGTCGTAGGTGACGCGGTTGAGCCGGTCCCACGCGAAGCCCTGCGCGCCCAGGTACCCCGAGGCGAAGGTGTTGGCCGTCGAGGTCCAGGTGGCGGTGGCGTCGGCCGCGTAGAAGTACGAGTTCGCGAAGAGCATCAGCTTGCGGTTGCCCTGGTCGAGGAAGGCCTTGAGCTGCACCTCGTCGACGCTGCTGAGCGTACCCACGTTGGCCACCCCGCCGTACGACGAACCGCAGTACCAGATGACGGTCTTGTAGTTCTTCATCGCCTGCAGGTCGGGGCCGTTGGCGTCGCTGGCCACCACCCAGGTGTTGAAGGGAATGTTGGCCTGGGTCAGCAGGTCGCGGAAGAGCGTGTCGCTGCCCGAGAGCGCGGTCGTGCTCAGCGAGACGTTGTTGTCGGAAGAGTCGTCGTCGACCAGCAGCACGTCGACCGACGCGGTGACCGTCACCGGCAGGGCGATGGTGCTCACCCCACCGAGCGAATCGCTGACCTGCACGGTCGCCATCACCGTGCCGAGCGTGGCGGTGCTGGTCGCGGTCAGCATCACCTGCGCCGTCTGGGCGGTGGTGGTGGCGGCGTCGAAGGCAAAGGTCACGCCCGAAGGCAGCCCGGTGATGGACAGGGTGACCGGCTCGCTGCCGCCGCCCAGCCGCGCGATGAGCACCGTCACGTTGCCCACTCCACCCTGGCCGATGGAGATGGTCGGCGGCCGGAGCATGAGGGCGGGGCCCTGCGCGGTGCCGCCGCCGGTCGCGCTGCCGCCGCCCGTGGCACTGCCGCCGCCCGTGGCACTGCCGCCGCCTGCGCCCGCATCGGTACCAGTACCGCCGTTGTTGCAACCGCTGATCACCCCGACGAGCACCACTGCCGCCATCAGACGAAGCATGAGACCTCCAACCTGAAAGAAAGGGACGCCGCGCCCATGGCCCGCGGCGAAAGCTGCCAAAATCAATGTCGACTTCTCACCGGCGCTCGTCAAGTTCGACGAACGGCGCTCACGCGACGTTCGCGTGACGCCCGGTCCAGCGGCCATCGCGAATCGCCGAATGAATCTCGAACACGCAGGCGTCGGCGCCCTGTTGCAGACACCGGGGCTGCACGATGAGCGAGTCGGTGTGCACCAGGTGCAGCGCTTCGAGCAAGATGCCTTCCTCGAGCGCACACAGGTGCGGGGTGGTCTTCTCGAGAAAGGCGACGCCGGCGCCGAAGCGCAGCACCTTCCACCCACCGATTCCCTCACCGCGGTTGGCGTGGTGGTACCAGCCGTCGATGCCGAAGATGACGTCGCCCGCCGAGGAAATGACCGGCCCCACCCGCTTCTGGTGCGAGTCGTTGAAGAGCTGACGACCCATCTTCACCAACGACGCGCGCCCCACCCGCGACTGCAGATGCCCCAGCAGGTCGAGCAGCGTGGCGATGGGGTACCAGCCCTGCGGGTCGAGCGAGAGGAGCGACGAGGCGCGCTCGGCGCCCAGCACCTCGGCCGCGGAGCGCAGGGTCGCGAGCACGGCCAGAATGTCCGAACCCAGGGTCTCGTGGTTCTGACCGACGTAGCCTCTGGGTCGAGCGGGAGTCGCGGGCATCGGCACCCCCCTTATCGCAGACCACCGCGATTGCCTCGGGCCGATTCGCCCCCTCAGTCGAGCTCGAGCACTTCCCACCGCACCCGGCGCGCGGCCGGCCCGCTGGTGGACACCTTCACGTCGGCCAACTGCAGCGAGTCCATCGCCGTGGTGCTGCCCGCCAGGCGAACCCGCTTCACCGCGCCGCTGGCGTCGGCCAGGCCGCAATGCTCGCAGTCACGGAAGGTGGCGTCGCTGGCAGCGGTCAGTGAACCGGGGTTGCCCTGGTCGGCCGGCAGGCGCGACACGGTGAGCACCGTGCCGTCGGCCAGGGTGAAGCTCGCCACCCCTCCAGGCCCCACGACCGCCACCACGTCGAGCACCTGGGCGCGGGCCATTTCGTCGACCACCCCGGCATCAGGAGACGAGGGTGCCAGGGTCTGGACGTCGGCGTCGAGCAGCGGCACCAACTGGTTCTCGGCCAGGAACAGCGGCAACCGCTCGAGCGGCGCCGGCACCTGCACCGCGCCCGGGCCCTGGTGCACCGAGCGCTCGGTCCATTCCACGAACCGACCAGGTGGCAACCACACCTGGCGCGTGGTGAGCCCGCGACGCACCACCGGCGCGCCGTAGAGCGAGGGGCCCACGAAGAACGAGTCCTCGACGGTCCACGCGTCGGCGAGCTGCGGGTAGAAGAGCACCGGGTGCCGGGTGATGGGCGTGCCGTGCGCGTGCGCCTCGAGCGCCAGCGCGCGGAAGTACGGCGCCAGCCGGGTGTGCAGGCCGGCCGCGCTGCGCCAGATGTCCTGGGTCTGCACGTCGTCCCACAGCCGGGCCTTGGTCTGGTTGCCGCCCAGCGGGTTCGAGCACGCGTCTTCGTCGTGCATCATGGGCGAGAGCGAACTCATCTCGTACCAGCGCACCAGCATTTCCTTGTCGTGCGGCGCGGTGGTGATGCACTTGTACCCGCCGATGTCGGTGCTCCAGTACGGCACGCCCACCAGGCCCAGGTTGAGCCCGCCGCGCAGCATCGCCGGCAGCCCTTCGGTCTGGTCGAAGCTGGCCTCGGGGTCACCGCCCCAGTCCTCGAGTACCCACTGCTGACTGCCGGTGTAGCCCGAGCGGGTGAAGACGTGCGCGTCGCCGGGCTTCGTGCGCTGCAGCAGCTCGTACATCGCCTTCGCCGAGAGCACCGGGAAGGCGTTGTGCACCTCGTCACCGCGGCGGCCGTCGTGGAAGGCGCTGCTGTGCGCGACGTATTCGCCGAAGTCGTGCATCCACCCGTCGTAGCCGAGGTCGAACGAGCGGCTCAGCAGCCCCTGGAACCAGGCCACTGCGTCGGGGTTGGTGAGGTCGACGCTCGAGACGGTCTGCGGCCCGCCCGACAAGAAGAAGGTGGTGGCCGAGCCGCCATCGGGCGCCTGCTCGAACCAGCCGTGCGCCGCGCCAAAGGCGTAGTCGGGAGCGCTGTTGGCCGCCGAGGCCGACACGTAGGGGTTGTTGTAGTCCATGGCCTTGTAGCCGTTGGCGTGCAGCAACGCGGTCCACGCCTGGTAGGTCGCCTCGTCGCCCTTCTGCGAATACGAGGGCAGCGAGTGCATGGCGTCGTCGACGGTGGTGATGGGCAAGAGCCGCTGCCGCATCAGCGCCCACTCGGGCTGGCCCTCGACGATGGCGCCGCGGTTGATGCGCCGGCGCGGGCCGTACGCCCAGGGCGCGGGAACGGGAGGCCGGCCGGTGAGCGCGGTGTAGTCGTCGATGGCCTCGAGCGGGCGGTCGCGCACGAAGAGCACCAGGGCCAGCACGGTGTCGTCGACCGCGACCCGCAGCTCGTTCGGGGCGTCGGCGTCGCTGCCGAAGTGCACCTCGCTGCGACGGGTGACGTCGACCAGCGTCGAGACCCCGCGGGTGGAATGGAAGAACGGCACGGGGAAGTACGTCATCGACGGCCCGTTCGGGTACGGGTTGGCCGGCCCTGCGTCGACGGTTTCTCCGCCACCCAGGCCACCTTCCTCGGGCCACGAGTAGAGCATCAGCCCGCGATGGTCGACGCTGGCGGTGCGCTGACCCATGCCGAAGAAGTGGTCGCCCGCCGCCAACGCAAAGGCGAGCGCGGTCTTGTTGAAGTGCTTGTCGTCGAGCTGGTGGCGGTAGCGCACGGTGGTGCCGTCGACCGAGATGACGACGGTGACGGGGCTGGTGGCGGTGGCGAAGGTGACGGTCGCCGAGCTGGCGTCGGCGCCGACCAACTGGCCGTCGGTCACGGTGGTCCACGGCCGCTCGTGCGAACGGTACCCGTCCCACCCCGGCACCAACTGGGTCTCGTAGGTGTGCTCGTCGAAGGTGAAGCGCGGGCCGCCCTGGGTGTCCAGGCGATGGGTGCCGTCGGCGGAGACGATGGAGACCGCGAAGGGGCTGGCCACCACGTGCACCGAGAAGCCCGAACCCTGCAGGGTGGCCTCGGTCGGCGCCACCGGCTTCTTCGGGCAGCCGGTGAGCAGCAGCAACGACAGCAGGAACGGGGTGGCGCGCATGGAGAAGGCGCACCCTACACAAGGTTCAGGTGGGCTCCACGCCCGTCACCACCACCAGCCCGGTGAGGTCGGCGCCCGGTTGGTCGGCCAGCAGCGCGCGGGCCAGCAGGTCGAGGGCGTTGGGGGTCTTTCGGGTCTTCCAGTGGTCGCAGAAGGCCTCGTACAGCCGCGAGGCGCGCCCGCCGTTCCACTCGTTGGCCAGCGATTCGGCGGTGGCGTGCTCGCCCTCGTAGCTGGCACCGCCGGGAAAGAAGAGCCGGCTGCCGGCGTGCACGGTGGCCTCTCCGCCCGAATCGAACTGCTGCTGCGAGTCGCCCTTGAGGCCGCGCGGCCCCAGCGCGAGGGCGTGCTTCCACCCGTGGTCGAAGTACTTCACGCGCTGGTGGCGGTCGAAGAGCTGAATGACGTGCAGCCGCGCGCCCGCCAGGCCCAGCGCCGACGACGCTTCCCGCCCGGCCTGGCGCGGGTTCTCGTTGTCGCCGTGGTCGCGTCGGTCGAGCACCTTCGAAATCGCCGCGCAGACGGCGTCGAGAGCGGCGGGCGGCAGCGACGAGCCTGCGGGCGCCGAGAGCAACACGAAGGCGTGGCGGTCGTCGTGCAACGGCAGCAGCCGGTGCTGGTCGCCGGTGCGCACCAGGGCCGAGAGTTCGAACCTGCGGGTGCGGTGGGTCGTCACCGAAAAACCGTCGGGCAGGGCGCTGGCCCGGGGCGGCAGAATCGCGCGCACCGCCGCCACCTGCACGGGCCCCACTGGCGGCCCCACGTTCTTGCGGCGGTGCTGGGTCTGGTACCCGTCCCAGAAGGCGTTCTTGGCCAGGGTCACCACCCGCAGCGGCGCTTCGCCCAGGTGCGCGTTGAGCGTGTCGAGCAGGGCGCGGGTGCCTTCGCCGGAGCCCGTGCCGCCGCGATGCAGGTAGCCCGCCGAAGCGAAGACCACCAGGTCGTCGGCCGCCAGCCGCAGGGGTTCGCCATTCGAGAAATGGTCGGCCGCTTCGCGCAGCATCTTGCGCTCGAGCGCGTCGTGGCGCTGGGCGGGCACGATGGCGCGGCCCTGCTCCGAGCTGGCCCAGACCAGCGAATCGCGGCAGCCCGCCAGGTACGGCACCACCCGCATGCGGCGAGGCTCGAAGAGCAACACCGCGCACTCGAGCCGCCAGTCGAAGCGGCTGCGACAGAGCGTGTCGAGCGCCACGTTGGCGGCCAGCCCCGGGTCGAGGTCCTCGGTCAGCGACTGGCGCAGCGCCGCGAAGGCCGGGTCCAGCGGCACGTCGGCGCGGGCCTTTCCCCGCTCGTCGACCACCCGCAGCCAGACCATGGCGAAGCGGGCCTCGGGCAGTTCGAAGCAGGCGAAGACCTGGGGCGGCGCCTCGACGGGTTGCTCGAGGAACGAGAGCTCGAACCGCGGCGCTTCCCAGGTCGAGAGCGTGACGTCGGGCTCGGGGTACGGAGGTCGCTCGGCCGGCTCGCCGTCGCCCGGCGGAACCTGCCGGTGGCCCGAGACGCGGGCACCGTCGATGACCAGCGAGGCCGCGCACCAGGTGCAGGTGACGCGCGCCGCGTGTTCAGGCACGTCGATGGGAGCGCCGCAGCTCGGACAGTGGAAGGCCTGGAGCCGCACCCGGGGCATCATAGTGGTCGGCTGATCCATCACGAAGGGTTGGATCAGGTGGTTGCAGGCCGAACTGGCTCCCTCGACATGACACTCTTGTTACCAACGCAACCCCCCGGAACTGCGCAAAACGCTCGCGGCCCCCTGACTCGGCGCGAAATGTGCGTCCCGGCTCGCTGACGCGCCCAGACAAATCGCGGGAATAGAGGCGCACGCCTTCTTGCACTGGGACCGGGCGGGAAAAGTCGCAGTCCAGCCGATCACAGGGGAAAGCACATGAAACTCAGAACCATCATCATTGGGTGCCTCGCGCTGGCGGGCTGCGGCGGCGGCACGGCGGCGAAGAATTGTACGGTCACCGACAACGGAAACGGGTCGGCGACCATCACCTGCCCTGACGGGTCGACCACCACCGTCACCAGCGGCAAGGACGGCACGAATGGCCAGAACGGCATGAACGGCCAGAACGGCCAGAACGGCCAGAACGGCGCCAACGGCGACGCGGGCGCCAACGGCGTCAACGGCACCTCGTGCACCGTCACCACCGATGCCGATGCCGGCACCAAGACCGTCAGTTGCACCGACGGCACCTCGGTCACCCTGCACGACGGCACCAACGGAGAGAACGCCAACGACATTCTCGACTTCCAGTTGCTGACCAACCTCGACCTGCAGCAGAACGACTTCACCGTCACCGTGCAGAGCGTCTCGAAGGACCCCAGGCCGGTGGTGAACTTCACCGTGCGCAACCTCAAGGGCTCGGCGATGAAGAACATTCCGGTGGCGAACTTCGCCGGCATCGCGCTGCTGCAACTGGTGCCGGGCGACACCACGCCCGACGCGGGCAACGGCCTGGGCCTCGACACCTGGGTCTCGCACATCACCAACTGCGCGACCTGCACGGCGAGCACCGAGACCGCGACCGCGACCAACCTGGTCGACCACGGCGACGGCACCTACACCTACACGTTCCTCAAGGACGTGGTGAACCCCACTGCCTATGACGGCGGCCTGGCCATCGCGGGCGTGGCCTTCGACCCCAACGCCGTGCACCGCTTCGCGATGCGCTTCGCCCGCTCGGACAACATGTTCCGGCCGGTCGACGTGACCTTCGACTTCATTCCCGCCACCGGCGCGAACGTCGACGGCCAGAACGACAAGGTGAACGTGTCGAACTGCCTGACGTGCCACAACCAGTGGCGCGCCAGCGCCCTGAACGTCGGCGGCACCACGCCCTTCCACGGCGGCCAGCGCTACGACACCCGCTACTGCGTGGTCTGCCACAACGACCAGCGCAAGTATTCGGGCAACAAGATCACCGGCAACGCCATCATCGCCGAGCCCAGCATCGACGCCTTCGGGGTGATGACGCCGCCAACCGGCCAGACCACGGTCCAGGTGCTCCGCGGTGAAGCGGTCATCAACCTGCCGGTCTTCGCCCACAAGATTCACAACGGCGACAAGCTCAGCCTCACGGGCCCCTACGCGGGCCTGGGCACGAACATCAACTCGTTCGCCTTCCCGCAGGACGTGCGCAACTGCAACAAGTGCCACAGCTCGGCGGCCAAGGCCGACAACTGGAAGAACAGGCCCAACCGCCGCGCCTGCGGGGCGTGCCACGACAATGTCGACTTCGTCACCGGCACCAACCACGGCCCGATGGCCATCGCCGCGCCCAACGACAACACCTGCACGCTGTGCCACACGCCCGACGTCATCACCACCGAGCACCTGGCGATCGCGCCTCCCGACCCGAACAACTCGCTGCAGACCCCGGCCGCGGCCGGCGGCACCCCGAACACCAACGCCTCGTGGCTGGGGAACATTCTGGCCCCGCCTCCCGGTGGCCGCGTGTTCAGCTACGACATCAGCAGCGTCACCACCACCGACGCCGGCGCAGGCTACCTGTTCCCGGTCGTGAAGTTCCGCTTCGTCGAGAACGACGCCGGCGTGGTCTTCAACGTGGCTGACGGCGGCAACCAACTGCTCGACGGCTTCGTGGGCAGCCCCAGCGTGTACTGCGTCTACACCGTGCCCCAGGACGGCCTGGCCACCCCCGCCGACTTCAACGCCTCGGCGAGCGTGTACCTGCGCACCATCTGGAACGGCTCGCCCACCGGCACCCTCGTAGGCCCCGACACCAACGGCTACTACACGGCGACCGTGATGAGCGGCAAGGTGCCCACCACTGGCACGATGCTGACCTGCGGCCTGGGCTACACGTATTCCATCAGCGGCACCCCGCCGCTGGTGCAGACCAACCTGCCCAAGTACCCGTACGACGGCGGCGTGGGCGGGCTGTCGTTGCCCGCGAAGAACGTGTGGAAGGTGGCGACCGGCTTCACCGGGCGGCGTGGCGCGACGGCGTCGACCTCGACCAACGGGCAGATCGTCACCGCGGCCAAGTGCAACAGTTGCCACAACGAGCTGGGCATCTCGCCCAGCTACCACTCGGGCCAGCGCAACGACTCGGCGACCTGCGCCTTCTGCCACAACCCCAACCGCACCTCGAGCGGGTGGACGGCCGGCAGCGGCAGCTTCATTCACGCCATTCACGCCGCGAACATTCGCCAGGTGCCGTACAACTGGCACGCGGTGGGCGCGACCATCGACGAGCCCACGGTCACCGGCTTCTTCGACGTCGAATACCCCGGTCGCCTGAACTACTGCGAGACCTGCCACAACCCGGGCATGTATGACTTCAGCAACGCCTGGTACACCGACGCCAACCTGGCGAACCGCATGCAGCAGACGGTCGCCACCGGCACCTACGACGCGGTGACCCTCGCGGCGGACGGTGGGCAGACGGCAGCGGCCATCTCGATCAGCCCCTACGTGGTCGCCGACGGTGGCTACAACTACGGCGCGGGCTTCTCGTACAACGCGAGCACCCAGGCCACGGTGCAGGCGGCCTCGAGCACGCTGGTCATCTCGCCCATCGCCAACAACTGCTTCGGGTGCCACGACACCTCGATGGCGCGGGCCCACATGGTCAACAACGGCGCGACCATCTACGACACGCGCGCCAACGCCGCGCTCAACGTCGAGCAGTGCATGATCTGCCACGGTCCGGGCAGCGTCGCCGCCATCAAGGACGTGCACTACAACCAGTAGGTCCCCCCGCTGGTTGAAGTGACTGATGCCGGGAGTGCGAGTGGTCTTCGGCTCCCGGCATCGTCGTGTCGGGAAGGTTCGCTCAGCGCGGGCCGAGCCGGCCGGTCACCAGCGCCTCGAGCCGACCGAGCGCGGTCTCGAGCGTGGCCATCGAGGGCCCGAAGCTGAAGCGCACGTACTGGCGGAACCGCGAGGCCCGCGAGCTGCGGCGCTTGCCGGGGTTCACGTCGAAGAATTCCCCGGGCACCACGATGACCTTCTTCTCGAGCGCGGCGCGAAAGAAGACCATGCCGTCGTTGAGCGGCGCGGGCAGGTGCGCCACGTTGCCCCAGACGTAGAAGGTGCCGTCGGGCGCGCGGTCGACCCGCACGCCCAGCCGCTGCAGCCCCGAGAGCAAGCGATCGCGCTTGTCGCGGAAGGCGCGGTGAATGGCGGTGGTCTCGGCGACCACGTGGCCTTCTTCCAGCAGGGCCACCGCCGCGCGCTGCGTGGGTCGATTGCCGCCGCCGTCGAGGAAGCTGCCGGCGCTGGCAACCGCGTCGATGACCGAGCGCGGCCCCACGGTCCAGGTGATGCGGAAGCCCGGGTAGCGCCAGTTCTTGGTCAGCCCGTCGAAGATGACGATGGGGTCGCGGTTCACGTCTTCCACGCAGCGCGCGGCGCTCTCGACCGGCAGCGTGCCCGGCGGCGTGTTCCACAGGTAGTGCGAATAGAACTCGTCGACCAGCAGCGTGCACTCGAGCTCGCGGCAGACCGCCACCCACTTCTCGAGCTCCTCGCCCTGCACCACCTTGCCGGTGGGGTTGCAGGGGTTCGAGAGCAGCAGCGCCGACAGGCCCCGACCCAGAATCTCGCGGCGCAGGTCGTCGGCGGTGAAGGCGTAGCCCCGCTCGCCCTCGAGCAGAATGGGAATGGGCGTGAAGGCCTTGAAGATGTCGAGCAGCTCTTCGTACGCGGTGTAGTCGGGCAGGAAGTGACCCAGGTTCACCTGGCCCAGCGCGGCAGTGGCGCGGGTGAGCGCGGCGCGACCACCGCCGCTGACCGCCACGTTTTCCCACGTGTACTGCGACTTCTTTCCGCGGCGGTAGAGCCGGTTGTAGAGCTCGGCGATGGCGACCCGCAGCTCCATCAGGCCGGCGACCGGGGCGTACTCGAGGTCGTCAGGCGCGATGGCCACCTGCCCCACCCGCGCGGGCGCGCCGTCCAGCGGCCCGGTCTCGGGCTGGCCCTGGCCCAGGTTGCACCAGCCGGGGTCCGTCGGGCTGAAGCCCAGGCGGGTCGCTTCGGTGGTGACGTAGATGACGCCGGTGCGCGGCACCTGGCGAAAGGCGTTGATGTGCTCGTCGGACACGCGTGACGCTCCCTGTGGGGGTGAACAGGCGCGCGACCCCGGCGCTTCCCCGGCCGCGAGGGTAGAGGCGAACGGGCGCAGGGCCAAGTGCTCGTGGCGGCGCTCCACCCGCAGCGTTTCGAAACGAACGTCATTGCAACCTCGCCTGGCGAGGATCCAGTGACGCTCGATTTTCTTCCCAGACCAGACCGCGCGAACGAGATGGGCTGATGCACGTTCGGGCAGGGCCAACGCCCACCCCGTTCAGCTTCCCCTTTCGAGCCAGCAGCCGTCGGCCCCTCGAGTCAGGCCGGCTTGCCGCACTCGGCACAGAACTTCGCGCCCGCCGCGCGCTCGGCACCGCAGTCGGCACAGAACGACTTCGCGGCCGCAGCGACCTTGGTGCCACACCCCACGCAGAACTTGGCGTTGGGAGGCAGCGCTGCCTGACACTTGCTGCACGTCGCGCCGGCGGCGCTCTGCTTGGCGGTCATGTCGAGCCCTTCGGTCTGGTCGCTCTTCCGGGCGCGCTCGTTGACCTGCTCGACCGCCGCATGGGCCTGGGCCGACGCCGCCGCTTCCTGGAGGTTGGGCGCGCACTCCTCGCACATGCCGCGCTCGGCGTTCCAGCACACCTCGGGGCAGACCCACTTGCCGCAGCGCGAGCACTGGTGGAACTTGGGGCGAATCTCTTCGATGGCCTCCTTGAAGGCCGAGTCGTAGGCAGGGCCGCGCAGCAGGTCCTTCACCTGGCTGGCGCCCGACCCGACGCTCGAGAGCCCGCTGAAGAGGCTGCTCGCCGCGCGCAACACGCCGGCGGCCATGCCCAGGGTGCTGGCTTGCCAGGTCGACCGGTAGCCGTTGCCGCATTTGTCGCAGTGGAACTCGAACTGGTAGCCGGTGTCGTTCGAGTGGTCGGTGTGGTTGCGGGTGAAGGGCTGAGCAGTCATGGGGCCCGCCAGTCTAGGGGCGGACGCCGGCTTGATCTATCGTCGCGTCATGCCCCATCGCGTGACCCGAACCGGTACGAGCCCGCCCGTGCAGCCGCCCCCGGCGCCCGCCACCCCGAGCCCAGCGACCGCGACGGCGACCGCCACCTCGACGACCCCGGCCAGCACCTTCACCGCGGCGACGACGACGCACGCCGCCACCGCCGGCGGCCCCACCGTCACCAACCCCACCCTCGCGCTCATCGACGGCGCGAAGACGCGGCTGTACCTGCGCGTGGCCAGCCTCGACGACAACGCGCTGCAGACTCACCTGGTCGATGCGGCCAAACGAGGCGTCGACGTACACGTGGTGCTCACGCCGGCCGCCGAGCTGAACCCGGCCAGCACGCTGACCGTGCTGCGGCTGACCGACGACGGCGTCGACGTGGCGGTGAAGAAGACCTCGACGCTCGACGTGGGCACCGCCATCACCGATGGCGATGGGTGGCTGCCCGGCAAACCCGACCCGGTGGTGGGGCCTGGCGCGCCGGTGAAGACCTCGGCCACGAAGGTACTGACCTCGTTCCAGGCCGACCTGTCGACGGTGCGTCACGGAGCGACCAAGGCGGGGCTGCTCCAGCCCGAGACGGTGCACCTGTACGAGCAGCCGGCCTCGACCGTGCAGCCGATTCTCAACGCGCTCAACTCGGCGAAGCGCAGCATCGACCTCGAAATCTACCAGGTCGGTGACCCCGACGTGACGGCGGCGCTGCTCGCGGCGGCCGGGCGCGGCGTGAAGGTGCGGGTGATGCTCGAGCCGAAGACGGTGGGCTCGAGCAACTTCGACGCCATCTCGAAGGTGCTCACCGCCTCAGGCATCGAGCTCAAGCCGACCCCGCCCCAGTTCGATTCGTCGCACAACGTCGACCACGCGAAGTTCCTGCTCATCGACCACCAGGAGCTGCTGCTGGGAAGCGGCAACCTGGTGCGGTACGGCCTGGGCGGCAACGAGCTCGAGTCGGCGAACTCGCGCGACTTCTGGGTGGGCGACACCCGCGCGAAGAGCCTGACCGAGGCCCAGACGCTCTTCGAGGCCGACTGGTCGCGCACGCCCACCTCGACGGCCAGCTTCACCAACCTGGTGGTGACGCCGGACAACGTTCGCTCGCGCGTGTACCAGGTCATCGACTCGGCGAAGACCACGCTGTGCGTCTACAACCAGTCGCTCGACGACCCGCAGTTGCTGCAGAAGCTGGTCGACGCGAAGAAGCGCGGGGTCGACGTGAAGGTGCTGCTGGGCGACCAGCCCATTGGGCACCTGGGGCCCAAGAACGCGCCGGCGGTGAAGGCGCTGCGGGCGGCGGGCATTCCCACCCAGTACCTGACCCGCAGCTACCTGCACGCCAAGGCCCTCATCACCGACTCGCAGGCCTTCTTCGGCTCGCAGAACTTCACCGGGGGCGGGCTGGGCAACAACCGCGAGGTCGGCACGGTGCTCGACGATGCGGGCGTGCTCGCGGCGGCGAAGGCGCAGTTCGCGGAAGACTTCGCCGCGCCAGGCCCTCAACCGTCGTGACGTCAGCGCGTCACGGACCCACCACCGGTACCGACGCGTCGGTGGCGCAGGTGACGACGACCTCGACCGTCGCGGCACTCGACGCCCGCGCCGCCGTGCAGGCCTGGCCAGGCAACGTGACGGTGCCCCGGGCGCCATCGCTCCACGCCCAGCCATTCACCGCGTCGGCGGCCACCGCCACGCCGTCGAGCATGAGGGTCGACGCGCCGACGAACACGCCCTGGGTCGATGGACGAAGACCTCAGCGACCGGCCAGATGGTACTGCACCACTCGGGGCACCTCGCCCGCCGAGGCCCCCGCAGCGAAGAGCGAAGTCGCGGTGAGCAGCAGCGAACCGGTGGCCATCGGCACCCCATTCACGCTCGCCTCGGTGGTGCCGTCGCTTCGAAACCGCCACACCGTTCCACCCGCGGCGCCGCCGGCGAGCCAGGCCTCGTCGCCGCTGGCCAGGGCCATCGCGCCCACGCAGGTGCCGGCATCGAAGTCGGCCACGCCTCCATCGGGAAAGAGAATGGCCACCTCACCGACGGTGCCCTCGCACGACGCGGCCCACACCCGGTCGTCGCGCTGCCTCAGCAGGAAGCTCGTGGACAGGCTCGCCGCGCCCGCCAGCCGATGCACCTCGAGCCCGTCGCGCACGATGGCGCCGAACTGGGTCACCACGTACAGCCCGCCGTCGCTCAACCTGGCGGCGTCGACCCACTGGCCGCCGTCGTTGCTGCTGGCGACGACCCCCGCGGTGCCGGCGCACACCAGCGAAAAGGTGCCGAAGTTGCCCGTCAGCAGCGCGCCGCGGTCGTCGACGTCGACGCCGGTCCAGAAGACCGCCGTGCCGCAGGGCGTGAGCGTCGAACCGCCGTCCACCACGTGGTCGACCCGGTCTCCCACCACCCAGAAGTCGTCGGTGCTGCCGGCGATGGCCCAGACGTACCCGGCGTCGAGCTCGAGATCGGCCTCGACCCCGAACGTGCGGCGGTGGAGTCGCGTTCTGGCCGTGCCCGTCGAGACGTCGAGCAACACGGTGAAGAGGTCGGGGGTCTCGGGCGTGCTGGCATTGGCCAACAAGCCCGTCGCGCGCCCGCCGCCGCCGTCTGGCTGGTCGACGATGGCCACCACGCACAGGCTGGCGTCGCAGGGCCCCGCGTCGGGCGGCGAACCCGCGTCGATTCCACCATCGAGCTCGACGACCGGGTCGCCCGAGTCCACCGCGCCGGCGTCGGCACCGCCGCGCGGTGCGCTGCACGCGCCGAGGGTCAGGCTCGCCAGGAGCACCGCGCTCCTCGCACGCCTCATCGACCACCCCCGCCCACGCCCAGGCTCGCCGGGCCCTTGAAGCGGGTGCGCACGCCCCCGAACCAGGCCACCACCAGCACCACGCCCGTCCCCGCGAAGGCCAGGCCGGCCAGCTCGTTGGGTGGCAGCGAGAGCAACACCAGCATGAAGGCCACCCAGGCCACGGCGACCACGTTGACCACCGCGCCGAAGCGGCCCAGCGACCAGGGCCCGGTGCGCGGCCAGCCGCGACGTCGAGCCAGCAGCGCGAAGAAGACTGGCACCACGTAGCTGGCGTAGAGCGCGATGGTCGAGAGCGCCGCCATCACCGAATACACACTGGTCGCCACCGAGATGAGCATGGCCATGGCGATGCTGACCCACACCGCCACCGCCGGCGTCTGGAAGCGCGGCGAGACCCGCGCCAGGTGCTTCGAGAACGGCAACCCGCCGTCGCGCGCGAAGGCGTAGAGCATGCGCGAGTTGCTGGTCACGCTCGACAGCCCGCAGAACCACATCGCGGCGATGGTCACCAGCACCAGCCACCTGCCCGCGCGCGGCAGCGCCTGCTCGAGAATGAAGGCAAACGAGCCCGAGCCCTTCGCCACCGCCGCGTCGAGCTCGCCAATGGCCAGGGTCACCGCCAGCAGCATCACCCAGCCCGCCACCGCACTGGCGACGACCGCCGTCATGATGCCCCGGGGCGCGTTGGTCGCCGCGTCCTTCGTCTCTTCGCTGGCGTGCGCCGAGGCGTCGTAGCCGGTGAAGGTCCACCCCGCCTGCAGCAGCGCCACGAAGAAGCCGTAGAGCGGCGTGCTGCCTTCGTGGGTGTGCGAGGTGAAGAGGAAGCTGACCGGCTGCATCGGCGCGAAGAAGCCGACCGCGCCCACCAGCAGCACCACCCCCGCCACGTGGTACCAGGCCGAGACCATGTTGAGCGCCGAGACGATGCGCACGCCGACGTGGTTGAGCACGCCGTGGCTGAAGAGGATGACGGTGAACACCGCGAGCGTGTGCGGGCGGTCGGCCGTCAGCTTGAGCAGGCCCACCACGAACTCGGCCAGCCCGTAGTCGATGGTGCAGGTGATGGCGAACTGGCCCAGGGTGTTGAACCACGCGGTGGCCCAGCCCGCCCCCGTGCCCCCGAGGATGGAAGCCCAGTGGTAGAGCGCGCCCGCGGTGGGGAACGCGCTCGCCAGCTCGGCCAGCGACATCGCCACGAAGAGCGTGAAGAAGGAGACCAGCGGCCAGCCCACCGTCATCACCAGCGGGCCGCCCCAGTCGAGCCCGTGCGCGTAGAGCGTGACCGCGCCGGTGAGAATCGAGATGACCGAGAACGAGAGCGCGAAGTTCTGGAACGCGCCCATGTCGCGCAGCAGTTCCTGCTGGTACCCCATCGACTCGAGGTCGCTCTTCGGCTCAGCCACCGTCGGTCACCCGCCAGAGGTACCAGGCCGCCACCGAGCGGTACGGCGCCCACTTCTCGCCGTAGGTGGCGAGCGCCTTCTTGGTGACCATCTCCTGTTCACCGATGAGTAGCGTGAAGCCCTTACGCACGCCGAAGTCGTCCACCGGCAGCACGTCGAGCCGGCCCAGGCGGAACATGAGCATCATCTCGACCGTCCACTGGCCGATGCCGCGCACCTGGGTCAGCCGCTCGATGATCTCGGCCTCGGGCATCTTGTGCAGCGCGCGCGCGGTGGGCACCGTGCCGTCGAGCGTCTTGGCGGCGAGGTCGCGAATGGCCAACGACTTGGCGGTGGACAGGCCGCACGCGCGCATCGAGGGCAGGCGCGCCTTCGCCATCGTCGCCGCGTCGGGCCAGTCGCCGCCGGCGAAGCGGTCCTTCACCCGCTGAACGATGGTCTGCGCGGCCTTGCCGTTGAGCTGCTGGTGGGCGATGGAATTGAGCAGCGCCGAGAAGGGCTCGAAGCGGGCCGACTTCGTCAGTTGGCAGGGGCCGACGCGGGTGATGACCTTGCCCAGTCTGGGGTCGACGCGCTTCACGTGGCGCTCGGCTTCGCGGAGAGAATCGTCGAACGCGGTCATGGGGGCCCGAGACTGGCCGGGAACGGGGGGCCGAGTCGACTTCAAAGGTGCGGAGCGCGGCCCAGCAGCTTCTGCACCACCTCGGCCACCCCACCGCCCGTCGCCGAGGTCGCGGTCAGCACGTGCCTGGCGTGCGCCTTCACCTCGTCCAACGCCTGCCCCATGGCGAACGAGTGCCCCGCCCACTTCAGCATCGGCACGTCGTTGTGCCAGTC
Organism: uncultured Myxococcales bacterium; assembly: GCA_903911905.1. GTDB lineage: Bacteria > Myxococcota > Myxococcia > Myxococcales > Myxococcaceae > Xiheilimnobacterium > Xiheilimnobacterium phototrophicum. Next base: position 24,066 of record CAIWFK010000877.1, read on the forward strand.
GCCGATGACCGCCACGTCGGCCTGGGCCACGCCCAGTTGCCGAGCCAGATGCGCGACGCCCGTGCCCTTGTCGACGGCACGCGGGGTCAGCTTGAGCGCCCAGTCGCCCTTCGCCAGGCCGAAGACCAGGGTCTCGAGGTTGGGGCAGTGCTGATGCACCTGTTCCCGCGCGCGGTCGATGGCCTGCTGCGGCCCGAATGCGATGAGCCCGAGCGTGTGCGGGCCGATGGCCGGGCTGCCCAGCAAGCGGGCCTGCGCGGTGAGGTTCGACGACCAGCCCGACGCGTAGCGGGCGTGCTCAGTGGCCCTGGCGTCGTAGTGAATCTCGTCGTCGAGCATGGTGAAGGCGCCCAGGCCCTGGGCCTCGGCCACCCTTGCCGCGTGGGTCACCTCGGCCAGGGGCAGGGGCGAGCGCACCAGCACCTCACCGCTGGTGTGGGCCACCAGGCCGCCGTCGGCGCAGACCAGTGGCCCGACGAGCCCCACGTCCTTCGCGACCCGCACTGCGCTGCCCAGCAGCCGCCCGGTGACGATGGTCACCACCACCCCGGCCTGTTGCGCGCGGATGATGGCCTGGCGGTCTTCGGGCGCGACCGTCTGATCGGGGCGCAACAACGTTCCGTCCAGGTCAAGCCCCAGCAGCTTCATGAAACGGTGGCTACGTGGGAAAGCGACCGCGATCGAGCCCTTTCGACTATGCTGGTCGCCGCAATGGCCGCAGTTCCTCCAAGTCGCATTCTGGTCATCGACGACGATCGCTCGGCGCGCATGCTGCTCGAACGCGTGCTGGTCAAGCGTGGCCACACCGTCTCGCTGGTCGACACCGCCGAGGAAGGGCTGACCCTGCTCTCGGCCGGCGGGTATGACCTGCTCATCACCGACAAGAACCTGCCAGGCATCGACGGGCTCGAGGTGCTGCGCCGCGCCCGCGAGAAGAACCCCGCGCTGCAGGCCGTGCTGATGACCGGCTTCCCCACCGAGGCCACCCGCAGCCATGCCGCCGACCTGGGCGTCTATTCCTACGTCACCAAGCCCTTCGGGGTGCACGACATCACCGACATCTGCGAGAAGGCGCTCGCGGCGAAGGTGGCCGTTCCGTGAAGGTGCTCGTCATCGACGACGAGCGAGAGGTCTGTGACCTGGTCGGCCGGGTGTTGCTGCGCGCGGGCTTCGACGTGGTGACGGCGCCTGCGGGCGAGGTGGGCCTCGGGCTGCTGCAGGACGGTGGCTTTTCGTGCGTGGTGGTCGACAAGCTCATGCCGGGCCTCGGCGGCCTCGAGGTGATGGCCGAGGTGCGCCGCGCCTGGCCCACCCTGCCGGTGGTGCTGATGACCGCCCACCCGCAGCCCTTCCAGCTTGGCGACGCGCAGCCCGACGTGGTGCTGCTCAAGCCCTTTCCCACGCTCGATGCGGTCACCGACGCGGTCAGCGTCGCGCTCGAGAACGCGCGCACTGGCACGCCCCTCGAAGCGCTGCGCGACCGGGTGGTGGCGGTGGTCACCGACATCGCCCCCGGGCTCAAGCGCCGCGGTGAACAGGACTGACGCATGGCCGACGCGCGCGACGTCCAGCTCGCTGGGCTCGGCGCCGTCGTGGCCACCGTCTCGCTGGCCTTCGCCTTCACCCCGCCCGCCGCGCCCGTTCGCACCGACCTCACGCCCCTGGCCGCGGTGCGCGCTGCCAGCGGCGAGGTGAAGCGTCGGCCCGCCGCCATGCTCGGCTGGCAACGCCTGGCGCGCGACATGGGGGTCTTCGAGGGTGACGCGGTCTTCGTGCCTCCGGGCGCGGCGGCGACCCTGCACTTCGACGACGGCACCGAGCTCGACCTCGACGAGCGCTCGCTGGTGGTGGTGGAAGTGCCGAAGCAGGGCGTGCGCACCCTGCAGTTGCGGCAGGGCAGCGTGTCGGGTCGCGTGGGTGAGGTCACGCTCGACATTCAGACCCCCAACGGCACCGCGCAGCTGGGCCGCTCGAGCGAGGCCCGCGTCGAGCTCGCCCAGGGCACGCTGGCGGTGGCGGTGAAGAAGGGCAGCGCCGCGGTCGCGCACCAGGGCTCGAAGACCACGCTGGCGCAGGGCCAGCGAGCGAGCGCGTCGCAGAACGGCGTGGTGGCCGAGAAGCCCTGGCCCGTCGAGCTGGGCGAGCCGGCGGCCAACCTGACCCGCGTCTTCAGCGGTGCGCCTCCGGCCTTGAGCCTCACCTGGTCGGGCGCGGTGAGCCCCGGCGCGCGGGTGCAGGTGGCCAGAGATCGCTTCTTCGCCTTCCTCGACCGCGACGTGCCGGCGGTGGGCGGCACGCTGACGCTCGAGCGCCCGGCGGTGGGCGTGAGCTGGTGGCGGGTGGTCGACGCCCAGGGCGGCGCGCTGTCGGAAGCGCGGCGCTTCGTGTTCTCGGAAGACGTGGCGCCGGTGACCATGCTGCCGCGCCAGGGTGACGTGGTGCTCGCGCCCGAAGGCGGGGTGGTGGCCTTCGCGTGGACGCCGCTGGTGGGCGTCTCGAAGTACCGGCTCGAGCTCTCGCCTTCGCAGGGCTTCGAGCCGGTGACCCTGACCCACGACGTGACCCAGGCCGAGGCCCGGCTGCCGCTGGCACTGCCCGAGGGCACCTGGTTCTGGCGCGTACGGGTGGTCGACGACCGCGACGCCTCGGCAAATTCGGCCATCGCCCGCTTCCGGCTCATTCACAAAGGCATTCCCGAGGCCCCCGAGCTCTACAACCCGGAGATCGAGGTCGGGCATTGAGTCGTCTCGCCCTCGTGCTCTGCCTGGTGGGCTCGGTCGCGCTCGCCCAGTCGGCGCGCATCGTGTTGCGGTGGAAGGAAGTGGCCGGCGCGAGCGCCTACGAGCTGCAGATTGCCCGCGACCCCGGCTTCGTCGAAGTGGTGCTGCAGACCCGCTCGACCACCGCCGGCTACCGCTGGGAAGAGCTGCCCAAGGTGACGCACTGGTTGCGCGTGCGGTCCATCGACGCCGAGGGTCGCGCGGGTGAATGGAGCCCGCCCCGCACCATCGCCGTCGACTCGGTGGTGCCCGAGGTGCTCAAGCCCGCCGAGGCAGGCACGGTGACCTGCGGCCAGGGGGTCGAGGTCGAGCTCGCCGCCTCGAAGTTGGTGAAGGACTACGAGCTGGAAGTCTCGCCGAGCGCCACCTTCGCCTCGGCGCGCGAAATGAAGCAGCCCGGGCCGGTCTTCTCGCTGGGCGTGCTGGGCCCCGGCCCCTGGTACGTGCGGGCGCGCGCGGTCGACCTGAAGGGCACGCGCTCGTCGGCGGGCCCGGTACGCAGCTTTTCGGTGCGGGTCAGCGCGCCGCGACTCAAGGCCGTCGCCGACCAGGTGCTCGGGGCGGGGCAGGTGCAGTTGGCGTGGGCGGAAGCCGCGTGTGCGTCGTCGTACCTGGTCGAGGCCACCAACGACGGTCGTGACCGGGTGTCGGTGGGCGCGAAGGACGCGGTGCTGGCCTTCAAGTCGAACGGCGCGGGCGAATACCGCTGGCGCGTGGCCGGCGTCGACGAGCACGGCACCTCGGGTGACTGGAGCACCGAGGGCGTCTTTCACGTGAGGCTGCCGCCGCCCGTGCCGCGCCCCGAAGCGGTGGGCGCCACCCGCGCCGAGCTGTCGTGGGCGCCGGTGCCGACCGCCACCAGCTACAAGGTCGAGCTGCTCAACGACCAGAAGCCGCCCCGCCCGGTGGCGCAGGCCACCGTCACCACGCCGTCGTGGAAGAGCGGTGACCTGCCGTCGGGCTTCTATTCGTGGCGGGTGCAGGCCCGCGACGCGCGCGGCCACCTGTCGGCCTTCAGCGAGCCGCGCCGGTTCGAGCGCCGGGTGCTCCAGCCGCTCGCGGTGCCGGTGTTCGCCGAGCTGCCCGACCTCTTCGTCTCGCACCCCGAGGTCGACCTGGCGTGGAGCGCCAGCGCCCAGGCCACCAGCTACGAGGTCGAGCTCGACGGCACCCCCTTGCCCGCCGTGCCCACGAGCCACCTCACGCTCCCGCCCCTGGCCGACGGGGCGCACACCGTCCGGGTGCGGGCGCTCGCCCTGCCCGCCGGAGAGTCGCCATTCTCGCCGGCGCTGGCCTTCTTCGTGGGCGTGCCCGAGGCGGTCGACGTGGCGGTGCTGGTGGTGGGTGACGAGGTGCAGGTCACGCTGCTCGACGCGAAGGGGCGCGCGGTGACCTCGTCGACCCCCACCCTGACCATGAAGCAGAGCTGGCTGGGCACGCCCGCGCGCCGCGACGAGCGCTGGGTGGTGCGGTGGAGCGCGGTCAGCGACGACGACGTGCTGACCGTGGTGGACCGGAACTTCCGCGCCGAGCGACCGCTGCATCGGCCCCTGCCCACGCGCTTCTGGTGGTCGGCTGGCGTGGGCGGCGTGTTCAACGGTGGCGCGGAGGCCTCGCTCACCGGAACGCTGGCCGTGGGCTGGCGCACCCCGTACTTCCGCCGCCGGCTGGGCGTCGAGCTGCGGGTGGGGGTGGCCCACGCCGCGGGCTCGCTGCCGCTGCCCGGGTTCCAGGTGGTGGGCTCGGCGTGGTTGCTGCCCGTCTCGCTGCTGGCCAACTGGCAACAACCGCTGGGCTCGTTCGTGGTGCGCGGCGCGGTGGGGCCCTCGGTGCAGGTGGCCTTGGTGTCGGTGAGCGGCGCCTCGACCACCGGGGCGCTGCCGGGGCTCGAGGCGGCGGTCTCGCTCTCGCGGCCGGTGGGACCGGGGCGACTCGAGCTCGAGGTCGGCTTCTCGTACGCGCGCCTCGACACCACCCTGGCGCGGCTCAATGCAGGCGGCGTCGCGCTGCGGTTGGGCTACGTTCTGGACTTCGAGCTCGGGGCCCTGGCCCGGGCGGGGGAGAGGTACTAGGTGCGCTGGTCGCTCCGTACACAAATCGTCGCGCTGGTGGGCCTGGTGCTCATGGTGGCGATGAGCCTCTACGTCACCTTCGCCACCCGGCTGGTGCGCGCCGACAAGGAAGCGACCGTCTACGACGTCAACGCGCTGGTGGCCGGCACGGTGGCCGAGCAGGTGCACCGTACCGTGGAAGGCGTGGCGGCGAAGCTGCGCTACTTCGGCGAGGAATACGAATCGACGCCGGGCGACGCCGAGCGCCGGGCGCGCACGCTCTTCCTGGCCGACGACGCGGTGCTCTCGCTCGAGGTGTTCAAGAAGAGCGAGGGCGGCTTCGAGCGCAGCTTCCTCTTCGTCGACCAGCAGCGCCTGGCCGCGTTGAACCTGACCGCCGACGACCTCAGCGAGGCCCGAAAGGGGGCGCCGGCCCCGCTGGCGGCGGTGGCCACGGCCGGGGTGGTGCTGCTGAACGCCAGCCTCGCGCCCGACCTGGCGCTGGTGCGGGTGGCGGCGGCGACCACCGACGGCCGCGCCATCATCATCGCCGACCTCCGACCCGAATGGCTGCTGTCGGCCGTCTCGACCACCGGGCCGTACCGGGTCTTCCTGGTCGATCGCCTCGGCCGGGTGCTCGCACACCCCGAAGCGGCCCGCGTCATCTCGCACGAAGACCTGTCGAACAACCCGGTGGTCAAGGGCGCGCTCGAGGGCAAGGTGGCGCGCGGCGCGCTCGAATACGACACGGCGAAGGGGCCGCGGCTGGCCTCGTGGGCGCGGGTGGGTGACGGGCTGGGCGCGGTCATCGCCGAGGTGCCGCGCGACGAGGTCTTCCTGGCCACCACCGAGCTGTCTCGCCGCTCGCTGCTCTTCGCCCTGGGCGCGGTCGGCGCGGCCTTGACCCTGGCGGTGCTGCTGGGGCGTCGCGTGACGCGGCCCCTGCGCGAGCTCGAGACGGTGATGGCCGACCTCTCGCGCGGCAACTTCGGCGTCGAGGTGCCGGTGGCGGGCCCGCGCGAGGTGCGGGAAGTCGGCTCGGCGCTCAACCAGATGAGCCGCGAACTGGTGCGGCGCAGCGACGAGCTGCAGCGAGCCAACGCGCAGTTGATGCAGAGCGAGAAGCTCTCGGCAGTCGGCGAGCTCGCCGCGTCGGTGGCGCACGAGGTGAAGAACCCCATGGTGGGCATCGTGGGGTTCGCGCAGTTGGGGCTCGAGTCGACCGACCCGGTCGAGCACCAGGAATACTTCAAGCTCATCGAGCAGGACGCGTTCCGCGCGAACAAGATTCTGCAGAACCTGCTCGAGTTCTCGCGGCCGCCCGAGGTCGAGTTCACGGTGCTGGGCATCAACGACGTGGTGGCGGGGGCGCTGCAGTTGTGCCGCCACCAACTGAGCATGAGCGGCGTGAAGATCGACACCGCGCTGGCCGACGGTCTGCCCGGCGTGCGCGCCAACTCGAACCAGCTTCGGCAGGTGCTGCTCAACCTGCTGCTCAACGCCGGCCAGGCGATGGAAGCGTCCGAGCTCAAGCGCATCACGGTGCGCACGCAACTGGTCGAGCGCAACGTCGAGCTGACCCTGGTCGACACCGGGCCGGGCGTGCCCGACGACATCAAGGCGCGGCTCTTCAAGCCCTTCTTCACCACCAAGAGCCGGGGCAAGGGCACGGGCCTGGGGCTGTCGGTGTCACGGTCCATCATCGAAGGCCACCGCGGGGCCATTCGCGTCGAGAGCAGGCCCGGTCAGGGAGCGACCTTCGTCATCACCCTGCCCGCCTTCGACCCGAGCGCGAAGACGGGCACCAGCAACCCCGGTCTGCCGCCCGTTCAGTGACGGGGGAGCGGGTGCCGGTCGAGCGCCACGCCTCGCTGCATCACCAGCACCAGCCGCGAGGTGGCGGCCACGTCTTCGAGCGGGTTGCCGTCGAGCAACACCAGGTCGGCGCGCTTGCCCGGCTCGATGGTGCCGAAGGACGCGTCGGGGCCGGCCATGAACTTCGCGGGCACCGAGGTCGCGCCCAGCAGAATGTCGGCGGTGGGCACGCCGGCTTCGTGCAGCAGCTTCATTTCGTCGAGGAAGGCGCCGCCGGGCAGACAGCCGATGGACCCGCTGGCGTCGCTGCCCACGGCGATGGTGACGCCCGCTTCGACCAGCCGCCTGACGGCCTCGAGGCGCTGCGGCTTGTCGTGCTGCAGGCGGTGAATGAAGTCCATCAACGGTTGGGGCATCGACTGCTGGCGCGCCACCTCGGGGCTGAAGGGCGCCAGGGCGTCGGCGGGCTCGAGGCCCCGCTCGACGTCGGTGGGCGCGAAGCGGAACTCGGCGAGCTGCTCGATGCGGTCCCACACCACCAGCGTCGGCGCCACCACCACGTGACGCGCCTGAAGTTCGGCGGCGTCGGCCGGCGAGAGCGCGCCCAGGTGGATGCCGTGCATCAGCGCGTCGACGCCCGCGCGCGCGGCAGTCATCGCGTGCTCGGCGGAATCGGCGTGCGCCACCACCTTCACGCCGCGGGCATGCGCCGCGCGAGCCACCGAGGCCAGCAGCTCGGGCGTGTACACCGGCGCGTCGAGCGGAACCTGCGCGATGGCCACCTTGACGTGGTGGGCGCCCGCCATCACCCGCGTGTCGACCGCGTGCTGGCCCTCGGCCTCGGTCCGAATCTGCTCGGCGAAGCGGCTTTCGACCAGCCGGTTCACCGGCCAGGGGAACAGCGTGCGCACCATGCTGGCGGGGTAGCTGTCCTTCGCGGTGATGATGGGGCCGGCGAAGGTGAAGTCGGGGCCCAGCCACGAGCCGCTCGCCGCGCGTCGCCGCAGCTCGAGCAGTTCGTCGAGCTCGCCGCCCACGTCCTGCGCGCTGGTGACGCCCGCCGCGAGCAAGGCCTGGCCGTTGTGGTCGGCGTCGGGCCAGGTGACCCGCCACGGCGGCGCCGGCGTGCCGGTGAGGTGGACGTGGAAGTCGACGTAGCCGGGCAACAGCGTGCGGCCGGCGCCTTCGATGACCACGCCCTCGGGCAGGGGCGAACCGGTGGGGGCCAGTGATTCGATGAGGCCACCGCGCACCACCAAGTCCTGGTGCTCGAGCGCCTGGCGCGAGGTGGCGGGGAAGACGCGCACGTCGTGGAAGATGGTCACCGGCGGTGGAGCGGTCGGCCTGGTCACCAGCGCGGGGAAGACCTGTTTCGTCGGGCACGCACACAACGCCAACACCAACGCCGGCCACGTCGATTTCATCGGCGCAGCGTAGCGCTGGAGTCGGGCCTCACGCAGCCAACGCGTGCAGCAACGCCCCGCCCAGGCACACCACCGGCACCAGCAATGGGCCGCCGGCCAACAGCAGCGCCATCGTGCCGCGGCCGTCTTCGCCACCTTCGCCGTACGGCCATCGACGGTCACCAGGCTGTCGGCACCGCAATACGGGCACCGGGCGACCAGCGCCCCGGCCGAGAGCGTCAGGGGTGCGCCACACGCACGGCACCCCCGCCCGCCGCCGTTCGTCGCGGGCTTCGCGGCGAGCTCGGTGCGCAACGCCTCGACCTTCTCGAGCCCGACCTGGGTCCTCCACGCGAGGGCGATGGGCACCACCGAGAAGACGTCGAGCACCAGGCCGACGCCAGCCTCGAGGCGCCGATGGCCAGCACCACCAGGGTGGCGATGCCGACGCCGTACCCGACCCACATCATCACCCGTTTCCAGGCGGGCTGCGGGGTGGCCACGTCACGCACCAGCGCGTCGAGGGCCTGGGCATCGGCCGTCGACAGTCGGCGGGCTTCGCGCAGGGCGCGATATTCGTCGGGCAGCGGTTGCGCCTGGCCACACGACGGGCACCGCACCTCGTCGGCTTCTCCGAGGGGAATGGGCGCGGCGCAGCCGGCACAGGTCAACGGCTTGAGGTCTTCGGCCATGAAGCGAAAGTCTCACTCACCGCGCCTTCGAGACGACCCGACGAAGGCCTGCACCAGGTGTTTCCCCACCAGTACACGCCCAGGGGTCAGTCGCACGCCTTCACCGGCACCGAAAGTGGGCCTTCAAGGACGGCCCCGACGAGCAGAACGTGACCGCGCCGCTGGCAGGCGGTTGTCCGGAGCCGACGGGTTGCTGCTTGCTCCCGCCGGCAGCAGCCTGGTGGCGTTCTCACCGACGCCGTCGGGGCGGGGCGTCGCGCGGGCCGGCGCCCATTCCCGCAGCGCGTACACGCTGAAGGTCACCGCGTACGCGCCGATGACGTCGATGGCGTAGTGCAGGTGCGCGAACGCCACGCACGCCATCACCACCGCGTGCGCCACGAGCATGGGCCAGCGCAGCCTGGGGAAGCGCCACACGTACAGCAGCAGCAGGAACGTGGTCGCGGTGTGCCCCGAGAAGAACAGGTCACGCGTCAGCGCCACCCGTGCGCCGCTGTCGCGATCGAAGAACCCCAGCGGCGTGGTCAGGTGCAGCCAGGCACTCCACCGCTGCTCGAAGCTCAAGGCCCCGTGCGCGCCCGAAATCGCCGGCAGGCCGGTGACCATGATGCACGCGCCGCGCGCCAGCGCCACCACGCCGCTGGTCACCATGTACCGGATGAAGCGATCGGCATCCCTGGCCAGCAGCCACAGCGCGATGGGCACGTAGGCCACCAGCCACACCAGGTAATTGTTCTGGTCGACCCACGCCACGTACGGCACCCGGTCGAGCAGCACGTCGGGCAAGGCAGCCGAGGGGCTGGGCCACGACTCGGCGTACAGCGCGCACCACACCATGACCGAGTAGCAGGCCACCCGGAAGGCGAGGCTTCCCACCACCCGAAGGGCCACGGAGCGCGTCACGCGACCGCAGCCCTAGCACGGGTCAGGGCAGAATCGTCTCGAGTGCGATGGCCGCGGCGTTGACGGTGGCCGCGATGCGGGCCGCGTCGTGCACCTGCGCGGTGGACAGGCCACCGTCGATGACCACGCCCTCGTGCGAGCGAATGCAGCTCTCGCAGTTGTTGATGGCGCTGGCCGCCAGGCAGAAGAGCTCGAAGTCGACCTTGTTCGAGGCGACCTGGCTGATGCGCAACATGCGCAGGCGCGCGGGCAACTGCGAATAGTCCTCTTTGCCGACCAGGTGGCGGAACCGGTAGTACACGTTGTTCATGCCCATGAGGATGGCGGCGGCCTTCGCGTCGGCGAGCACCGCGTCTTCGATGCCGGCGGCCTTCGCGTCGGCCAGCATGGCGCGGGTGAGCGGCTCGTTGCGCGCGGTGTAAGCGCACGTCAGGGCCACGCCCCAGGTCTGCGCCGCGTTGAGCGGGCCGGGGGTGAGCACGTTCTGCAGGTTGATCTTGATGTCGCGGGCCTCGTCGGGGAGCAGCTCGCGCAGGGCGTTGATGGCTTCCATGGTCGTCAGGTCTTTCTTGCTGCGGTCAGTCGATACACGAAGGGCGTGGCGGCCAGCACAGGCCCGGACCACGCCCTTCGACGTTCACTCGGTGTGGCGTTACGGCAGGGTCTTCACCCGGCCTTCTTGATCTTCGCGGTCAGCGTCTCTTCGCCCTTCTTCCAGTTGCAGGGGCACAGCTCGTCGGTCTGCAGGCCGTCGAGCACGCGCACCACTTCGTCGACGTTGCGGCCGACCGAGAGGTCGTTGGCCGACGCGTAGCGAACCACGCCGTTGGGGTCGATGATGAAGGTCGCGCGCAGGGCGACCTGCTCCTGAGGCTGCATCAGACCGAAGGCGTCGGCCATCGCCGGGGTGACGTGCAGCAGGGGGTGGTTCAGCTTCTTGAGGTCAGCGTGATCGTTGCGCCAGGCCAGGTGCGAGAACTCGTTGTCCATCGAGCCGCCCAGCAGCACCGCGCCGCGGTCGCCGAAGTCCTTCAGCTTCTTGTCGAACTCGACGATCTCGGTCGGGCAGACGAAGGTGAAGTCCTTCGGGTAGGTGTAGAAGACGATCCACTTGCCGGCGTAGTCCTTGTTCGAGACCTTCTTGAACTCCTTGCCCTTCTCGATCGAGACACAGGCCTGAACGTTGAAATCGGGCGACTTGGAACCAGGTGAAAGCATGGTGTTTCTTCCTTCGTGGGTGGGTACGGCGTGGGGTGGGACTGCTGGGAAAGACCTTCAGCGGCGCTTCTTCACCTTCGTGCCGCGCATGACGACCATGTACTCGCGAACCTCGTAGCCCTTGAGCCCGGTGACGTCGCCGACCTTCACCGCCGACCAGGGCACGTCTTCGATGTCGCCCGTCTCGTCGTCGATGAAGTGGTGGTGCGGTTCGAGGCGGGGGTCGAACACCACGCGCCCTTCGGAAATCACCAACTGCCGCAGCAGGCCCTTTTCGACGAACAGGTGCAGCGTGTTGTAGACCGTCGCTCGCGAGAGCATGGGCAACGCGTTCTGGACCTGCTCGAGCACCTGGTCGGCCGACGGGTGCTGTTCGGTCTCGAGCACGAATTCGGCGACGGCCAGCCGCTGGGCCGAGGGCTGCACCCCCGCTTCCTTCAGCCGCTCGATGAGTTCCAGATTCATTCTGGGTTTAGACTTAATCCAGACTTTGTCATTGTCAACCGAATCGTTCTGCGCAACCCTGCGCTCGCCGCCGCATCTGTCCCCCCAGCAGTCGATCCCCTTTCCCCAAAAAGACGAAGGAGCTTCCCCATGGCGAAGAAGACGACGCAGCAGGCAGTGGACATCGGCATCGCGCAGAAGGACCGGGCGGCCATCGCCGAGGGGCTCGACGCGCTGCTGGCCGACACCTACGTGCTGTACCTGAAGACCCACGCCTTCCACTGGAACGTCGAGGGCCCGATGTTCCAGACCCTGCACCTGATGTTCGAGACCCAGTACAACGAGCTGTGGCTGGCGGTGGACCCCATCGCCGAGCGCATTCGCGCGCTGGGGCTGCCGGTGCACGCGACCTGGGCCGAGTTCGTCAAGCGCTCGAGCATCGACGAGCGGGCCGGCGTGCCCGACGCGATGGACATGGTGCGCGAGCTGGTCAAGGGCCACGAGGCCGCAGCGCGCACCGCCCGCAGCATCTTCCCCCGCGCCGAAAAGGGCGGCGACGAATCGACGGTCGACCTGCTGACCCAGCGGCTGCAGGTGCACGAGAAGACCGCGTGGATGTTGCGCAGCCTGCTGGCCTGAACGACTGGCACCGTCGACTCGTGGCCAAGGACAAGGACCTGGGGGTGCGCAAGGTGCCCCGGCAACTGCGCTCGAAGCAGACCGTCGATGCCATCTTCGAGGCCGCGATGCAGGTGCTCGAGCGTACCGAGCAGGACGCCTCGGTGCAGACCATCGCCGACCGCGCCGGGGTCAGCGTGGGCTCGCTCTACCAGTACTTCCCCACCAAGGAATCGCTGGTCGCCTCGCTCATCGACCTGCACCTGACCCAGCGCGTGGAGGACCTGGCGAAGCGGCTCGACGCCGCGCGCGCGTTGCCGGCCGAAGAGGCGGCGAAGGTGCTGGTCGACGGCCTGGTGGCGATGATGAAGCCGCGCCTGGGCATCGAGCGGGCCATGATGCGCTCGTTCGTGCGGCTGGGAAACCTCGAGCACTTCACCGCGCGCGACGGCGAGATGACCGCGCTGGTCGAACGGTTCCTCCTCGGGCTGGGCGACCAGGTGCGGCCCGTCGACCCGGCGCTCGCCGCGTTCCTGGTCTTCAGCACCCTGCGCTCGGCGCTGCTGCTCACCGTGCTCCAGAAGCCCGAGCGGCTCGACGACCCGGCCTTCGCCGACGAGCTGCGGCGCCTGGTGGTGGGCTTCTTGAAACACCCCGACGCACCGAAGGCATAAGGTGCAGGGCGTGCTTCGACTGACCAACCCGGTACAGCCCTACGCGTGGGGCAGCCTCACCGCCATCGCCGACCTGCTGGGTCGACCCGCGCCCGGAACGCCCGAGGCCGAGCTGTGGTTGGGCGCGCACCCCTCGGCGCCCTCGAAGCTCGACTCGGGGCAGACGCTGCGCGAGCTCATCGCCGAAGACCCGGTGGGCCACCTGGGCAGCGCCGTCGCGCGACGCTTCGAGCAGCGCTTGCCCTTCCTGCTCAAGGTGCTGGCCGCCGCGCAGCCGCTCTCGCTGCAGGCCCACCCCAGCCTCGCGCAGGCGCGCGAGGGCTTCCGGCTCGAGAACGAACGGGGCGTGCCACTGACCGCGCCACACCGCAACTACAAGGACGCGAACCACAAGCCCGAGATTCTGTGTGCGCTCACGCCCTTTCACGCGCTGTGCGGCTTTCGCCGGCTCGACGACACCGTGCGGCTCTTCGGCGCGCTGGGGCTCGAGACGACGCGGTTGGCCTCGGGGCTGCGCGGGTACTTCGAGTGGGTGATGACGCTCGAGCGCGAGCCGCGCGCGACGCTGGTGGCGCAGGTCGAGCGGGCCTGTGCGACGCCTCCCCCCGGCTGGGAGCGGGAATGCGGCTGGGCGCTGCGGCTGTGCCGCGCGTACCCCGGTGACGTGGGCGTGGTGGGCGCGCTGTTGCTCAACCTGCTCACGCTCGAGCCGGGCCAGGCCATCTTCCTGCCGGCCGGCAACCTGCACGCCTACCTCGAGGGCGTGGGGGTGGAATTGATGGCCAACAGCGACAACGTGCTGCGCGGAGGCCTGACCCCCAAGCACGTCGAGGTGGCCGAACTGCTTCGGGTACTCGACTTCACGCACGGGCCGGTGAACGTGCTCGCGCCGTCGGGGGCGGTGGCGGTCTACCCGACCAGCGCTCCGGACTTCGAGCTGACGCGGGTGACGGTGGCCGGGCCCGTCGAGCTGCCCCGTCGCGGTGCCGAGCTGCTGCTGGTGACCTCGGGACAGGTGCGCGTGAACGGCCAGACGCTCGCTCGCGGGCAGTCGGCGTTCCTGGGCGCGAACGAGCGCGGCGCGGTGCGCCTCGAAGGTGACGGCGTGGTCTTCCGCGCCACGGTCGGAGTGGGCGAGTGAAGCTGGCGCACTTTTCGGACATTCACGTCACGCACTTTCCGTTGTCGGGCGAGTTCGCGCTCAAGCGCCTGGCGGCGGTGGCCAGCTTCTCGCTCATGGGGCGCGGCCGGCACTTCGAAGGCAGCGACACGCGCATCGCCGCGCTGCTGGCCGACGTCGACGCGCAGCAGGTCGACCACGCGCTGTGCACCGGCGACCTCACCGGCGTCTCGACGGAGGCCGAGTTCACCCGCGTGGCCGAGCTGTTCGGGCCTCGACTCGAGCAACCGCAGCGCTTCACGGTGATTCCCGGCAACCACGACCGCTACGTGAAGGGCGTCGAGGGGCTGTTCGAACGGCACTTCGGGCGGCTGAGCGAAGGCGCGCGGTTCCCCTTCGTGAAGGCCCTGCCGTCGGGCGTGACCATCGTCGGCATCGACGTGACGCGCCCCACCAGCGTGGTCGATTCGTCGGGGCTGGCGGGTGAGGCCCAGCGCGCGCGACTGCTCGAGGTGCTGACCGATGCGTCCCTGAAGAGCCGCTTCGTGATTCTCGCGCTGCATTACGGGTTGCTCACCAGCCAGGGTACGCGCGATCGCCGCAACCACGGCCTGGTCGACGACCTCGAGGTGATGGCGCTGCTCGACCGCGACGAGGTGACGCTCGACCTGGTGCTGCATGGGCACCTGCACCGACCGTACGTGATGAAGACGGCGAAGCGGCAGATCATCAACGCGGGCAGCGCCACCGACCTGCACCTGAAGCAACCCGGGTACCACGTGTACGAGGTCGACCCGGCGGCGCACACGGTGCGAATCGCCCGGCGAGAGTGGAACGCCGAGCGGGGGACCTACCTCGAGGTGGGTGACTCGCCCCTGGCACGGACGCTCGAAACGCGCTGAGTCGGTTCGCGCGTGGCGTGACGCTGCTTCGATTCCCCCCCTCGAACGGCCTGACGCGCTCGAGCAGCGCCTGGCTCGCCTCGCCCGGCGATCGAATCAGAGCCCCACGCCGAGAAGGCTCGCCGCCCTCACGCCGCAAGCCCAGGCTGACCTGGGGCAGTCACCGGGGTTCGAACCAGAACGCTGAGGGCACCTCGAGCAGCGCCTCACGCCCGATCGACTCGAGGTATTTCCGCACGAAGCCCGGCCAGCGCGGCGCCAGCACCAGGCCCTCGCGCGGCGACCAGCGCGCGGCATACGGGAAGATCGCGCGCAGGTGCGGGGTGGTCTCGGGCTTCAATTCGAGTGGCAACGCGCCCTCGACGCCCGGGTCCACCACGACGAGCTCGCGAACCGTCAACCATTCACGCGCACCCACCGTCGAACCGTCGAGCATGCACGCCAGCCGCACCGGAAACCCACGCTCCCAGCGCTCCCCGTCGTCGCGCACGTGCATCGGCGCCAGGCGAGGGAAGAGCGGCCCCAGCCACGCCTGTCGATGCCGCTCGAAGAGCTTGGCGAGGCGCTTCTTCACCGTCGACGATTGCGTGGCCTTCATCGACAGTGCCAGGTATTCGCCGCGCGGGTCTCCGCTCTCGAGCAACACGTCGCCCAGCACGCGCCAGGCGGCCTCGTCATTCGGAGCGGCGGCGACACGCGCGATGAGGCTGGTCAGCTCCATCATCTCGTCCGACGCCCGGTCAGTGCCTTCACCGACCTTCAGCGCCGCGAACGACGTCGGCGCCAGTGCGCGAGCACCCCCAGCGTCGCGAGCAGCTCGATGGGCCCGGGCGCGGCCGTGCAGCCTCCGCCCTTCTTGTGGAAGACCCAGAGGTCACGTCGTGCAGCGCGAGCGTCGAGACGAGGCCGCGGTACTTCTCGAGCGCGGTACGCGCGGACGGAAGTACCAGCGTCTTCCAGAGGTCCACGTCGGCCGGGCTCAGCGGCCCCAGGTCTGCGGGGACCTCGGCGAGCCGAAGGTTCACGCCGAGGTCCTGATCGGTGGCGTCGGTGGAGCACGAGCCGCTCACGGCGGGGTCGAGCGCCTTCGCCGCGTTGACGAACGCCGCGCTGCTGCAGTCCTGTTGCGGGCCGGCGAACGCCAGGCTGCTCAGGCTGACCACCACCATCACTCCGAATCGACTGACGAATGTCATGAAGGGCTCTTCGCCCGACTCCTCCGGCTGGCGAACCGGTTCAGCGTTCGTTGAGCGCCCCGGGCGTGGTGCCTCGCGCGGCACCGGCGAGATCGACCGACCCGACCTGCTCGTACACCGCTCGCGAGGCGACCGCCGGCGCCGACCCCTTCTGGGGAGCCCAGTCGCCCGCCGCGAAGCGCACCTCGTGCACCGCGCACGACGTGTCGCTCATGCCGGGCATCACGGCAGGCAGCACCGAATGACGAACGCTGACGGTGCCGGGCACCTGGGGGTCGTTGAATCCTTCCGCGGCGAGCGCTCCCGGGAACGTGGCGAAGAGACCGTTTTCGAGCGCCAGCGAGGGCGTCCTGGTGGTCGAGCCGCTGACGAAGAACGACGCGCCCGCCGCGGGTGACGTCACCTCGGGGTTCGGGACACAGCGGTTGTGCGCGAACGTGCAGCCGACCAGGCGCGCCGTGACGCCCTCGCGCAGCCGGAGCGCGCCACCCTGCACCGCCGCGTTGCGCGCGAAGAGGCAGTCGACGAACACCGCGTCGACCAGCTCGTCGAGCAGCACCGCGCCCCCCTGGCGACCCACGTTCTCGAGGAAGACCGAGCGCCGCACCTGCAGCGACTGCCCCGACGCGAGCAGCGCGCCGCCCCCGAAGGCCTTCGCCGTGCCGTGCGCGAAGACGCAGTTCTCGAGGACCAGGCGACCGGCGGTGAAGCGTACCAACCCGCCTCCCGAAGCGTGACCGTGTTCGAAGGTCAACCCTCGCACCACCACCTCGCACCCCGGCGCGTCGACCTCGAGCACGTTGCCCTCGTCGCCCCCGTCGAGCACCGCGCCCGGCGCCCCCTCGATGGTCACGCTGCGACGCACCTTTGCCGACGCGAGGTGTCGGCCCTGGGGCACCACGACCCGGTCCTGCGACGCCACGTCCGACTGGAGATCGAAGAGCATCATGGAGTTCACTCTCTCAAGATTCGAAAAAGCCGTCGTGACTTCGAAGTGACGAACCAACCCGCCCTCTCGTTGCGACAATGACCCCGCGATGATCAAGAACGACAAGCCCCTGGGAAGCATCGCCCCCTCCGCGCCGGCCTCCGACGAACCGGTCGGCAAGAAGAAGGCTCGCGGTCGCCCCGCCGCCGAGGCCAATCGGGTCGCCGAGTCCTTGGCCCGCAGCTCGTTCGACAAGACGGCGGCCAGGACGCGCGGCGCCCACACCGACCCCGCCACCATCGGCAACCCGCCCGCCGGCCAGCCCGGCCTGATGAAGGACTGGAAGAAGGACAAGGTCTCGTACCAGGCGGTCGAGGGCAGCCTGAAGCTGGGCTCGTTGACCTACGACGACCTCACCCAGGGTGATTCGGGCGACTGCTACTTCCTCAGCTCGGCGGTGGCCATCGCGCACGACGACCCCGACGCGCTCAAGAAGCTCTTCACCGACAACGCCGATGGCACCACCACCGTGCACTTCTTCGAGAAGGGCCGCGACGGCGCGATGAAGCCGGTCGACATCACCGTCGACCACACCTTGCCCGTCGGCAAGGACGGCCTCGAGTACGCCCAGGGCCGCGACAAGACCCAACTGTGGCCCGCCATTCTCGAGAATGCCTACGCGCAGTGGAAGGGCGGCTACGAGAACATCGGCGAGGGCGGCGAGCCCAGAGACGCGCTGCTGGCCATGACCGGCAAGACCAGCACCTACACCGACGAAATTTCGAAGGTCGACCCCGACGCGCTGTGGAAGACCATGACCCAGGCCACCGCGCAGAAGCGGCCCATGGTCACCGGCACCTTCGACCAGAAAGACCAGCCGGTCGACTACCAGAAGGAGGACCTGGTCGAGGGCCACGACTACACGCTGCTGCGCGCCTACGAGTCGGACGGTCAGCGATTGGTCGACGTGCGCAACCCCTGGGGCAGCGACCAGTGGAAGGGCGACCTGCACCCCCACGATCAAGACGGCAACTTCACCATGAAGTACGAGGACTACCTCAAGCGCTTCGAGGACTTCACGGTGCTCGACCAGCCGGTGGCGTCGCCCGCTTGACCGGGTTGCGCTGACGCGAATGTCAGGGGTGTGCGACCCCTGGGTCCCGGTGTGGGCGTCGGAACTGGCGGATGATCTTGGGGTTTTCGGTCGAGGTCAGGTAGCAGGTCCAACCACCTGTCCTTCGCTGTGAACTCCCCCAACTTCCGGAAGTCTTGAGCCACATGAGAGCTGTCCTCGTTCTGATCGCAGTCGCCGTGGTGTCGTCCGGGTGTGGTGGCGTGCTGGGGCTCGATGGTGACGGCGGCGTGGTGGGCGGAGGCACTGGCGCTGGTGGCGGTACTGGTGCCGGTGGCGGCGCGGCGCTCGACGGACTGCCGTGCGACGTGTCGGCGCTCATCGCCACCAAGTGCGACTCGTGCCACGGCGCGACGGTCGCCGGTGGTGCGCCCTGGCCCATCACCACGCGGGCGCAGTTGCTCGAGATGTCGCCGACCTACCCCGGGCAGACCAAGGCGCAGCGCAGCCTCATTCGCATGCAGGCAGGCACCATGCCTCCGGCGCCTGCGACCGGGCCGACCGCGACCGAGCTGGCCGCGTTCAACACCTGGGTCACCTCGGGCGAGCCCGCAGGCACGTGCAGCACCGGCGCGGGCGGCGGCACCGGGAGCACCACGCCCACGTGCAAGAGCGGCTCGTATTACCGCGGTGGTGAGGGCGACAACATGCAGCCGGGCGTGTCGTGCC
>CAIWFK010000878.1 GCA_903911905.1 uncultured Myxococcales bacterium
GGCGTAAGGGCGTAAGGGCGGCTGTCTTCGTTTCGTGCCGGGTGCCAAAGCCGGCTGGTGGTCGGTGCTCCGAAGGCGTTCGGTCTGCCGTGCGTTCCCTGGCCCGTGTTCCTGGAGCTCAAACAGACGGGGAGCGCTCGAGTTGCGTGACGCACCGGCGGTGAGGCGCTCGGTGGCGCGACGCACCGACGGTGAGGCGCGAAGTGCAGCGACGACCACCGACGTGCGCGCGATGCGAACTCGCGAAAACGCCGCGAGCGTTCGAGCGCGGGGGATGAGTGCGACCTGCCGGCCCCGGAGGGTGGGCGTTCACCGCCCTCCCCTCGAGAACGTCGCTCAGTGCTTCAGCCACTCCTGCAGCGGCTTGTACTCCCGTGCACCGGCCGCCTGGGCCTCGAGGCTGGCGACGACCATGCGCGCCGCCTCCATCGTGGTCTGGTACGCGAGCCCGCGCAGCAACGCCTCCCGGCGAATCGAGAAGGAGTCGGAAATCTCCTTCTTCCCCGCGGTGGTGTTGATGACCAGCGACACCTCGTTGGCCTTCATGCGGTCGATGATGTGTGGCGAGCCCTCGAGCACCTTGTTCACGTGCTCGGCGGTGATGCCCTTCTTCGCCAGGTAACTGACCGTGCCTCCGGTGGCGACCAGGGTGAAGCCCAGCACGCGCAGTCGCCGCGCCAGGTCGACCAGCGCCGGCTTGTCGTCGTCGCGCACCGAGAGGAACGCCACGCCCGCGGTCGGCAGCTTCGAGCCGCACGCCAGTTGCGACTTTCCGAACGCCACCGCCACCGACGACGCGATGCCCATGACCTCACCGGTCGAGCGCATCTCGGGCCCCAGAATGACGTCGGTGTTGGTGAAGCGCGCGAAGGGGAACACGCTTTCCTTCACCGCGTAGTGCTTCACGACCGGGTCTTCGGTGAGGCCCTGCTGCGCCAACGTCTGCCCCGCCATGCAGAGCGCAGCGACCTTGGCCAGCGGCACGCCCGTGGCCTTGGCGATGAACGGCACGGTGCGCGACGCGCGCGGGTTCACCTCGAGCACGTAGATGGCCTTGCCCTGCACCGCGAACTGCACGTTCATCAGCCCCACGACCTTCAGGCTCAGCGCCAGCGCGATGGCGATGTCCTTGAGCCGTTCGATGACGTCTTCGCTCAGCGAGTGCGGAGGCAGCACGCAGGCCGCGTCGCCCGAGTGCACGCCGGCTTCTTCGACGTGCTCGAGAATGCCGCCCACCACGCAGGCGCCGGTCTGGTCGCACACCAGGTCCAGGTCGACCTCGGTGGCCTGCTGCAGGAAACGGTCGATGAGCACCGGGTGGTCGGGGCTGGCCTGCACCGCCTCGCGCATGTACCGCTCGAGGTCGCTGCGGTCGTGCACCACTTCCATCGCTCGGCCGCCCAGCACGTACGAGGGGCGCACCATCACCGGGTAGCCGATGTGCTCGGCCACCGCGTAGGCCTCGTCACTCGAGCGAGCCACGCCGTTCTCGGGCTGACGCAGGCGCAGGTGGTTGACCAGCTTGGCGAAGCGCTCGCGGTCCTCGGCGATGTCGATGGCGTCGGGCGTGGTGCCCAGAATCGGCACGCCCGCAGCCTCGAGCGCCTTGCTGAGCTTGAGCGGCGTCTGCCCGCCGAACTGCACGATGACGCCCAGTGGCTTCTCGCGCTGGATGATTTCGAGCACGTCCTCGAGCGTGAGCGGCTCGAAGTACAACCGGTCGCTGGTGTCGTAGTCGGTCGACACCGTCTCGGGGTTGCAGTTGACCATGATGGTCTCGAACCCGGCCTTGCGCAGCGCGTACGAGGCCTGCACGCAGCAGTAGTCGAACTCGACGCCCTGCCCGATGCGGTTGGGGCCGCTGCCCAGGA
>CAIWFK010000879.1 GCA_903911905.1 uncultured Myxococcales bacterium
ATTCCGAGAGCCAGGGCGTCACCAGCTTCTCGAGCAGGTGCAACGGTTCGGCGCCGAAGAAGAGCACGCGGTCGATGCTCTGCATCAGCGAGTCCTGGTCGGGCAGGAAGGGGAATTCGGTCAGGGTGGCCATCGACGAGTAGCCCAGAATCACCAGCACCATCGCCGCGGCGTCGCGGGTGAAGTCGGCCGCGAAGGTCACGCCGTCGAGCATGCTGCGACCCAGCGCGAGCGAGCCGGTCTGCTTGGCGTGCACGCCCAGCGCCAGCCACGCCATCAACGGCAGCGAGCCGACCATGGTGCGGTCGAGCAGCATCATGGCCACGTCGTGCCACACGATGCCCACGCCGCCCTCCGAGCCTGCAGGCACCAACAGCGGCAGCTTTCCCAACACGTCGAAGAAAAGGAACGCCGGCGGCATCACCAGGGGAATGACGGTCGCGGGGTAGAGCACCGCCAGCGGCGTGCCCGGCTTCGACCACGGCGTTCGGAACCAGGTCACGGCCAGCCGCACGGTGAACAGCTCGAGCGCGGCCAGCGCCAGCTCGAAGCGGGGCAGCCCCACGCCGTCGTCGGGGGCCACGGGGTGCGGCACCGCCTTCAAGAACACCCAGAAGCCCAGCAGCAACCATTCGGCGGGTCGCGGCCGCAGCCATCGAGCCAACCGGGTGAGGCGCTCGCGAACGTTCACGCTCACTTCGCCCGCAGCAGCAGGGCCTGGGGGTCCTGGCAGCAGTTGGGCGAACAGCCGTGGTCGTCGCTGCAGGTCTGTTTCGCCGAGCCAGTCAGCCAGGCGACGAAGGTGCCGTCGGGGCTCCACACGCCGACCACGCGCGCGCAGCCGGGGGCCTTGATGTCGGTCCTCCACAGGCGTGGTTCGATGTCGTGGGTCGAGGTCACGCCCAGCCAGAAGTTTTCCGCGGGCGTGGCCGGTTTGGGGTCGAGGAACTCGTTGCCCTTGGGCGTCAGCGGCCTGGTGCCTTCGAGCACCTTCAGGGTCGAGGTCTTGTCGGTGGGCGAGGCGAGGCTGGTCGACGGTTTGGCCAGCGCGTGCGCCGCCTTCCACGTCTTCCACGCCTCGGCGGTCTTGTATTCCGACGGGGTCTGCTTGAGGTCCCGGGGCAGTGCGATGGCGAACTGCAGCCGGGCTCCGAGCGTGGTGACCACCTGAATGCTCTCGAAGGAATCGCCGGTGGCGAGCTGCTTCTCGGTCTCGTGCCAGACGAAGGCGCTGCTGTCGGTGGTCCACCCCAGCACTTCGACGGTGCGGGTCGCGCGCTCACAGGCCGCCTTGCCGCCGGGGGGCTTGCCTGCGAACACCGATGGAGCGGCGAGCAGCAGGGCGGCGACGAGCAGGAAGCGCATGGGTGTCGTCACTCTACTTGACGTGCGCGCGGACGCCCCAGTTCAAGCGTATGGCGCGGGCGAGGGAGCGGGCGCTCTCGGTGCCGGCCCGGGGCAGTTCGTCGGCGCGGGCCAGGTTGGTGGTGACGTCGTCGAGGTCGAGTTGGTCGGCGGTGCGCACGAGGGTCAGGTGCAGTCGCCAGCCTTCGTCGCGGCGCTCGAGCGAGCCGGTGATGAGCGCCTGGCCGTGCTCGTCGGTGCGCAGCGCGTAGCCCTGGGCGGTCAGTTCGGCGCTGACGGCGGTGGTCACCAGGTCGGCTTCGGCGCGGGTGGCCTTGCCGCGCAGCTCGAGGGCCGCGACCTTGACCGAGACGCCCTGCGGCGCGCCCGACAACGAGAGGAAGAGCACCAGCGAGAGCATGTGGTCGGTTCTAGATCGAGCCCCGGGTGTCACACACGTTGTCCCTGCGGTGTCACACACGTTGTACCGTTTCTCCGAGGGGGATGAGCGGGTGCCCGGGCAAATGAAGGCGCTCGCCTTCCTGTTGAAGGCAGCGCCTTACTCCCCCGGAACGCCGACCCCGACAACCGCCCGGTTCCACCTGACAACCACCGGTTTCCACCCCCGCCGCCCCTGGCAGCCATTCCGCCCGGTTGCCCGGACCGAACCACTGGCGACGAAATTGCTCTCCCCACCGCCATGTCGCCCACGCTCCGCGCTCGAACGTTCGCCCTGCTCGCGCTCGCTGGCTGCCAGGGCTTCATCGACGCCCCGGCGCTCCCTGGTACGACCGGCGGCGGCACCACCCTCGGGTCCTCGGGAGGCGGAGGCGGCACCAGCCTGACCACCACCGA
>CAIWFK010000880.1 GCA_903911905.1 uncultured Myxococcales bacterium
ACGTCGGCCAGGTCCTGGTTGCCGGGGAGCGCGGTACAGCGCCGCGCGAACTCGACGTGGCCCCACCTCGTCGGCGGCGGGAACCTCGTCGGCTCCCTCGAACGCCTTGGCCAGCAACGAGTGGTGGCGCTCGAGCACCTTCGCCGTCGTGCCCACGAGCCTGCTCGCGCGCTCGACCTCGCCGCCGAGCTGCGGCTCCATCGGCGGCTGGAACGAATCGATGAAGCAGAGGCTCACCGCGGTCGAACCCGTCCATCGACCAGCGGTCCTCGAACCTGGAGAACAACGCCATCGCCGGCGTCGTGAGGTTCGCCAAAAGCAGTGAACGCTGCCGCCGAGTGGGGTCAACGCGTCTGGGTCCTGGCCGCGGCGCCTCGCGCGTCGGCCCCCAGCGTCAGCCAGCGCGCTCCCCGGGGAGCCGTCGCGGCGAGGCGCCCGAGCAGGGCTTCGACGT
Source organism: uncultured Myxococcales bacterium (assembly GCA_903911905.1). GTDB lineage: Bacteria > Myxococcota > Myxococcia > Myxococcales > Myxococcaceae > Xiheilimnobacterium > Xiheilimnobacterium phototrophicum. The sequence goes on from CAIWFK010000880.1 coordinate 455, forward strand.
CGGGGCGCGCGGCGGTCGTCGAGAACCAGGAAGCCTGGAAGGCCATGGGGGCCTTCTCGGAGTCGTCCGTCACCCGTCAAGCGGTGCCGCGTCGCCCGCGCGAAATTCGCCGTCGGTCTGCGCCGCCTTCGGGCATGCTGAGCCTCGAGCATGTTGACGGCCTTCCTTTCCCGCGCCGACGTTTCGCGTCACATGCAGGCCCTGCACCTGCTGCGCGAACTGAGTCAGGCCTTCACCGCCCGCCGCCGCAGCGCCTCGGTCAGCGCCTTGCGGGTCGACGCGCCCACCGCGCCGGGCTCGACGCTCGTTCGCCAGGCGACGCTGCCCGACCTGCCCGCCTATTCGGTGACCGTGAAGGTCGAGGTGCCCCAGCAGCGCCCGGCGTCGCGCTCGGTGTTGCAACTGCACGACCTCACCACCGGCAAGTTGCTCGCCGTGATGGACGCCACCCACCTCACCTCGCTGCGCAGCTCGCTGGTCAGTGCGTTGGCCGCCGAGGTGCTCTCGCGCCCCGACGCCGCCAACGTGGCGGTGCTGGGGTCGGGGCTCGCGGCCAGCGGGGCGCTCAAGGCCTTGCGCCTGGTGCGCGCCATCGACCGGGTCTGGCTGTACGAGCCCGACGTGGTGGCCAACACCGAGCTCACCTTCCGCCTGCAGACCACGCTGTCGATGGCGGTGCGCGGCACCAGTTCTGCCGCCGAAGCGGTGGCCGAGGCCGACCTGGTGGTGCTCACCGGCCAGGTCGCGCTGCCCGTCGAGGCGCTCAGGCCCGGCACCCACGTCACCGTGCTCTCGGCCGAGACCTTCGTCGAGCCGCCGCTGCGCCCGTCGCTGCTCGGTCGGGCGAAGCGCTTCTGCGACGAGCCCGAGCCGCGCCTCGACTGGGGGCTGCCCTTCGACGGCGAGTTGTCCGACGTGCTGGCCGGCACCCGCCCTGGCCGCACCTCGCGCGACGACGTCACCGTCTTCGCCAGCGTGGGCCCTGCCTGGCTCGACCTGCTCGCGGCCTGGCACGTGTACGAAGGTGCCCGTACCGACGAGTCCCTCACCCGGTTGGACCTGGAGGCGTGAATCATGGCCCGTCTGTCATCGCTCGTGCTCACCGTGTGCCTCGCTGGCTGCGTGCATCGCGTGGAAGCGCCGGCCCTCGCCACCGCGAAGTCGGTGCGGCTGCTGACCGCCGCGCCCGAGCGCGAAACGACGCAGCTCACGCAACTGCGCACGGACCTCGAGGTCGACACCGACGCCGAGCGCACCCCGCACGTGGTGGCCACCGGTGAGACCGGGCTGCTGGTGGCCGAGGGCGCCGAAGTCACGCTGGCGGGCGACGAGGCGGGCACCAAAGGCTTCGAGGTCGACAACTTCGTGCTCGTCGAAGTCGTGCTGCCCGATGGGGCCATCAGCAATCGGGTGGTCATCGGCTACGTCAACGGCGTCAGCCTGGGCAAGGAGCGCATCGACCTGCTGGGCCGTCGCGCCTTCGCCCACGAAGCGAAGGAGATTTCGCTGACCTCGGCGGTGCCCGAGCACGGCAGCTTCCGCCTGCGCGCGACGGCGCTCGACACCGGCGGCGTCGGTCGGGTCAGCGACCTCTTCGTCATCGTCACCCCGCGTCGCTCCGAGGGCGGCGACGACCTGCGCTGAAGGCGTACCGGTTCGTCAGGGCGAGGCGAGCAGGTCGGTCAGCATCGCGTCGAACCCGCGGCGGCGGAACCCCAGGGCTCTCGCCCGGTCTCGGCACCGCGTGCATTCCGCGCGGTCGTGACGCTTCGCCGCCACCACCGCCAGGTTGGCCCACGGCATCGCGTAGCCGGGGTCACTCTCGAGGGCGCGCTCGAAGTGGCGCTGGGCGTCGTCGAGCCGCTGCTGCTCGAGCCGAATCGCGCCCAGGTTGTTTCGCGCGACCGCCACGCCGTCGTACGAATGGAAGCCGACGTAGAGGAAGGCCAGCCGGCGCCGCCACGCGCTGGTGGTCTGCTGGTGCTCGAAGCCGGCCATCGCCGTCGCCGCGCGCTCCCAGTCCTTCTGGCGCATCAGGTCGCGGGCCTGGAAATACGGCCGGCCCAGCAGCCCCACCGCGAGGACCACGCCCAGGCCCAGCGCCGAGAGCACCCACTGCTGCTCGTCATCGAGCCGACGGGCCAGCGCCACCGCCGCCACCAGCAGCACCACGCTCAGGGCCAGGTTGCGCTGGGGTCGGGCGAACATCAGAGCGGAATGTTCCCGTGCTTGCGGGGCTGGTTTTCCTGCCGCTTGTCCTTGAGCATCTCGAGCGCCTTGATGACCTTGCTGCGCGTGTGCTCGGGCCGAATCACCTCGTCGATGTAGCCGAGCTCGGCGGCCTTGAAGGGGTTGGCGAACTTCTCGCGGTAGTCGGCGACCAGCCGGTCTTTCTCGGTCTTGGCGTCGGTCGCCGCTTCGATTTCCTTGCGGAAGATGATGTTCACCGCGCCGTCGGGGCCCATCACGGCGATCTCGGCGGTGGGCCAGGCCACGTTGTAGTCGCCGCGGATGTGCTTCGAACTCATCACGTCATAGGCGCCACCATAGGCTTTGCGGGTAATGACCGTAATCTTCGGCACCGTCGCCTCGGCATAGGCGAACAGCAGCTTCGCACCATGCTTGATGATCGCG
>CAIWFK010000881.1 GCA_903911905.1 uncultured Myxococcales bacterium
CCGGCAACGTGCGCGAACTGAAGAACGCGGTCGAGCGGCTGGTGACGTTGGGCGAGACGGGTCTGAACGAGCAGGCCGGCGCCACCGGGAGCGACGACGACTTCCACGCCGCGCGGGAAAAGGCGGTCGCCGCGTTCGAGAAGAGCTACCTCGAGGCCCTGCTCGACAAGCACGCTGGCAGCGCGTCGGCCGCGGCGCGCGAGGGCGGCATCGCCCGCAGCTACCTCTACAAGCTGCTCGAGCTGCACCAACTGGACCCCGAGCGCTTCCGCCGGAAGAAATGACCCAAGTGGGTGATGGTGCGACCGGGCGGGATCGTCCCTTGCACGGGTGAGGACCCGTGAGGGCCGCCGCCAACGACGAGGGTCGTACCGACGAGACGAGGCGCGCGCATGATCGCTGCCTTGCCCTCATCGCCACCCTGAGCGGCGCCGACCTGGTGGTGCTCGAGACCGGGGTCTTTCAACGCCGCTGGGGTTCCGCCGACCTCCCCGACGCCCGGCTGCCGCTGCTCTCGGCCCGCACCTCGCTTCCCGACGCCGGCGGCGCTTCCCGCTACGCCCGACACCCCTTCGTGCAGGCGGGCGCGCGCTCGCTCTTGGCGGTGCCCGTGCAGTTGGGGCCAGGCTCAGCGCTGCTGGGCACGGTGTGGTGCCTGGCCAGGCGCAGCGGCGCGTTCGACGACCAGGCCATCGCGCGCGTCGAGCAGAGCGCGGGCGTGCTGGCCGAGCTGCTCGCGCCTCCCGACGACGACGAGTCGCACCGCCGCTTCATCGACGCGCTGCCCATGCCCGCCCTCGCGGTGGTCGACGCTCGCCCGTCGGCCAACCAGGCCTTCTGTCAGCTCACCGGCCACGAGGGCGCCCGCTTCCCCTCGCTCGAGGCGTGGTTCACCCTGCTCTTCGGCGACGAAGCGCTCAGCGTGCGCGCCATGTACGACTGGGACCGCGAGCAGGGCTTCGCCGAACGACGCGTGGTGTGCCTGACCTGCGCCGATGGCCAACAGCGCCTGGTCGAATGGGCCGCCCGCATCGTCGACGACCGCGAGCTGTGGCTCTTTTCCGACGTCACCGAGCGGGCCGCCTCGCAGGAACGCTTCCGCGTGCTCTTCGAGCAATCGTCGACCGCCCTGGTGGTCTACGACGAGCGCGGCATCATCGACTGCAACCCCGCCACCGTCGCGCTGCTGGGCTACGGCTCGAAGGCCGAAGTGCTGCATCTGGGCGCGGGCGAGCTCTCGGCGCCCTGTCAGCCCGACGGCACCGCCAGCGACGGCAAGCGCTCGCAGATGGAAGCCATTGCCTTCGACCTGGGCAGCCACCGTTTCGACTGGACCTACCAGCGGCTCGACGGTGCGCCGGTGCAGGTCGAGGTCACGCTCACCGCGCTGACGCTGGGCGCCCGCCGGGTGCTGCTGGCCGAGTGGCACGACATTTCCGAACGCACCCGCTACGAAGACGCGCTCAAGCTGGCGCGCGACTCGGCGCTCAAGCACGCCCAGGCCAAGGCCGACTTCCTGGCCACCATGTCGCACGAGATTCGCACGCCCATGAACGGCGTCATCGGCATGACCCGCCTGCTGCAGGACACCGCGCTGTCCGACCAGCAGCGCGAATACGTCGAGACGGTGCGGGCCTGTGGCGAAGGGCTGCTCGCGCTCATCAACGACGTGCTCGACTTCTCGAAGCTCGAGGCCGGCAAGGTGCGGCTCGAGGCCATTCCGTTTTCCCTTCGCGAGCTGGCCGAAGACGCGGTCGCCGTGGTGGCCGAGAACGCGCTGGCCAAGGGGCTCGAGCTGACCCCGTTCATCGCGCCCAACGTGCCGCAGGTGGTGCGGGGCGACCCCACGCGCATTCGCCAGGTGCTGATGAATCTGGTGTCGAACGCGGTGAAGTTCACCGCCTTGGGCTCGGTCACCGTGCGCCTGGGAGCGGGCCAGCTCGAGGGCGGCCGCGCGGTCGTGACGCTCGAGGTCAAGGACACCGGCGTCGGCATCGCCCACGACGCGCTGCCCCGGCTGTTCACCGCCTTCTCGCAGGAAGACACCAGCACCACGCGCCGCTTCGGCGGCTCGGGCCTGGGCCTGGCCATCTGCAAGCGCCTGGTCTCGATGATGGGCGGCATCATCGACGTGGTCACCTCACCCCGCGGGTCGACCTTCAGCCTGTCGCTGGCCGTCGACGTGCTCGAGGCCGCGCGCACCACCACCGAGTTCGCCGGGCACACCGTGCGCCTGGTCGAGCCGCGGCCGATGGTGGCCGAGTCCATCGCGCAGGTCCTGCGCGAGCTGGGGGCGCAGGTGCAGGTCGCCGCCACGCCCGAGGCCGCCCTGGCGCTGCCGGGCACCGCCCACGTGCTGCTGGTGGGCGGCTCGCTGGCCGACCCGGCCACCCTGCCCTTCGCCAGGGCCGCGCGACGCCGTGGCTGCACGGTGGGCCTGCTGGTGCCGTTGGCGGTACCGGCCGAAGTGGCCTCGAGCGTCGACTTCACGCTGCCCCTGCCGGTGCGCCGCGCGCAACTGGTCACCCAGGTGCGCCGCGCGTTCGCCATGCCCGCCACCGCGCGGGCCCCGTCGCAGGCCGAGCAGCCCAGCTTCGGCGCGCGCGTGCTGGTGGCCGAAGACAACCCCGTCAACCAACGGGTGGTGCGCGGGCTGCTCGCCAAGTTGGGCTGCGAAGCGGTGGTGGTGGACAACGGGCTGCGCGCGGTCGAAGTCATGGCCGAAGACCGCTTCGACCTGGTGCTGATGGACTGCCAGATGCCCGAGCTCGACGGGCTGTCGGCCACCCGCATCATTCGCGCCCAGGCCCACCACCACCACCACACCCCCATCGTGGCGCTGACCGCCGGCGTGCTCGACGGCGACCGCGAACGCTGCCTCGAGGCCGGCATGGACGACTACCTGATGAAGCCGCTGCGCCTCGAAGACCTGGCGCGCACGTTGACCCAGTGGCTGCGCCGGGCGGCCTGACACCCATTTCGACGTGAAGGCTTTCATCAGTCTCGCTTCACGTTCGGGGGCCCCCAACGGGCGAGTTTCCTGTTAGCCAAGGCCCTCAATGAATCCCGTCTTTGCAGCGATTCTCGTGGTCGGTGGTCTGGGCCTGTTCCTGTACACGATGCTGGGCCGGCTCAAGGCCATGGCGGCCCTCTCGCCCGAGCCCGGCAACCGGCTCGACCGCGTGCCCGAGCGCCTCGCCGCGCTGCTCAAGTTCGGCGTGGGCCAGCGCCGCATGGTCGACCCCGAAGAGTTCGTCCCCGGCCTGATGCACGTGCTCATCTTCTCGGCCTTCATGGTGCTGGCGCTGCGCACCGTGATGCTCTTCGTGATGGGCTTCTCGAGCACCGCGCTCGAGGTCTTGAGCAACCTCGACGACGCCGCGTGGTCGGGCCACGACGCGCTGCGCACGACCTACGGCGCGTACCTCTTCCTCAAGGACCTGGTGGCGCTCTTCGCGCTGGTGGGCGTCAGCTACTTCATGTGGCTGCGCCTGGTGGTCAAGCCCGCGCGACTGACGGCGTCGAACGAAGCGCTGCTCATTCTGGGCTTCATCGGCACGCTGATGGTCAGCGAGTTCCTCTTCGGCGCCTCGCACCTGACCGCGCAGACCGCGTTCGAGCCCATCACCAGCTTCGTCTGGCAGCTCACCCAGGGCCTGCCACGCGACACCATGCACGTCATCGGCGTGGCCGGCTTCTGGGTGCACCTGACCATCATCGTCACCTTCCTCAACTTCCTGCCGCACGGGAAACACTTCCACGTGGTGGTGGGCCTGGTGAACGTGTTCATGAAGCGCCTGCCGCCCACCGAAGGGCAGACCATCAGCACCAGCGCGAAGCTCTCGACGCCCAACCTCGAGAAGGAGGAGTTCGGCGCCAAGGTCATCACCCAGTTGTCGTGGAAGCAGGCGCTCGACGTCAACACCTGCACCGAGTGCGGCCGCTGCCAGACGCACTGCCCGACCTACATCACCGGCAAGCCGCTCACGCACAAGGGCGTCAACCAGAGCCTCAAGCACTTCCTGTGGGACCACGAGCAGGCGGTCACCACGGTGAAGAAGAAGGAAGACGGCAGCGGCTTCACCTGGACCGAAGACGGCAAGGAAAGCGACGTGCCCTCGCTGGTCGCCAGCGAAGGCGGCGTGCTCTCACCCGAGACGGTGTGGGCGTGCACCACCTGCGGCTGGTGCGAGCAGGCCTGCCCGGTCTTCATCGAGAACGTGCCGCGGCTCATCGACATGCGCCGCTACAAGGTGCAGGTCGAGGCCGACTTCCCGCCCGAACTCCAGCGCGTGTTCGAAGGCGTCGAGCGCCAGGGCAACCCCTGGGGCCTGGGCCAGGACAAGCGCGACGAATGGGAAGGCGACTTGCCGCTGCCCAAGTGGGGCGACGGCGGCGAATACGAGTACCTCTTCTACGTGGGCTGCGCGGGCAGTTACGACGACCGCATGAAGAAGGTCAGCCGCGCGGTGGCCAGGGGTGCTCACCGAGGCCAACGTGAAGTTCGCCACGCTGGGCAAGGAAGAGACCTGCAACGCCGAGCTCGCCCGTCGCGGCGGCAACGAATACCTCTACCAGACGGTCGCCAAGGCCAACGTCGAGGCGTGGAACGCCAGGGGCATCAAGGCCATCGTCACGCAGTGCCCGCACTGCTTCAACACCATCAAGAACGAGTACCCCGAGTTCGGCGGCAACTTCCGCGTCATCTCGCACACCGAGATGATCAACGACCTCATCAAGAGCAAGCGCATCACCCTGAGCAAGGTGATGAACGAGAAGCTCACCTACCACGACCCCTGCTACCTGGGCCGGCACAACGGCGTGTTCGAAGCGCCGCGTGAGGCGCTCAAGGCCATTCCCGGCCTCGAGGTGGTGGAAATGCAGCGCAGCAAGCGCGAATCGTTCTGCTGCGGAGCCGGCGGCGCCCGCATGTGGATGGAGGAGCACCAGGGCACGCGCATCAACCACAACCGCGCCAACGAGGTCGCGCTCACCCTGGCCCACGCGAAGGACCCGTCGATCCCGTTCCCCTCGGCCACCGACCTGGTCAAGCCGGGCCAGGTGGGCGACTTCAAAGGTCAGGCCGAAGGCACCGTGGCCGTGGCCTGCCCGTTCTGCCACACCATGCTCAAGGACGGCTTCGCCGACACCAACCGCGAAGGCATGAAGGTGAAGGACGTGGCCGAGCTCGTCGCCGAGGCGATGGACGTCAAGAGCAAGCCCGTCGAGCCCGCGCCGGCCGCCGCCACGCCGGCGAGCTGACCGCGTCGTTCACTTGGCGCAGCGGGCTCCACGTCGCCAAACGCCTCCGCTGACCACGCGCCGCCCTCGTCGAGGTGACGGCCACCCGTCACTTCGCGAAGTCGACCCGCACCGCTTCGGTCTTGCCCACCAGCACGGTCACCGTGCGCTTCTGCTCGCTGCCGTCGGGCCCACGGAAGACGAGCTCGTGCGGGCCCACCGGCAACGGAAACCGTGCGAAGGGCGTGCGGTCGATGACCCGCCCATCGACCGAGACCTCGGCCCACGGCTCGGCGTCGGCCGACAGGAACCCGACCTGCACGCCCGCCGCCGGGCGCTCGGCCTTCACCACGCGCGCCACCTTGCGGCTCTTCGGTTGCTCGGCCTTCGTCGCGGGCTCACTCTCGACCACCGCCGCGGGCTCGGGTGGGGGCACGGCTACGGGTACAGCAGCGGGGACCGCGACCGCCACCACCAGCTCGGGCGCCGCGCTCACGGCGACCGGCGTCGTCACGGGCTCGGGTTCGGGCGACCGCGTGTCGTAGAAGGCCACCGCGCCCACCACCAGTGCGGCCACCACCGTCAGCCCCAGCAACGGTCCCCACGGCGAGCGGGGTGGCGCAGCCAACGCCACGCTGCCCGAGCCTTCTCCCAGCATGGTTCGGGTGACCACCACCGAGCGCGTGCCGGGCCCCGCATCGTGGGTCTCGTTGAGCGGGTTGTCGCCACACACCTCGCGCACGTACCGGCCCAGCTCGGGCGCGGTGGCGATGGGCCCGTCGAGCAGCGCTTCGGAAAACGCGCGCACGTCGGGAAAGCGGGCGCCGGCCGACAGCGACAGCGCCCGGGTCAGGGCGGCCGCCAGACGGGGCGTCACGTCGGTGCGCACCGTCTCGACGCGCGGCAGGGTCACCGTGCGCAACGCCTCGAGCGAGGCCTCGAGCGTGGGCTGGCGCAGCGGGTTGCCGAAGGTCAGCAACTCGTACAGCGTCATCGCCGCGCTCCATTGATCAGCCCGCGCATCGACCGTGGCCCCTGGCATCAACAGCTCGGGCGGCAGGTACCCCGACTTGCCGCGCAGCCCTTCGCCCCCCGAGTCCTGAACGCGGGCGATGCCGAAGTCGGTCAACAGCACCGCGCCCGCCACCGAGACCATGATGTTCGAGGGCGTCACGTCACGGTGCACCACCCCCAGCGCACGCCCACCGTCGGTGAGCTCGTGCGCGTGCGCGAGGCCCTCGCACATGCCGCTGGCGATCAACCGCACCAGGGGCAGCGGCACCGGTCGCTGCTTGGCGCGCGCGGCCTTGATGAGCACGTTCAGGCTGACCCCTTCGACCAACTGCATGGCCAGGAAGGGGCGACCGTCGGCCTCACCCACGTCGAAGATTTCCACCACGTTGGGGTGGTGCATGCGCGCGGCCAGGCGAGCCTCGCCGTAGAAGCGCGTCACCAGCTCGCTCGAGGTGCTCAGGTGCGGCAAGAGCAGCTTGAGCGCCACGCGCTTCTCGAAGTCGGCCCGGCCCACGCGACGCGCGACGAACACCTCGCCCATGCCGCCCGCGGCCAGCCGGCGAATCAGCTCGTACCTGCTCTGCACGGCGCGCAGCCTACGGGAAAAGGGCTGTTCATGGGCTGCCCAACAGCTACGGTTCCAGACCGTGAATCTTCGCGGGCGACCCCTCGTCTTGTCGTCGCCCGCCCACCCGAGGGATGCCTCCATGCACCGTCGAACCAAGCTGCTGACCCTGCTGGCGTTGTCGCTCGCGCAGACTGCGCTCGCCCAGCCCTACAAGAAGCTCGTCAACCAGGCCGCCGAGTCGCTCGAAGACGCCGAGACCCGCGCCCGCCGCGCGGGTGGGCAGTGCCGCGCCACGGTGATGAGCGCCATCGACGTCGCCACCGACCACGTCTACGACCTGCGCAAGGAACACCGCGCGCGTGACGTCGAGACGGTGAAGAACGAGCTGTCGGGCGTGGCCACCAACGCCTCGTACGCCGCGTGCCCTCCCGAGGTGCTCGAGTCGATTCAGCGCGCCATCGGCACCCTCGAAGAAGTTCGCGTCGCCATGTGGCAGGGCCGCCAGGGCCAGCCCCCGCCGCGGGGCGACGACGACGACAACGGCCTGGGCGCGCCTCCGCAGGCGCTGGGCTTCGCACAGCTCTCGGCGCTCAAGGTCGACCCCAACGCCCGCTTCGAGGGCGAGAGCGCAGTGAAGCTGATGCTGCCCGAGCTGCGGCTGACCGGCCTGCAGGGCCGCAACTTCTACCTGGCGACGCGCTACCGCAGCTACGAAGGCCAGTGGAACGAGTGGGTCACCACCCAGCAGTGGACCGTGCCCAGCGACCCGTACATCTGGAAGAACGCCTTCAACCACTTCTTCCGCGCCTCGTCGCTCGCCGAAGACGACTTCTCGAACGGCCGCTTCGTGGCCCGCGTCTCGGTCTTCGATGCCGACTCGGGGCAGGAACTGGCCAGCCGCGAAATCACCTTCCAGGTGCGCACGCTGCCCCAGTTGCCTCCGGCGCCGGTGGTCGAAGCGCCCCTGCCGCCGCCCCAGCAGCCCCTGCCCACCCAGCCGGTGGTGCAGAACCGGGACTGCGGCACCGGCCCCGACGTGGGCTGCACCCTGGTGCGCAACGGCCTGCTGGCGATGGACGCGGCCACCTACCAGGGCGTGATGCAGCAACTGCGCAGCAACCCCAACGAGAACGTGCGCGCCCAGTTGGCCCGCTCGGTGTTCGAGCGCAACGCCGCCACCGCCCTGCAGTTCGGCCTGATGCTCGACATGTTCCAGAACGAGATGCTGCGCCTGTCGGTCGCGCAGGCCGCCGCGCCCCGCATCGTCAACCCGCAGCACGCGCTGGGCTATTCCGCCAAGTGGCAGAACCCGGCCTTCCAGGCGCAGTACTCGCAGCTCATGATGGGCCAGACCGGCAACGCCGGTGGGTACGGCGTGCCGCCCGCGCAGCAGCCTCCGCCGCAGTACGGCCAGCCGACGCCCGCGTACGGCCAGCCCACCCAGCCGCCTCCCGGCTACGGCCAGCCGCCGCCCGGCTACGGCCAGCCCGCCATGCGCGACTGCGGCACCGGCAACGACCCCGGCTGCGGCCTGCTGCGCAATGGCCGCCCCCCGATGGACGCGGTCACCTTCCAGGGCGTGGTGGCCTCGCTGCGCAACACCCCCAACGAGCTGACCCGCGCCGACATGGCCTTCTCGGCGCTCGACGCCAACAACCTCACCGCGCTCCAACTGGGCGCGCTGATGGACCTGTTCCAGAACGACTTCACCCTGCTCGACGTCACCAAGCGCGCCGCGCCCCACGTGGTCAACCCGCAGGCCGCCATCGGGCTGTCGGTGAAGTTCCGCAACTCGCTCATCGGCCGCGACTACGTGGAGGTCATGGCGAGGCAGCGATGATGCGCTGGCTGCCCCTGGCCCTGCTGACCGTGGTCGGAGGCTGCCAGTGCCTCCAACCGGTGGTCGAGTGCCCGCGACGCGGGTGCCACGCGGTGTTCGCCGATGGCGGCACCGACGGCGGTGCCAGCGATGCGGGCGAGGTCGACGCCGGCCTGTGCGTGGGCTGGGACGGCGGCGGCACCTCGACGGGCAGCGACGCCGGCCTCGATGGCGGCACCGCCACCCGCGGCTTCCTCTTCCTCGGCGACACCTGCGACGACGCGCTCGTCACCTTCCCCGTCACCACGCCCGGCGTCTTCACCTCGCTCAGCGCCTGCGTGGCGTGCGGCTGCGATGCGACCAAGATGGTCTTCCTCATCGGTGCGCCCGACGGCGGCTTCACCACGTCCACGTACTGCGACCAGCTCGACGTGGTGACCCAGAGCCCCCAGTTCGTCGTCGAGGCCTTCCCCGACCTCACCACCGGCTGCGTCGCCCCCGAATGTACGGTGTGGCGGGCGGCGACCGACGACGCGGGCGTGGTGAAGAGCCTGGGTGACGCCGGCCTCGCGCGCGCCTGCGAAGCCACCCTGGTGACCAACGTCAGCAAGGTTCGCTGCACGACCTTCATTCACTGAAAAGAACCCATGACGCCTCCTTCCGACGACCCCGCGTTCAACACCGAAGTGGTGAAGCTGCTGTTGCAGGTGGCCTGGGCCGACGACGTGCTCGAGCCGGCCGAGCGGGCCTTCGTCGAACGGGTCGGCGCCAGTTGGAAGGTGCCGGCCGCGACCATGACCCACCTGCTCTCGCACCTCGACCAGGGCAAGCCCCTGCCGCAGCCCAACCTCGCCCTGTTGCGCACGCGCGCCGACGACGTGCTGGCCTCGGCCGCCGCGCTGGTGGCCGCCGACGGCACCATCAACGAACAGGAGACCGAATTCCTGTCGATGGTGGAAGAGCTGCTCGGGCGCGCGTAACGGGTTACACCTCGCTTCACGATGTCGCTGCTCGACGCCAACACGCTGTCCCGCCTCGCCGGCGTGAAGGTGCGCGCCCGCGCGGTGGTCGAGGGTGTGCTCTCGGGGCTCCACAAATCGCCCCACCAGGGCCAGAGCGTCGAGTTCGCCGAGCACAAGGAATACGCGCCCGGTGACGAGCTCAAGCACCTCGACTGGAAGGCGTACGGCAAGTTCGACCGCTATTACGTCAAGCGCTTCGAGCACGAGACCAACCTGCGCGCCGCGATGGTGGTCGACACCTCGGGCTCGATGGGCTTCGGCACCACCGGCCTGAGCAAGCTCGAGGTGGCCAAGGTGCTGGCGGGCACGCTCTCGCACCTGCTCTTGCGCCAGCAGGACTCGGCGGGCGTCACGCTCATCTCGGGCTCGCGCACGAAGGAAATACCCGCGCGCTCGTCGGCCACGCACCTGCAGGTGGTGCTCGACGAGCTCGAGGCGGCCACCGCCAGTGGGCCCACCGACCTCGGCGCCGCGGCCGACCACCTGGCCGAGAAACTGCCCCGCCGCAGTCTGGTGTGCCTGTTCTCGGACTTCTTCGACGACCGCGCCGAATCGCTCAAGCGGCTGCTGGCCCTGCGCGCCCGCAAGCACGACGTGGCCATCTTCCACCTGGTCGACCCGGCCGAGCTGACCTTCCCCTACGACGACCCCACGCTCTTCCTGTCGATGGAAGGTGACGAGCGCATCGAGGTCAACCCGCGCGAAATCAAGGACAGCTACCTCGAGGAATTCGGCCGCTTCCTCGAGGCCACCCGCACCGCCTGCACC
>CAIWFK010000882.1 GCA_903911905.1 uncultured Myxococcales bacterium
GTCGACGCTCGCGCCCGCGGCCACCTTGACGCCCGGCCGGCCCGCGCGCGCGCTGGTCGCGGCGTTCTTCGGCACCACCCGGCTCATCGACAACCTCGAGATCTTCGCGGGGTGAGGCCCGCCGCCGCCCGTTGCGCAGCCCACCCCGACGCGCCAGCGCTCGGGGTCTGTACCCGGTGTGGCACCTTCGCCTGCGCCGACTGTCGCGCCACCGAGCTGGGCGGGCTGCGGTGTGTGACCTGCGGGCCGGCCGATGCGTCGCTGGAACGGCGGGCGGCGGCGTGGGTGGTCGACACGGCGGCGTGGGTCGTGGCCGTGCTCGTCGCCTGGCAGTCGTCCCACACCCGTGGTTCAGACTGGGCCCAGAACGCGGAAGGGGCGCGCACCGTGGTCTGGGCCACCGGCAGCGTGACCCTGCTGCAGCTGGCGTTGCAGCTCGGCGTCGGCCAGTCGCTGGGCAAGTGGCTGCTGGGCGTTCGGGTGGCGCGGCTCGACGGCCGGCCGGCTGAATGGTGGCGGGTGATCTTCGTGCGCAACCTGGCCTTCACCGTGCTGTTGAGCGCGCCGTCGATTCTGCCGCTGGTGGGGTTGCTGCAGCCGGTGATCTGGCTGGGCGCGCAGGCCCTGGTGCTCACGCCCGAGCGGCGGGCCCTGCACGACTACCTGGCGAGCACCCGGGTGGTCACCGTGCGCTGAGGGTGGCGACGGCCCTTGCGGCCCGAGCGCAGGTAGTGGAGAAGGCGTGCACCCAATGGGAGAGAAGCTCGCCGCAGACGAAAAGATCATCTGCGAGAACCGCCGCGCGAAGTTCGACTACCTGATCGACGAGACGGTCGAAGCCGGGCTTGCGCTGATGGGCAGCGAGGTCAAGAGCCTGCGCAACGGCGAGGCCAGCTTGAGCGACGCCTACGCGTTGCCGCTCAAGGGCGAGCTCTACCTCCACAACGCCCACATCGGCCCGTACAAGCCCGCGATGGCCTTCGGCCACCTGCCCATTCGGCCCCGCAAGTTGTTGATGCACCGGGGGGAAATCGACAAGTGGGCGGCGAAGGTGCGCGAGCGCGGTTACACGATCATCCCGATGGTGCTGTACTTCAAGAACGGGCGGGCCAAGGTGAAGCTGGGGCTGGGGCGAGGCAAGAAGGACACCGACCGACGCGACACGATCAAGGAGCGGGACTCGCGCCGAGAGATCGACCGCGCCATGCGGCGAAGGTGATGCGACTGTGACTGAGCGAACGGACGAGAAGAAGACGCGGTTGCTGGCGGCTCTGGAACAGGGCCAGGCCCAGCTCCACCTCGACGCGCGCCGCCCCGGGGTGATGGTGCCCGAGCAGTTCCGCACCGAAGCCCACCTGGTGCTCAACGTGTCCTACCGGTTCGACCCGCCCGACCTCACGGTCAACGACTGGGGCGTACGGCAGACCCTGTCGTTCAACCGCAAGCGCTTCGCGGTCGGCCTGCCGTGGTCGTCGATCTACGCCGTGGCCTCGTTGGTCACCAACGAGCTGTTCATGTTCCGCGACGACCTGCCCGAAGAGTTCGCCGAGGCCCTGTCCGAGCCCATCACCGAGGCCGACCTGAAGGTGCCGAGCGCGGTGACGGCTCCAGCGGCGGCGCAGCCGGTGACCGAACCTGCCCGCCCGCGCGCCGTGCTGCGCGAGGTCGTGCTCGAGCCGCGGCCCGAGTCCGAAGACGGTGCGTCGGAGCCGCCCAGCGAGCCCACGCCGCCCAAGCGCGGGCATCTTCGGGTCGTGAAGTAGCCTTCAGCGCGCGACCAGCCGGGCCCGAAGCGTGGTGTCTTCCGCTCCCTTGAGCTTGCCGTTCCAGGCCTTGTAGCCGGGCAGGGTGATGGTCACCTCGGCGACGCCCCACACGTTGTCGCCCGCCCACGGCGTCTGGCCCACCTTCTTGCCGGCGATGGTCACCGTGGCGCCCTGGGGTTCGCTGTCGATGATGATGGCCGAGCGATGGCCGCTGAAGACGCTGTCCAGCCCGCCGGCGCTGACCGTCTCGAGACCGTTCTGGACGCGCGGCTTGTACAGCAACCCGCCGACCAACAGACCGACGGCCAACACGCCCGCCAGGACCATCACCATGCGGCCGAAGCGTTGGCTGGGCGGCAGGGGCTGCGGGCCGCGGAAGTTGGTGATGGCCTCGTCGTAGTGGCTGGGGCCGCGCTCGGCCAGTTCCAGCGGAGGCTGCTGGTCGAGCGGAAGGGGCCCGGCCTGTTCGACCTTCTCGATGCGGCCGACCAGCTTGCCGTCGATGTCGAGGGCGGGGCCGGTGATCTTGAACGGCTCGTCTTGATCGCTCACGCCCCGAGTCTCGCACAGCCTGCGCGCATCGGCTTCAGGCGACGACCGTGCCCACTCAGACCGTCAGCTTCTCGTGAACGACGAGCTTTTCGAGCGCCTTTTCCATTTCGAGGCGTGCCGTCGCGCTCGCCAGGTACAGCGCTGCGTGAATTGCGCGGTCGGCCTCATTTCGGCTCTCACAGTCCTTCGAATACGCCTCGAACGCCTGCAAGCGCTCGACGACCTGCGCCAGGTGGTTGGGGCACTCGCACTGCACGGTACTGCTGACTTCCATCAGCTTCCCGAGCTGCTCTCTGGTGAAACGCGGGCCGGCGGGCGTCGAACTCATGGGCGCGGGGTCCTTTCGGGCGTGGGTCAGGTCGTTGCGGATGATCAGCGGGGCCAGGTGGGCCAACAGCAGGTCGATGGTGATCGGCGACTGCAGCACGCGCACCCGTGGTCCCTGCAGGCTGCGGATGACGGCACGGCGCGCGAACGAGTAGGTCAGAATGCTCAGCTCGGCCTGACAGCGGTCGATGAGCGAGCGCAGCGCGACGTCGTCGACCGCGCCCAACGCGTCGAGGTCGATGACCACCACGTCGGGGTGCAGCGGTGGTACCTCGGCGCTGAACCGCTCTGCGAGGCTCCCCACCCAGATGACCTCGACGGTGTCCAGCGAACGGGTGGCGAGCTGACCTCTGAACTGAGAACCCAACAAGGCGAGACGAAGCATACGGACCTCGCGCGAGTAGCGACCGCGCTCTTTCGGCGCAACGCGCTGCCTACTTCCACCTACCCAGGGGGTGAGCCGAAATGATGCCCTCGTGCAAACCTTGCTCAGGTGAGTGCGGCCCCTCGCCAGCGACCCGCCGAAGTCTCTCTCGTGCGGGAGGACATCGCCTCGCTGGTCGCGGCGCTCAAGGTCGGCAGCCCGGTCGCCGCCGCAGCGCTGTACGATCGACTGGGTCGTGACGTGCACCAGCGGCTCTACCGCGCGCTCGGGCCTGACCCCGATCTCAGCGACCTCGTGCACGACACCTTCGTCGAAGTGCTCAAGTCGATTCGACGCCTCCGTGACCCCGGCGCGCTCGACGCCTGGGTCGGTGCCATCGCCGTGCAGGTGGCCCACATGCGGCTGCAGCGACGCCGACGCCGATGGTGGCTCTCGTTCGTGCCCCACGACCAGGTCCCAGAACCAGAACCCAGTTCGCCCGACGCGACCGGCAACGAGACCTTGCGCCAATGCTGGAAGGCGCTCGACACGCTCGAGCCCAGGCGGCGCCTCGCCCTCGTCCTGCGCCACGTCGAAGGTCAGAGCCTCGAAGAAGGCGCCGCTTCGCTGTCGGTGTCGCTGGCCACCTTCAAGCGCCTGCTTCGCGCAGCCGAAGACGACTTCCGCGCGCTGACACCGCGATTTCCGGCATTGGGGGAGTGGCTCGAGGAGGGTGGACGATGACCGACCCATGGAAACGGTTTGGCGAAGAGGCTCGCCACGCGATGGACGAGGCGGCGCCGCCGTTCGACGCGCTGGCGGGCCGTCAGGCGCTTCAACGGCGAGCAGCCTCGCTTCGCGTGGTGCCCGGGCCTCGGTGGCGCCCGCTCGCCGGCCTTGTCGTGGCAGGGCTGCTGTTGGCGTTGGTCGGCTGGCAGCTCGTGTCCGCGCGAGGCTCACCTGACCGCCTGGTGGCTCACGGCGAGCCGATGACGGTGGCGTTCGAGCGCGGGTCGCACGCCGAAGTGTTGCCCGACACCGAGCTCGACGTGGTGGCACGCTCGCCAGTCGGCGCCCGCGTGCGCGTGGTTCGCGGGCAGGCGGAGTTCGACGTGCACCACGAGTCCGACACCGACTGGCACGTGCTCGCCGGCCCATGGGACGTGGCGGTGACGGGCACGCGGCTGGCGGTGCGGTGGCTGCCCGACCAGGCCCGGGTCGAGGTCGAGGTTCACGAAGGTAGCGTGGTGGTGCGCGGCCCCAATGGTCAGGCCACCACCGTGCGCACTGGCGAGCGCTTCGAGTCTCCCCGCCGGGCTGCCGTCGTGGTCGAACCGCCGCTCGCGCCCTCCGCGCCGCTGCCGGTCGACCCGGTGCCTGAGCCATTGTCAGCGCCAATCGACGCGGGCACCGCCCCTCGGGTCGCACCGAAGTTCGCACCGCGACCCCGGCCCTGGCTCGAGCTCGAGCAGGCGGGGCGGTACGCCGAGGCCCGTGAAGCGGTGCGGGGCGCTGGCGCCAAGCGGGTGCTGGCCGAGGCCTCGGCCGACGAGTTGCTCGCCATCGCCCGGGCGTGCCGCTTCGCTGCCGACGATGCGCTCTCGACCGACGCGCTGACCACGGTGCGCCGGCGCTTTCCCGGGGCACCACAGGCGGCGATGTCGGCGTTTCTGCTGGGTCGTGAAGCGCAGGGCGTCGAGGCCGCGCGGTGGTTCTCGCAGTACCTCGCCGAGCAGCCGACCGGCGCGCTGGCCCGCGAGGCCTCGGGCCGACTGCTCGAGGCGCTCACCCAGGCCGGCCAGCCCGAGCAGGCGCGCACGGCGGCGAAGGCCTATCTCGAGCGGTACCCCGAAGGTCCCCACGCGCCGTACGCGCGAAGCCTGTTGGAGCCGTGATGCACTTCTGGCTGATGACGATGATGCTCGCCGCCGCCGCCGAGCGCCCGCTGGTGACGGTGAGCGCAGGCCCGGGGCAGGAACGGGCGGTCGTGTTGTTGGGCGCCGAACTCGAGCGGTTGGGCTTTCGGGTGGGCCGGTTGGCACCGACGGCTGAGGTCTCGCGCGGCGCGCAACTGCAGCAGGCCCGCGCCTCGGGCTCGGTGGCGCTGCTCCGTCTGGTTCCCGCCGGCGCCGCCGTCGAGGTGTGGGTCACCGACCGACTCACCGGCAAGACGTTGATTCGCGAATACGCCCTCGAGCAGGGTGGGCGGCGCAGCGACGACACCGTGGCGATCGGCGCGGTCGAACTGCTGCGGGCCAGCCTGCTCGAGTTGACCACGCCCCAGTCGGCACGCCCCGAGGTGCCGCCCCCCGTCGAGGCTCGGGTCCTCGCGCCTGCCCACGCGGCGCCTGCTGCGGTCGCCGAGCCGGCCAGGCTGACCGTCGGTGTCGCCGGGGCCGCGCTGTTCGCCGCCGGCGGGCAGGGGCCCTCTGCCGGGCTCGATGCGCGAGCCTCGTTGCGGGGGTGGTCGCTGGGCGTGGGGCAGGTGGGCGTGAGGCTGTCGGGGCTGTTCGGGTTGACCGATTCTATCGTGTCGTCGGGAACCGATCGGGCCGCCCTGACCAGCGTGAACCTCGGGCTGCAGGCGCTGTGGACCCGACCGCTCGGCGAGGCGTGGGCGATCGAGGTCGGGCTCGGCGCGGTTGCCTCGTTGCTGTCGGCGCGCGGCGCGTCGGTGATGATCGTCCGCAACGCCAGCGACGCCGCCTGGTCGGGTGGGGCGTGGGCGAGTGCGGGGCTGGTGTGGTGGGTCGCGTCTGGCATCGGCCTGCGCGTTCAGGCCGACCTGCTCGCGCTGGCCCCGGTGCAGGTGCAGTTCGCCAGTCAGATCGCCGCGCGCTGGGGGCTGCCGATCGGCGTCGGGTCGTTGGGCGTGGTCGTCGCGCGCTGACTGGTCGCTCAGAGTCCGATTCGGGGAGCGGGAAGGCGGGCGGCCCCCTCGAGCCGGTCGAGTAGCCACCACGCGGCGAGTGCGACGAGGCCCGCCAGCGACACCCACTGAGAGGTCGAGAAGGGCCCCAGGTGGCCGCGCATGTCGAAGCGCCAGAACTCGATGGTGAAGCGCTCGAGCGCGTAGAGCAGCGCCCCCCGGCGGAAGAGCAGGCCCGGCCGTGGTGCCCGCCGAACGAGCACCGTCAGCAGACCCAGAATCACGAAGCTGGTCGAGGCCTCGACCAACTGGAGCGGCAAGAGCGGCAGCGTCGGTCGGAACGCGTCATGCATCAGGTGGGTGCGCGCCAGTTCGATCGCGGCGCCCGAGCCCGGTGGAAACGAGACTCCGAACCGCGCGTTCGGCTCGCCGAAGCAGCACCCCGCGCAGAAGCACCCCAGTCGCCCCAACGCCGAAGCCCAGAGCGAGACGAAGATGCCGGCGTCCAGCACGCGCGCCATGGGGTTGGCCGAGCCAGGCGCTGCCACGAAGCGCGCGAGGGCCGCGGCCGTCGCCAGACCTCCCAGCACGCCGCCGTAGTAGACCTGCCCGCCCCTCCACGGCGTCAGCAGCACGTCGGCGCAGAAGGCCGCCAGGCCCTTGTCTTCGATGGCTCCCTCGAGGCCGGCCGGGCCACTCGCGGTGAGGAAGTAGGTCAGCCGCGAGGTGACGAAGCCCACGAAGCCCACCGCCATCAGGGTGACCAGCGCCCGCCCTCGCGACAACCCCAGGCGCGTCGCAGGCCTGTCCGTCGCAGGGGTTCGGGCCCGCGTCGACGATGGGTACCACCACCGGCGACTTGCAACCGGCGAACACGACCAGGGTCAGCAGCAAGGCTCGATTCATGGTGGTTCAGGTTGGCAGCACCCGCCGCATTCGGCTCACCTGCGTGTGCCGTCGAACAACGGCTCGTCGGAAGTGTCGGCCCTTCGGGTGGCAAGACGCAACTGGGGGCCCAACGCGTCGAGCACGGTCAAGGTCATGGTCCGTGCGCGCTCGTCGATTTGCTGCTCGCTGAGCGCCACGCCGTCGCGAATGACCAGAATGCGCAGCCCGACGGTCAGGGCCAATTGCAGCCGCGCGATGGTGGCCTCGTCCAGGTCCAGGTCGAGTGGGGAGGTCATGGGCGCACTCAGCGTGTGAGGTCGGGGGTGTGCCGAAGGGTGGGCGCGGGGCTCGGGGAATCAGCCAACGACTGTTGCCGCTGCAGTTCCCTCCTTCGTTGGTCGATGACCAGGTCGATCAACTGGGTCACATGTCTGATGCTGGGCCACGGCTTCGAGAGGAACCCGTCGGGGTACACCGGACCCACCTGCGGGTTCGGGTCGCCAGTGACCAGAATCGTCGCCAGGCCGGGCTGCACCCGTCGGCCGAACTGGAGCAGCGCCATGCCGTTCGCCGAGCCCAGGTGCAGGTCGGCGATCAGCACGTCGTACTTGACGGTCTTGATCGCCGCGACGGCCTCCTCCTGATCGCTCACCGAGTCGACCACGAAGCCGGCCCGGCCGAGCGTGAGCGTCAACAGGTTTCGGACCGACTCGTGGTCGTCGGCGATGAGCACGTAGGAGTGCTGGTTGGGGCGTGGAATGGGCATGCACCCGGGGTTGCCACAGCCGTCGATTTCGGCTCACGGCCCCTTCCTGACGACGCGGCGGCCGAGCGGCCCGGGGCCGAGCACCAACCGTTCGACCGATGTCGCCCAGGAGCCTTGCGCTGGCCGTGGTCAGCCTCGCCGCGACCCGGCTGCTCGTTCACCGCGGCGCGAGCGGGGCCGACCTGGGGGGGAGCGTTCGCGGGTTGGGCCTGGCGGTGGCGGCCTTCGCGGCGGCGACGCTGATGATGACCGTGCTTGGGAGGTGGTGGCACGAGTGGCAGTCACGAGCCGCCGTCGCGATTCCGCCGCCGCTCGTGGCGTGGCGTCCGCGTACGGCCCCCGACCTCCTGGCCTTCTCCGTGCTGGTGTCGGCGCCCGCGCAAGAACTCTTCTACCGGGGCCTGCTCTGCATGGGGT
The DNA here is from genome assembly GCA_903911905.1 of uncultured Myxococcales bacterium. GTDB lineage: Bacteria > Myxococcota > Myxococcia > Myxococcales > Myxococcaceae > Xiheilimnobacterium > Xiheilimnobacterium phototrophicum. The sequence continues at coordinate 7,950 of CAIWFK010000882.1, forward strand.
TGACCCAGCTCGGGGTTGGGCCGCGGTGGGTGGTGTCGTGCTCCGCCCCGTCGTACGCCGGCCTGCACCTGCTCTTCCCCGGAATCCAATCGGTACGCCCGTGACGCTCGCGCCGGGCCTGGTCTGGGGCGGGCAGTTTCAGCGGTTCCCCTCGGTACTGGCAGCCGCTGTCTCGCACGCGGTGATTGGTGTCCTGGTCATGTCGAACGGCGTCGCCTGAAGCCAGTTCGAGAACGAAGACGAAGCTCAGCTGACGCGCGGCGTGCGCCCATGGCAGGCTCAGCCGCTGATGCTGACCCGGCTGATGCACCCAACCCTGTTGGCGAAGTTCGACGCGCTCGACGAGCAGGAGCTGTCCGACGCGATCATGCGGGGCCCCGAGGGCAGGCGCCGCCGCGCCCTGTGGCGGCGTCGCCAGCAACTGGCCGTCGCCCGTCACGGACCCGCGGCGCTCGCGCGAGTCGCCGCTACCGCCGCCATGCTCGGCGGCTTCGCGGCGCTGGGTGAGCTCCTGGGCAGCGAGGCCGTGAACGCGCTCGGCATCGGCCTGATGGCCGTCGCCCAGCCGGTGATGTGGCTTCGCTTCTACCGCCGCAGCCGCCAGGAGCGGACCGCCGAGGAGTTCCGCGCGCAGCAGGGCCTGCTCTCGCTCTCACCCGCCGAGGCCGTGGCCTGCGAAGCGGTCTGCGTGCTGTCCGAGGTCACGGTGTTGCCGGAATTCGAGAGCCGTCAGCTCGCGGCCGAATTGAACCGACTGCTCGACCTCGCCTCCCAGGCCGACTCGCAGCGCGCGGGGCTCGCTACCGCGAGGTCTGGCCCGCTCGAGGAACTGCAGGATGAGCTGAAGGCGATCACGGCGCGGCTCGACGCCACGACCGACCAGCAGACCCGCGCCACGCTCGAGCAGAGCCTCGCCTTGTGCGCCGAACGGTTGGCCAACCGCAACGAGGTCGACGCGCTCGCAGGCCGTGCCGACGCCCAGGCCGAGGTCATCTTGCAGAACCTCAAGCGCCTCCACGAAACCTTGCTGCGCCTGCGCGCCACGCCGCACGCCTTCTCGCAGGTCGACCTCGACGCGGCGCTCGAGGCCAGCGCCAGCCTGACCGCGCTCACGCACGACCTCGAGAACGCTGCGCGCGAGAGCCAGGCACCCCGGCTGGCGGTGGTGCGCCAGCCCTGACCCGCGTGGTGATCGTGCCCGGGGCGCGGCGTGCTATTCGTGGCCGCCATGCACGCCCTGGCGCTGCTCACCATGCTCACTGCCATCGATCCGTTCCTCACCGAGTTCGCCGAGACCCGCCGCTACCAGTCGGGCCGCCCCGGTTCGGTGACCATCACCCCCGACGGGAAGACCGCGCTCTTCCTGCGCAGCGAAGCGAAGGACCCCCGGCAGGTGCTCTACGCGCTCGACCTGGCCACCGGCGCCGAGTCGGTGCTGCTCACGCCCGAGCAGGTGCTCAACGGCGCGGCCGAGACGCTCTCGGTGGAAGAGAAGGCGCGGCTCGAGCGCATGCGCGTGACCGCCCGGGGCTTCGTGTCGTTCCAGACCAGTGACGACGGCGCGAAGCTGCTGGTCGCGCTCTCGGGTCGGCTCTACGTGGTCGACCGGGTCAGCAAGAAGGTGATCGCGCTGAAGACCGGAGAGGGCGCCGCCCTCGACCCCCAGTTCACGCCCGACGGTCGCGCGGTGGTCTACGTGCGCCACCACGACGTGCAGGTGCTCGACCTCGCGACGAACCAGGAACGCGGGGTCACCACTGGCGGCACCGAGCTCGAGCCCCACGGCCTGGCCGAGTTCGTCGCCCAGGAGGAGATGGGGCGCTATTCGGGCCTGTGGCTGGCTCCCGACTCGAAGCACCTCGTCTACCAGGCGACCAACCACACCGGCGTCGAGCGCTTCGGCATCAGCGACCCGATGCACCCCGAGCGTGACGCGACGCGCTTCTTCTACCCCCGGCCGGGTCGCACCAATGCGGCGGTCTCGCTCTTCGTCACCTCGCTCACCGGCGGCCACGCCGTCGCCGTGAAGTGGGACGTGAAGGCCTTCCCCTACGTCGCGCAGGTCAGTTGGAGCGCGCCGGCCCTCACGGTGCTGGTGCAGAACCGCGAGCAGACCCGCGAGCAGTTGCTGCGCGTGGACCCCGCGACGGGCGCGACCACGCTGCTGCTGGAAGAGACCGACGCGGCGTGGCTGAACCTGAAGCCCGGCTTCCCGCTGTGGACGAAGGACCAGGGCTTCTTCTGGTTCACCGAGCGCAACGGCGCCGACGAGGTCGAGCTGCGCCAGCGCGACGGCACGCTCGCCGCTTCGTGGGTCAAACCCGAGGCCGGCTTTCAGGCGCTGGTGGGGTTCGACGCGACCAGCCGCGCGCTCTACTTCTCGGGCGGCCCCAACCCCACCGAGTCGTACGTGTACCGCGTGGTCGACGGCGGTGAGCCCCAGCGGCTGTCTGCGCCCGGGGTGGCGATGGATTCGGCGAAGCTGCGCGCCGGCAAGCTGATCATCGCCCGCGTCACCTCGACCAGCCTCTCGCACACCAGCGTCTTCGACCTGACCGGCACGAAGCTGGCCGAGCTGCCCTCGGTGGCGCTCGAGCCTTCGCAGACCCAGCACACGGACATCTTCAAGCTCGACGGCACGCCTGGTTCGTGGGTGTCGGTCACCCGCCCGAAGGACTTCGTGAAGGGCCACAAGTACCCCGTGCTGCTCGAGGTCTACGGCGGGCCGCACGTGAACACCGTGCAGCACGTGCCGTCGTTGCTCTCGCAGTGGTTCGCCGACCAGGGCTTCATCGTGGTGAAGGCCGACGGTCGTGGCACGCCGCGCCGCGGTCGCGAGTGGGAGCGCGCCATCAAGGGCGACTTCGCCACCCTCATCGCGGGCGATCAGTTGATGGCCCTCGCGGCGGTGGGGGCGAAGGTGCCCGAGATGGATCTGGCTCGCGTGGGCACCATGGGCTGGAGCTTCGGTGGCTACCTGTCGGCGCTCCTCGCGCTGGCCCACCCCGAGCGGATTCGTACGGCGGTCAGCGGCGCACCGGTGGTCGACTGGCTCGATTACGACACGCACTACACCGAGCGGTACCTGGGCGTGCCGGGGAACGACGCGGCCTCGAAGGCCTACCAGGTCAGCTCGTTGCTCTCGTACGTCGACGCCGCGAAGCGGCCGCTGCTCGTCATGCACGGCACGGCCGACGACAACGTCTACTTCCTGCACACCTTGAAGCTCAGCGACGCGCTCTTCCGCGCCGGCAAGCCACACGTGGTGCTGCCGCTGACCAACTTCACCCACATGGTGCCCGAGCCCCTCGTCACCCAGCGGCTCGAAGAGCGCGCCGTGCAATGGCTTCAGGAGAACACGAAATGATCGGCAAGCTCGAACAGACCTTCATCGACGATTGCCCCTACGGCCCCGACGGGTTGCTGCTCGACGAGATCCTCGAGCTCGATCTGCCCGGCAGCCGGGTCAGCGCCCGCATGCCGACCCACGCCGAGCTGCCGTTGACCCGCGCCCAGCGCGTGCACCCCGTGCGGCACCCGCGTCACGTCAGCGGCGGCCTGATGATTCACATGACCGGCATGATGGGCTTTCTGCACGCGTACTACGTGTTCGGCCTGCGCCACGCCGAGGGGTGGATCGGGTACGGCGCCAAGATTCACGGCGCGCGCTTCCTCGCGCTGGCCACCGTCGACGAGCCGCTGGTGCTCACGGCGACGACGACGAAGGTTCGCAAGTCGGCGGCGAGCATCATGGCGCGCTACGTCTTCGAGTTCCGACAGGGCTCGACGGTGGTCTACGAAGGCGACCAGACCGCGATGTGGCTCAAGCCCGAGGCGGGCAAGACGCCGGTGATGAGCTCGGCCGAAGGCTGACGGCGAGCGCGGTCGCGACTTGCCTCGAGGGTGGACGGTCGATTGGGCGACGAAGGCCAAAATCCGCTTGGCGTATTCCTGCTGGGCGAAGCCATAGAGGTCGACATGCGCCGCTCCGGTGAGAGCGATGAGTGGGCCGAGCAGTGATCGCTTCAGGA
>CAIWFK010000883.1 GCA_903911905.1 uncultured Myxococcales bacterium
CGGGCCACTTCGGCCGGCACGCCCGGCACCTGGGCCAGCTCGTCGGCGGTGACGCGGTTGAGGTCGAGCGCCTGGTGCAGGGCCACGGCTTGACCGGCTGGCAGCGGAGCGCCCGGGCCGCAGCGCGCGACCCCGTCGGGCCCCAGATGAAGGTCTTGCGGCGGGCACTGGAGCGTCGGCTCACCCGAGGGCCAGCGCCACGCCAGCAGCGCGACCGACGCCAGCGCGAGGGCCAGCACCACCACCGTGGCACGCGTGCGGTTCACGCCTTGCTGGTCTTGCGGGCCTTCGAACCGGTGCTCGCCCGGGCGGGCGCGACCTTCGCGTCGAGCCCGAAGGCCGAGTGCAGCGCACGCACCGCGAGCTCGGCGTAGCGCGTCGGAATGAGGCACGAGACGCGAATCTCGGAGGTGGAGATGGCCAGAATGTTGATGCCCTCGCCCGACAGGGTCTGGAACATGCGGGCGGCCACGCCCGAATGGGTGCGCATGCCGACGCCCACGATCGACACCTTGGCCACGTCGTCGTCGACCTCGATGGCGCCAGCCTTGATGGTCTTGACCACGCCCTTGACCACGTCTTGCGTCTTGAGCAGGTCGGCGCGCGCCACCGTGAAGGTGAGGTCGGTCTTGCCCTTGACCGCGGGGTTCTGGACGATCAGGTCGACGCTGATGGCCCGTTCGTCGAGTGCGCCGAAGATCTTCGCCGCCATGCCGGGGGCGTCGGGCACGTCCCGAATCGAGACCTTCGCTTCGTTCCGATCGAGCGCGACGCCGCTGACGAGAATGTCTTCCATGGCCTTGTCCTCCTGACAGACGAGCGTGCCGGGGTCGTCGGTGAAGCTCGACTTCACCCACAGCGGTACCTGGTACTTCATGGCGATTTCGACCGACCGAATCTGCAACACCTTGGCGCCCAGCGAGGCCAGCTCGAGCATCTCTTCGTAGCTGACCCGATCGAGCTTGCGGGCGGCCGGGCAGACGTTGGGGTCGGTGGTGTAGACGCCGTCGACGTCGGTGTAGATCTCGCAGGCGTCGGCCTTCAGCGCCGCCGCGATGGCCACCGCCGTGGTGTCGGAACCGCCCCGCCCCAGGGTGGTGATGTTGCCCTGCTCGTCGACGCCCTGGAAGCCGGCGATGACCGCGATCTGACCGTCGGCCAGCGCCTCGAGGATGCCGCCCGAATCGATGTGCTTGATGCGGGCCTTCGAGAAGGTGCTGTCGGTGACGATGCGGCACTGGTGGCCCATGAAGCTTCTGGCCTGCCCACCCTGAGCGCCGATGGCGATCGCCGTCAGCCCGATGGTGACCTGCTCGCCGGTGGCGACCACCACGTCCTGCTCGCGCTCGTTGGGGCGCTCGGTCCGCGCGTTCACCAGCTTGAGCAGGCGGTTGGTCTCACCGCTCATCGCCGAGACCACCACCACCACCTGGTGACCGGCCTTCTGGGCGGCCAGGGCCCGGCGCGCGACGTTGCCGATGCGATCGGGGTCGCCCACCGAGGTACCGCCGTACTTCTGAACGATCAACGCCATGGGCGCGGGCCTCTAGCCCAAAGGCCGCGCTCAATCGAGCCCGCGTTTTCCGTCGGCCCAATAGGCCTTCACCCGCTGGGGCACGGTCAGCCCCGCGGCCTTGAGCTCGGCGCGCAGGGCCTGCACGGTGCGCGCGCGCCCGGTGAGCACCAGGGTCAGGTCGGTCGTGCCCAGTGCGCCGATGGCGCGAGCCGCGCCCGCCACGTCGTCGGCCCCCACCACGGCGTCGACCGGGGCGTCGAGGGCCGAGAGGACCGCCGCCGCGTCGGGCTCGTGCACCAGGTACACCCCGTGGGGTTGGACGGCGTGCACCTGCGCCAGGGCGCGGCCGACCGCGAAGGACGTCTCGTCGCCCACCAGCACCACCCGACCC
>CAIWFK010000884.1 GCA_903911905.1 uncultured Myxococcales bacterium
CCAATCACGAACTCGGGCTGCCCAGGTCTCGCGTGTGGCCATCCCCGCTGAGTACCTGCGCCAGAATCAGCCAGGGCGACGGTGATCGTCGAACGGATACCGGAGTTCGACCTGCCGGCCTGGAAACGGAACGGCCCACTGCCCGAGGGTCATCGGCGGAATCGGCAGCTCGGGCTGTCCGGGCAGGACGACGGTGACGCCCAGCCGGCCGTGATCTTTCAGCGTGATGCGCGCGTCGTCGACGTTCCAGGTGATGTCGGGCATTGGAGCCTCCTGGCCAATCGTATTCACGCCTGCGAAGCAGGAGCCTTCGGAATCGATGGCGACGGGAGCGATGAAGCGGCGGGTGGTTTTGGCGCTGAGCCTGACGTCAGCGATCGTTTCCGGCATGCCCTGGTGGGCACCTGCGCTTGCAGCGGAGCCTCGTTCGAAGGAGAGCGAGCGGCACAGGGTCCTGGTCGACGCTGGGACGGTGGACGTCGCGCGTCCCATGGCGGCGGAATCGATTCGGGTTTTGCTTTTCCCCGACGAGGCGTGGAAGGCGAAGGACCTCTGTGAGGTTTCAGTTCCGGTTGGCGATGCTCGCGTCGTGACGTGGCGACTGCTCCCCGCGGCGGTGCAGGCCCGAATTCGCGACGGGGGCGTGTCTGATTCGCTTCGCGCCTATGTCGACGATCGGGGCATCGTCGACTGTGCGGTTCCTGGGTGTTGGGTGGAAGCAGCTGTCGACGCGCAGGCTTGTGTCTGGGTGTGCGAGAGGCAACGGCTGTGTTTGAGCCGTCGCCCGTGATGGCTCAGGTCTCTGGCGTGTTGCGCGGGCGAATGACCAGGCTCTGATCGCTGCGACCGAACGGCCCACGCTCGTCCCACAGGCGCGTATCGGCCAGGCCCATGCCGTCCTTCGTGGCCATCGACCTGGTCTGCAGGCACACCCACTCGCCGACCGGCCGCCGCAGCAGCGAGATGGTGAGGTCGGCGTTGATGAAGGTGAAGGCGTTGAAGTCGACCACATGGGCGACGCCGTTGCCGCAGTCGGCCGCGATGGCGGTGCGCACGAAGGGAGACGGCTTCTCCCCGGGCAATAGGGGAATCTTCATGCGCAGCCAGACCGCGACCGACGACGCTCCGAGCGCGCCCTCGGCGTAGGCCATGTCGACCGAGGTGTGGAAGCCGACCTTGGTGAGGAAGAAGGGGAAGGTGAACGGCGGCAGGGTGGCGGGCAGGGGCGGCGGCGTTTCCTTTTCCTGCTCTACCGCGACCGGCACCTTGCGGAAGGCCATGGCGGTGGCGCGCAGCAGCGGCTTGCCGTCGGACTCCAGCGTCGCGGTGCCGCGGCGCACGTTGGCTCCGGCGGTCTCGACCTCGGTCTTCAAGGTGAGCTTGGTGAAGCCGACCGGCCGCAGCAGCTCGAAGGTCACCCGGGTCAATTGGAAGTCGTCGGGGAAGGCGCGCTCGAAGCCGCGGGTGACGAGGGCCGAGGGCGGGCCGCCATGCAGAAAGTCGGGGCTCCAGGGGCCGGTGGAGTGGACCTGGGGCAGAAAGCCGTCACCGTCGGGAAGGAAGAAGGCGTCGCTCATGCGGCCTTCTACGTTGTATTGACCCCGAACGTGCACACCGACGACTTCGATTTTCCGTTGCCCGAGGACTTGATTGCCCAGGCGCCCTTGCCCGAGCGAGACGGCTCGCGGCTGCTGCACGTCGAGCGGGCGACGGGGGCGGTGCGGCATCGTTCGTTCAAGGAACTCCCCACCTTGCTGAAGAAGGGCGACCTGCTGGTCTTCAACGACTCGCGGGTCATTCCGGCGCGGCTGCTCGGTCGCAAGGCGGGTACGGGCGGCAAGGCGGAACTGCTGCTCGTGCGCCCTGCGGCCGACGTGGTGACCCAGGCCGCGCTCGAGGGCCGGGCCGATGGCACGACCTGGGTGTGTCTGGGCCAGTCGTCGAAGGGCTTCCGCGCGGGCATGAAGTTGGAGTTCGGCGACGAGCTGACGGCCGAGGTGCTCTCAGAAGAAGGCGGCGGCGAGTACCGGGTGCGCTTCACCTCGTCGCTGGCCAGTCTGGAGGCGGCGATCGAGAGGGCAGGGCGGCTCCCCTTGCCGCCGTACATCACGCGGGCGCCCGACGCGGCGGACGGCGAGCGGTACCAGACCATCTACGCCCGCGCGAAGGGCAGCGTGGCCGCGCCGACCGCGGGGCTGCACTTCACGCCCGGAATCTTTGCCGAGCTCGACGCGCGCGGTGTGAGCCGCCACTTCGTGACGCTCGAGGTAGGCCCAGGCACGTTCCTGCCCGTGCGCGAAGGCGACGTGTCGAACCACGTGATGCACGCCGAGCGGGCGTTCATCTCCGAGCCCACCGCGCAGGCCATTCGCGAGGCGAAGCGCGCCGGGAGGCGGGTGATCGCGGTCGGCACCACGGTGGTGCGCACGCTCGAGGCGATGGCCGACGAGGCGCAGGTGGTGCGCGCAGGGAACATCGACACCCGCATCTTCATCACCCCGGGCTTCCAGTTCCGGGTCATCGACTCGCTCATCACCAACTTCCACCTGCCCAAGTCGACGCGGGTGATGCTGGTCAGCGCGTTCCTGGGGCGCGAGCGCACGCTTTCGGCCTACGCCGAGGCCGTGGCGCAGCGGTACCGCTTCTTCAGCTACGGCGATTCGATGTTCATCGACGGCTGACGGCGCTGGGGTAAGGAACCTGGCCATGAGCGAAGGCCTGCCGCCTCCCGAGCTGCGCGGTGACACGCGCGTCGCGCCGTCATTGGTGCGCTACGAGCTGTTGCACGTCGATGCGAAGACCGGCGCTCGGCGCGGGCGCCTGCACACCCCGCACGGCACGGTGGAGACTCCCGTCTTCATGCCGGTGGGCACCGCAGGCAGCGTGAAGGCCATCGCCCCTGACGACTTGTCGACGCTCGGGGCGAGCATCATCCTGGGCAACACGTACCACCTGATGCTGCGGCCCGGAGAGCAGCTCATCGGTGAGCAGGGTGGCCTGCATCGCTTCGCCTCGTACGGGGGCTCGATGCTGACCGACTCGGGCGGCTTCCAGGTCTACTCGTTGGCCGAGAAACGGAAGATCACCGAGGAGGGCGCGAGCTTCCAGTCGCACCACGACGGCAGCAAGCACCTGCTGACCCCCGAGCGCAGCATCGAGATTCAAGAGGTGCTGGGGGCCGACGTCATCATGGCCTTCGACGAGTGCCCTCCGGCGTTGAGCGAGCGCTCGTACATGGAAGCGTCGATGGCGCGCACCACGCGGTGGCTCAAGCGGTGCGTCGACGCGTGGCATCGGCAGCGCAGCTCGCTCTTCGGCATCGTGCAGGGCGGGTTGGACGAAGGGCTGCGGCGCTCGCACGCGCAAGACGTCTGCGCGATGGACCTGCCCGGCTACGCGCTGGGCGGCTTCGCGGTCGGGGAAGAACCGGCGCAGATGCACGCCGGCGTGGCCTTCTCGGCGCCGCTGCTGCCGAAGGACAAGCCGCGCTACCTGATGGGCGTGGGCACGCCGTTGGACCTGGTGACCTGCGTGGGGCACGGCGTCGACATGTTCGACTGCGTGATGCCGACGCGGAGTGGCCGTAACGGGCTGCTGTTCACCAGTGAGGGCAAGCTGGTCATCAAGAACGCGCGGTATGCGCGAGACCGCCGGCCGCTGGACCCCGCGTGCAGTTGCTACACCTGCCGTACGTTTTCCCGCTCGTACCTGCGTCACCTGTTCGTGTCGGAAGAGCCGCTGGCGATGCGGCTGCTGACCTTGCACAACCTGCAGTTCTACCTGCAGTTGATGGCCCAGGCCCGGGCGGCGATCGAGGCAGACCGCTACGCCGAGTTCACCGCCGAGTTCCTGGCGCGGCCAGCCACGCCGGTCTGACAACTTTCGCGGCCGTTGGGCGAGAATGAGGGCATGCCAGTCAGCCCTCTTCGCGTGCCGCACGTCGATTCCCGAGGCCGTCAGGGGCAGTTCGTCGACCAGACCGCGCCGTTTCAGAAGACGGAGCGGGGCTCGGTGACGTGGAGTGCGGGCCTGCAGATCGACACTGATGGCGCGCGCGGTGCTGGCGACCGCACCCACCAGTCGACCACCAGCCTGACGGTGCAGGGCCGCTCGGCCGATGCGTCGGTGACGCCCTACGTGGCCTTGCCGCCATCGGTGGCGAAGGCTGCGGGGCTGCAATTGGGCGACCTGGTGAAGGTGACGTACAAGGGCACGTCGGCCTGGGCCATCTTCGCGGACTCGAGTGACGATCGCGGCAGCCGCAAGCTGGGCGAGGGCTCGCCGGCCCTGCACTCGGCGCTCGGCCACCCGCTGCGCAGCCTGAACGACGGCCTCGATGATGTCGTGTCGTTCGAGGCCTTCCCCGGGTCGGCGGCGAAGCTGGGCGTGCTGGCGAACGGCTTTCCCGATGCCGCCGCTGCCAGGTCATTCGGCGCACGGCTGGAAGCCGCGCAGCCTGCTCCGGTGGACTCGTTCGACTCGACGCCGCGCTGAGCCTCAGTGCTCGCCGGTGTATTTCCCGGTGCGGAGCAGCTTCCAGGGGAACTGCTCTTCGTCTGGCGGCAACCGCAAGTTGAAGAACCAGTGGTACTGGGGAACCTCGATCGGGGTGGTGATTTCCGAGGTCAGGCCCAGGAAGGCCCGGCGCGCGCAGGCTTCGACCGCGGGCATAGCGTCGGCGGGGAGCGCGCTCTTCGAGTTCTCGAGGTCGACGCGACCGGCCACGGCGGTTCCGCGAAAGCGATCGCCATCGGCGGGAATTTCGAGGACCACGTGAATGATCGCGTGCGCCTCGTCGGGCCAATCACGGTCGAGCGCCTCGATGCACGGCGCGAGGACGGTCAGCGCCTCGAGCTGGGTGTTCCAGGTCGCGCGGTCGTCGGCTGACGCGAGGTCGTCGGCGGCGAGTCGAGCGATGGCTCGGTCGATGTCGGCCTCGGGCACTTCGGCGAGGCGAGGTGGGCGGAAGGTGCGGTCGATGGTGCGGCGAGTGCTCCTGGCGTCGGCGGCTTTCGGAGGCTGGGGCTCGACGCTGTGGGGCTCAGGCGGTGCCTGGGGCCGTGTGGCGGTCGCCTCGGACCCTTCGCTGGTGACTCGCCCGGGCGGCATTTCGGCCGCGTGGTCGGTCGACGTAGCCCTCGGCTGAAACACGCCGAGTGCCGCGACGATCGCGGCACCGGCGACGGCAATCCACCCGAACCGTTTCATCGTTCCCTCGTCAGGACAGTACGCCCTCAGAGGCCCGGCGAGGGAAGTCGGCTCACCAAGGCCCGCGTCCGGCGCCGACGCTCACTCCTCGCCAGGCACGGTGGTGTTGTCGTCGCTGGTGCGGTCGACCAGCATGTTGAGCGGGTCGAGCCCCACGCGCGCAGGCTTGGTCGCGACGGTGAAGGTGATTTCACTCTCGCCCTTGGCGATGCGCCGCGGCTCGACGAACAGCGCCTCGCCCTTGTCGTCGAGGGCGCCGACGTCGATGAGGTCGTTGAAGTCGAGCTCTGTCTGCTCGCCCTTCTCGTCAGCGCGGTACTTCACCGCCTTGACCTTGACCTTCACGTCCCACGAGCCCTGCGCGTTCTGCTTCATGGTCGCTGACACGGCGCGGTTGTCGTACAGGGTGATGGTCTCGAAGAGATCGTCGATGAGGTACGCGTAGTCGGGCGGCGTCTCGGCCCGCAGCGCAGCGACCAGCTCGACCGAATTGGTGTACGGCGGGCCCTTGAACTTCACCGCCTCGACGTACTTCTTCAACGCTGCGTTGACCCGGTCTTCACCGATGAAGTGCTGCAGCGCGTACATCGCCAGGCTGCCCTTCTGGTAGTGGATGTATTGCTGGTTCTCGTTCTTCGCGAGCGGCTTTTCCTTCTTCCGCTCGAAGACGCGGCCGGTGAGGTAGCGGTCGAGCTCGTACTTGAGGAACCGGCGCATTTTCTTCTCGCCGTACTTCTTCTTCATCACCATCAGGGCCGAGTACTGGGCCATCGACTCGCTGGTCATGGTGGCGCCCTGCACGTCGGCGCCGATCACCTGGTGGGCCCACCACTGGTGCGCGACCTCGTGGGCGGTCACGTAGTACGGGTAATCGAGGTCGTCGGGGTCGTCGTCACGCACCCGCGCGATGAAGCCGATGGCCTCGGAATACGGAATGGTGTTGGGGAAGCTCTGCGCGAAGCTCTGGTAGCGGGGGAACTCGAGAATGCGCGCCTGGTGGTGCTGGTACGGGCCGAACGACTCGCTGCAGTACGCCAGCGCGTCCTTCATGCCGTTCATCATGCGGTCCAGGTTCGTGGTGTGCTCGCGCTGGTAATAGATCTCGAGCTTCACCTCGTCGTCCTGACCCGCGACGGCGGGCTGCCGCTTCCAGGTGTCGCGACGCACCTCGTAACGGGCCGAGAGCACCGAGAAGAAGTTCACGATGGGCTGGTCCATCTCGTAGGCGAAGAAGTGCCGGTTGCCTTCGGTCCATTCCTTCTTCAGCGTGCCGGGCACCACCGCGGTCTGGTCGGCGTCGGTCGAGACCGTCGAGCGCAGGGTGATGAGGTCGGAGTCGCGGCGCAGGTAGCTGTTCTGCCGCCCCTTGACGTCGTCGCGCTCGGCCATGCGCTCCTTTGGTTCCAGGCCGTACGACTTGCGGGTGTTGTCTTCCGACAGCTCGGCCTCGGGTTGGTAGCCCAGGGTCGGCAGGCTGAAGTTGTTGAAGAAGGTGCCGTTGTTCACCACCGTGCTCAGGCGGGACCCGTGCCGCAGCGCGGTGGAGACGAAGTTCATCTCGAAGGCCAGCGGGGTGGTCGCGCCCGGTGCCAGCGGCGGGGTGAGTTCGAAGACGAACAGGCCCGCGACCTCGTCGTGCTGCTTCGGCGTGGTGACGGTGCCGACCGAGAGCGTGTGCAGGGTCGACCCCAGGTGGCCTTCGGCGCGCAGCTCGGAAGGCAGCGAGACCAGCAGCTCGGAAATGGGCGCGTCGGTCTTGTTGGTCAGGGTGTAGGTGCCCTTGACGTGCAGGCGGGGCTCGGCTTCCGACGGGTAGACGTCGAAGTCCACGTCGGCGTCGGTGATGCGCGGCTGGGGCTTGTCGAGCCAGGCCTTGCGCCAGGTCTTTTCGTAGGCGGCCTGGTCGCGCTCTCCGTCCTTCGAGGTCTGGTAGGGGAAGTCGAGGTGGGTGCGCTTGAAGATGAAGCCGCCGGTTCCGATGGACACGGCCAGCGCGCCGAGCACCGCCAGTGTCCATGCGCCGGTCATGCGAGCGCGAGCCTGGGCGAGCCGAAGCGTCAGGCCCGTTTCCCGGCTGCGCACGGCCATCACGCCGCCGACCAGCAGGAGCAGGGTGGCGACGCCGTACCAGTAGGTGCGGAAGACGAGCGCCGCGCCCACCCAGTGGCCGTAGTGGTTCATGTCGGAATACGCGATGCCCGGCTCGTTGCCGTAGCGCACCAGCGGCTCTTCCACGCCCAGCACCTGCAGGGCGATGCGAAGGCCGAAGTAGAGCACCATCGCGCCGTGGCCCAGGTACTTCTGGTTCACCAACACCTGCACGGTGATCGCCAGCGCACAGAGCGCGACCTCCTTGAGGGCGCCGAAGCCGATGAGCTCGACGGCGTACTGCGTGAAGTCGATGGCGAAGTACCCCTGGCCGACCTGGGACAACAGCGTCGCCGCGGCGGCGACGACCTCGAGCGAGGCGACCACCAGGAACAGCCCCAGCACCTTCGAGACGTAGGTCACCCAGCCCGGCACGCGGGTGGCGAACACGATGTCGGCCAGACCCGCGTCGCGTTCGCGCCACACCAGCTCACCCGAATAGAAGGTGATGCAGATGAGCGAGAAGATCGAGAACGTGCCGCCGGTCAGCTCGAGCACCTGCCAGGTGACGGGCAGGGTGGGGGTGCCGAAGAGCGCCTTCGAGCCGAAGAAGATCGAGATGCTGGTCATCGCCAGGCCGGCGACGACGAAGCTCCAATAGATGGGCGAGCGGGTGATCTCGCGGAAGAGCAGCCACCCGCCGTCGAGCGCGCTCGCCACCCAGCCTCCCGTGGTGGGCGTGGGCGCGGTGGTGGGCAGGCTGACCTTCGCGGTGGCCTGGTCGTCCGAGCGCGGGCCCTTGCCCTTCTGTTCGTCGACCGTGGTGCGGAAGCGCGCCACCACGAAGCCCAGAATGGCGGCGCCGACGGCCGTCCACAGCACGCGGTTGACCAGCAGCAGGCCGGTCAGCGGCACGAGCTGTCGGTTGCGCTCGACCGGGGTCCAGTAGCGGGTGATCTCTTCGAGGGGAATGAAGCCGAACGGGTCGAGCACCGCGGCCAGGGTCTTGTACTGCACGTCGCCCAGCGCGGTGGACAGCACGTTGTAGCCCAGCACCATCACCACCACGCCCACGTACACCGGCGCCATCTGCCGGGTCATCGCGGCGAGCGCGAAGAACACCGCGCCCGAGAAGAAGAGCATGGGCAGCACGCTCGAGACGTAGGGCCAGACGTACACGTCGAGGCGGAAGGGCCCGAGCAGGGCGGAGTCGATGACGTGGAAGGTGAGCAGCGCCTTGCTGATGAGCGCGCCCGCCAGCAGCCCCAGGGGAATGGCCAGGTAGATGAACGAGGCGAACAGCCAGGCGCCGACGAAGCGGCCCAGCACGTAGGTCGAGGTCTTGATCTTGCGGGTGAAGACGATCATCCACGTGCCGTGGCTGAAGTCCTGGGTGGCGGCCTGCCCGAAGACGGCGGCCACGGTGAAAAGCCCCAGCAGGGCGATGGCCGTCTCGTTGCCGCTGACCGCAAGCGCGCCGTTGGCGTCGACCCGCTCCGAGCCCGCCGAGGTCGAGATGCTCTTGAAGGCCCCCGCCGAAGCGAGGCTGATGAAGATCGCGATGCCGCCGATCACCAGGCCGTACACGTAGGTCGACAGCATCTTGAGCCGCCGCCGCAGCTCGAACAGCACGATCGCGCCGAACATGTCAGGCCGCCTTCTGCGCGGTGGTGAGCGCCTGGAAGTACACGTCTTCCAGGTCGGGGCTGACCGGCTCGAATGTCGAGTCGGGCTGGCTGTCGGCCAGCACGTGGGCCAACTGCTGCCCGGCCACGCGGCGCACGGCGATGATGGTCAGCGACTTGGACAACGTCTCGAGTTCGGCGGTGGTCACGAACTTCTTCCAGATGCGCCCGGACAGGCTCTTCATCAGCTCGAGCGGGTGGCCCGAGGTGACCACCTTTCCCTGCGCCATGATGGCCATGTTCTGACAGAGGTCGGCCACGTCACCGACGATGTGGGTCGAGAGCAGCACCACCACGCCCTCGCTGATGTCGGCCAGCAGGTTGTGGAAGCGGAAGCGCTCGGCGGGGTCGAGGCCGGCGGTGGGCTCGTCGACGATGATCAGCTTGGGGTTGCCGAGCAGGGCCTGGGCGATGCCGAAGCGCTGCTTCATGCCGCCGGAGTAGCCGCCCAGGCGCCGATCGCGCTGGTCCCACAGGTTGGTACGGGTCAGCAGGGCCTTCACCGCGTCGTGACGCTCGGCGCGCTTGCTGAGCCCCTTGAGCTGAGCGAGGTGGTCGAGCATGTCCCACGC
The DNA here is from genome assembly GCA_903911905.1 of uncultured Myxococcales bacterium. GTDB lineage: Bacteria > Myxococcota > Myxococcia > Myxococcales > Myxococcaceae > Xiheilimnobacterium > Xiheilimnobacterium phototrophicum. The sequence goes on from CAIWFK010000884.1 coordinate 9,554, forward strand.
GCTGACCTTCGGGTAGACGCCGAAGTCCTGCGGCAGGAAGCCCAGCACTTCGCGCAGCCGGTCCTTCTCGCGGCGAATGTCGATGCCGTCGAAGGTCATGGTGCCCGAATCGACTTCCTGCAGCGTGGCCAGCGAGCGCATCAGCGACGACTTGCCGGCACCGTTGGGGCCGAGCAGGCCGAACATGCCGCGCGGAATCGTCAGCGTGATGTTCTGCAGGGCCTTGACGCCGTTGGGGTAGGTCTTGGTGACGCCGTCGAGCTTCAGTTCCATGGGTGGCTTCCTACACGAGGGGCGAGCGAAAACACGGGCCGCGTACAACGCGCCGACCGACCGTCTATTTCACGTCGATTGTGACCCCGCCGCGCACTAGAACTGGCGCCCATGAGCGACATCATCAACGTCAAGGCGCGGGAAATTCTCGATTCACGCGGCAACCCCACCGTCGAAGCCGAGGTCATGCTCGAGACGGGCGTCATCGGTCGGGCGGCGGTGCCTTCGGGCGCGTCGACCGGTGAGCACGAAGCGCTCGAGCTGCGCGACGGTGAGATGAAGCGCTACGGTGGCAAGGGCGTGCTCAACGCGGTCAAGCACGTCAACGACGTCATCGGGCCCGAGGTGCTGGGCATGGCCGCGCAGGACCAGGCGGCGATCGACCACCGCATGCTGGCGCTCGACGGCACGCCGACCAAGAGCAAGCTGGGCGCCAACGCCATTCTCGCGGTCTCGATGGCCACCGCCCGCGCGGCGTCGATCGAGCTCGACGTGCCGCTGTACCGCTACGTGGGCGGCGCGACGGCCCGCACCCTGCCGGTGCCGATGATGAACATTCTCAACGGCGGCGCGCACGCCGACACCCGCGTCGACGTGCAGGAGTTCATGGTGCTGCCCTGGGGCGCGCCGAGCTTCCGCGAAGGCCTGCGCTGGGGCGCCGAGGTCTTCCACGCGCTCAAGAAGATCTTGAAGGCCCGCAAGCTGAACACCGCGGTGGGCGACGAGGGCGGCTACGCCCCCGACCTGCCGTCGAACGAAGACGCGCTCAAGCTGATCATGGAAGCCATCGGCGCCGCGGGCTTCAAGGCCGGCGAGCAGATTGCGCTGTGCCTCGACGTGGCGGCCAGCGAGTTCTACGACAAGGGCGCCAAGCGCTACGCCTTCAAGGCCGATGGTCGTTCGCTCGACTCGGCGGGCATCGTGGGCTGGTACGCCGAGCTGGCGGGCAAGGACCCCATCGTGTCGATCGCAGACGGCTGCGCCGAAGACGACTGGGCGGGCTGGAAGCAGTTGACCGACACCCTGGGCAAGAAGGTGCAACTGGTCGGCGACGATCTCTTCGTGACCAACGTCGAGCGGCTCTCGCGCGGCATCAGGGAAGGCGTGGCGAACTCCATTCTGGTGAAGGTGAACCAGATTGGCTCGCTGACCGAGACCTTCGACGCGGTGCGCATGGCGCACAAGGCCGGGTACACCTCGGTCATGAGCCACCGCTCGGGCGAGACCGAAGACACCACCATCGCCGATCTGTCGGTGGCGCTCGACTGCGGGCTCATCAAGACCGGCTCGGCCAGCCGCAGCGATCGCATCGCGAAGTACAACCAGCTCCTGCGCATCGAAGAAGAGCTGGGCGACGCGGCCCGGTACGCCGGTCGCGGGGCGATCAAGCAGTGACCAGGCGGCTGCTGATTTCCAACGACGACGGCATCGCGTCGCGCGGCATCGCGGCGCTGGCGGCCGCCGTCGCCGACCTGGCCGAGGTGTGGGTGGTGGCTCCGGAGCGCGAGCAGAGCGCCACCAGCCATTCGCTGTCGCTGCACCACCCCCTGCGCATTCGCACCGTGCAGGAGCGCTGGCACGCGGTCGACGGCACGCCCGCCGACTCGGTCTACCTGGCGCTCAACCACCTGATGAAGGGCGCGCGCCCCGACCTGGTGCTCTCGGGCATCAACCACGGGCCCAACCTGGCCGACGACGTCATCTATTCGGGCACCGTCGCCGCGGCGATGGAAGGGTCGATTCTGGGCGTGCCCAGCATCGCCTTCAGCCTGGTCACCCGGCGCACCTTCGAGTTCGAGCACGCGGCCCGCTTCGCCCGCTCGCTGGTGCAGCGCGCCCTGGTCGAGCCGTTGCCCCCGCGCATGCTGCTCAACGTGAACCTGCCCTCGCACGGCCCCATCACCGGGTACCAGGTGACCAGCCTGGGGCGGCACAGCTACGGCCCCGAGGTCATCGAGAAGGCCGACCCCCGCGGCCGCAAGTATTACTGGATCGGTGGGACCGAATACGCCCACGAGCCCGAAGCAGGCACCGACGTGACCGCCGTGCACGACGAGCAGCTGGCCTCGATCACGCCGCTGATGCTCGACCTGACGGACCGGGCCGCCCTGGGCACGCTTCGGGGCTGGGCGCTCGAGGGCTACTCGCAGAAGTGACGGGGTTGCAGATATAGCGATATTGTTATATTTCTGACCTCGCGATGTCCGACAGCGCGTTCAAGGCCCTTTCCGATCAGACCCGCCGCGAGATTCTGCGCCTGTTGTCGTCGGGCGATCTGACTGCGGGTGAGCTGGGCGAGCGCTTCGCCATCAGCCAGCCGGCGGTCTCTCGTCATCTCGCGGTGCTGCGGGCGGCCGGCCTGGTGACCGCGACGCGCACCGGCCAGAACGTGGTCTACGCGCTCGACACCACCGTGGTGCAGGACGTGGTGCGGCTGCTGCTCGATCTGTCGGACCGCAAGCGCAAGAAGGGCTCGAAATGAAACCACGCATCCTGTCCTGGCTGGCGGTGGTGGTCGACCTGGCGTTGACGGGCTTCTTCTGGGCGAAGCTGCCCGAGGTGGTGCCCACCCACTGGAACCTCAGGGGCGAGGTCGACGCGACCGGCTCGAAGCTGCAGTTGCTGGTGGTGGGCCCGGCGTTGCTGGTGGGGCTGATGGCGCTGCTCGAGGTGTTGCGGCGCATCGACCCGAAGAACCAGGCGCTCGCGGCTGACGCGCCGGCGGCCGAAGCGGGCACCACCGACCTCGTCATCTCGGTGGTGATGTGGTTCCTGGTGGCGTTGCACCTGGCGCTGCTGCTGGCGGTCACGGGCGCGCCCAGCCTGGGGCCGTTGCTGTTGGCGGTGGCCTTCGCCGGCTTCCAGCTCTTCCTGGGCAACATGCTCCCCCGGGTGCGGCCGAACTTCTTCGTGGGCATTCGGACGCCCTGGACGCTGGCCTCGGACACCGTGTGGCGGCGGACGCACCGGGTGGCGGGCAAGCTGCTGGTGGGCGGCGGGGTGCTTTCGCTGGCGACCCTCGCTCTGGCGCCGACCATGGTGGCCTTTCCGGTCACGGTCGGGGCGATGGTGGTGGCCTTGCTGGGCCCCAGCGCGGCGTCCTACCTGTTCTGGCGCTCCGAGCAGCGGGCGGGGCAGGCTGGCCGGTAACTTCCGGTCGGCCCAAGGCTCGTCCACACTGGCCTGGTGCGGGTCGGGGTGCTCTCAGCGCTGGCAGTGCTCGGGTGGTCGTGTGCGACCACCATGGGGGCTGGCGCGGGCAAGGTGGGCGTGCTGTCGAACGAGCACCGCGAGCCCGAGTTGCTGGTGGTGACCCACACCGTCGAGAAGGGCGAGACGCTCTACCGCATCGCCAGGACCTACGGCCTGACCGTCGACGAGCTGATGCTGGCCAACCGGCTCGACGACCCGCGCGAGCTCAAGGTGGGAGAGACGCTCGAGATTCCGGGAGCGAAGGAAAAGAAGGCCGTGACGACCTTCGATTCGCCCGAACCCGAGCCGCTGGCGCGCCCCAGGGCCGAGAAGGACAGGGAGAAGGACAAGCCGCCCGACAAGCCGGTGAAGAAGCCGATGATGAAGGTGGGGCGTACCAACGGCGCCCTGGCCTGGCCGCTGCGGGGCGTGCTGTACGCCCGGTTCGGCAAGAAGGGCAACGAGCCGCACGACGGCATCGACCTGTCGGCGCCCGCCGGCACCTCGGTGAAGACCGCCGGGCCGGGCACGGTGCTCTTCGCGGGCGAGCAGAAGTCGTACGGCCTCATCGTGATCGTCGAGCACCCGGACGAGCTCATCACCCTCTACGCACACAACCGCGACGTGCGGGTCAAGACGGGGCAGAAGGTCCGTGAAGGGCAGGTGGTGGCGACGGTCGGCGACTCGGGTCGCACCAGCGGGCCACACCTGCACTTCGAGGTGCGCAAGGGGGGCGTGCCGGTCGACCCCATCGAATTCCTGGGGCCCGTACCGCCACCCGAGAAGTGAGCCGCTACTGCGGCTCGGGCGGCGCGACCATCACCCGTGAGCGCCGGCCGATGACCACGGTGTAGGCGCGGTCGGGCATCAACTCCACCGGCCACGGGTTCCACAGAATGAACTCGGCGAAGTGGCCGTCGGGCAGCTTGAGCGAATAGCCGGCCTTGCGGCTGTGCAGGGCGATGGCGCCGGTGATCTCCCTCGCCTCCCCCAGCAGCGCGTCAGCGAAGGCGAGCAGCGCGGTCCACCCCACGAACCATGCGGGCAACGCGAAGAGCCCCGAGAGCAGCCGCACCACCACGTGCCGCTCGGCGTCGAGCGTGCCCTTGAGCGTGAGGGCCACGAACAGCAGGCACAGCGAGCCGAGCAGCGCGCCCTTGCCAGCGAGGGCGAGTCGGAAGGCCGGCGAAATGCGGAGCATGGGCCCAGTGTAGACGCGCTCGCCCGGCAGCCGGTGCAGCAAGAGCTCGGCGCGGCGTTCGGCGCTGGGCAGTTGGAGGAGCTCCAGCCGCACGTGTGGGGGAAGCGCGGCGGTGGTGGCGACCACGTTGACCAGATCATCGGCCACGGCCAGCTTCGGCAGCCACGCCGGCACCGG
>CAIWFK010000885.1 GCA_903911905.1 uncultured Myxococcales bacterium
CCTGATGTTTGGAGAGCTGCTGTTGTGGAAATGAGGGAAGCTGTGCTGACGTAGCCAATGGAGCCGAGTCCTGCCACGGTGACGGTGCAGGTCGGGTTGGTGCCCTGACACGCGCCGCCGCTCCAGCCGGTGAAGAGCGAGCCCGGCGCGGGCGATGCGGTCAGGGTCACCACGGTGCCGAAGAGCACGCTCGCCGAGCAGGTCGCGCCGCAGTTGATCGCGCCCGAGGTCGAGGTGACGGTCCCCGTGCCGGCGCCGGTCCTGGCGACGGTCAGGGTCGGCGTCTGCAAGGTGAAGGTGGCGGTCACCTGCTGCGCGGTCGCGAGGGCCAGCGTGCAGCTCGAGCCCACGCAATCACCGCTGAACCCGGCGAAGGTCGAGCCCACCGCCGGCGTCGCGGTGAGCGTGACCGGGCCACTCGAGAAGTCGAACGCGCAGGTCGCGCCGCAGTTCAGCCCTGGGGGGCTCGAGGTCACCTGGCCCGAGCCGTTGCCTGCCGCGTCACCGTCACGCTCGCCGTGCCCACGCCGCTGAGCATCGCGACCGCCGTGCCCCCGGGCGCCGCGCTGGCCGACAGCGAGGCGGGCTTCGCGCCGACGGTGCCAGGTTGGAACTGCACGGTCGCCGTGCAGTTGGCGCCCGCCGCGAGCGGGCCGGTGCAGGTGGTGCTGGTCTGCGCCCACGCGGCGACCGTGCCGGTGAAGGCGAGGCTCGGCTGCCCCGCAACGCTGCCGCCCGAGTTGGTGATGGTGAAGGTGTGCGGCGCAGAGGTCGCGCCCAGCGCCACCGCGCCGAAGTCGAAGCCCGTGGGTGAGATGGTCAGCGAGCCCGGCGTGACGCCCAGGCCGGTGAGCGCGCGGGTGAAGTGGTCGCCGCTGACGGTGGTCACGGTGAGGGTGGTGCTCGCCGTGCCGGAAGCCAGGGGTTGGAAGTGCACGGTCACCGAGCAGGTGGCGCCTGCGGCGACCGTGGTTCCGCTGCACCCGTCGACGAGCACGAAGCTGGTCGAGCCCACCGAGGTGGTGACCTGGCTCGAGGTGGCGTTGCCCGAGTTCGACAGCACGAAGGTGACCGTGCTGCTGCTCGAGCCCAGGGTCACGGTCCCGAAGTCGGTGTCAGTGCCCGACAACGAGAGCACCGCGCTCGGCGTGCCGGCGTCGAAGCCCGCGTCGGGCTGACCGGCATCGACCTCTCCAGCGTCGACTCCGCCGGCGTCCGTGGTCGGGCCTGCATCGTTCTGACCCGCATCGAATCCACCGGCGTCGAGCTCGCCCGCGTCGAACCCACCCGCATCGTCGCCGGCGTCGGTCGCCCCCGCGTCGAGCTCGCCCGCGTCAGGCAGGCCTGCGTCGACGTGGCCCGCGTCCATCGGCGAGCTGGCGTCAGGCTGCGGTTCGACGCCCGAGTCGTCGACCACCGCCACCGGACCACACGCGACCGCACCCATCACCACCGCGAGCACTGCCAGCTTCAGCTTCATCGAGCCCCCCTTCGAACACCAGGTCCCAAGCCTCGCAGGTCAGGCTCACCAGGAGGTCGGGCGGAAGTCCTTCAGGAACTTGCCGTACGTCGGCTCGGCGCCGTTGGCGACCGTGAACACCGGGTCGATGACCCGCGCGGCGCCGTCGACGATGTCGAGCGGCGGCTGGAAGCCCAGCTCGTGCTTCTTGCGTGTGGCGTGCTGGGCCGGGTCTTCGTCGGTGACCCAGCCGGTGTCGACCGCGTTCATCAAGATGCCGTCGCGGGCGTAGTCGGGCGCGCTGGTCAGCGTCATCATGTTGAGCGCGGCCTTGGCCATGTTGGTGTGCGGGTGCTTGTCGGTCTTGGTGCCGCGCGAAAAGCTGCCTTCCATCGCCGAGACGTTGATGACGTGCTTGTTGGTCGATTCGGTCTTGCGCATCAGCTCGCGCAGCCGGCCGGCCAGCACGAAGGGCGCGATGGCGTTGACCAACTGCACCTCGAGCAGCTCGGGCGTGGGCACTTCGTCGAGCGTCATGCGCCAACTGTTCATGGTGCGCAGGTCGACCTGCTGCAGGTCGGCGTCGAGCTTCCCTTCGGGAAACACGTCCATGCCGTACTGCGCGTCTTCCCACGTGTAGCGCACCTGCGACATGCGGGCCGAGACCACCACGCCCGCGCCCGCGCCGTGGTGGCCGTGCCAGTGCGCGAGGCCCGTGACGTCGGGCCCGGTCGGCTCGCCCGCGTGCAGGTGGTGCGAGCCGGTCAGCGCGGTGAGGCATTCCTGCCGTGCCGCCAGCACGCGCCGCGCGCCCTCGCTCAGGGTGTGCACCGGAGACTCTTCGGTCGCCAGCAGGTGCGAGAAGAAGCCCACCGGGCGTCGCACGGTCTGCGCCGCGTTGTTGATGAGGAAGTCGAGCCGCGGCAGCCGACGCGAGAGCCAGCGGGCGAACAGTTCGACCGAGGGCGAGTGCCGCAGGTCGAGCCCGTGCACCTCGAGCCGGTCGGCCCATTGCTCGAAGTCGGGCTCCTTCGCGTAGCGCACCGCCGCGTCGTGCGGGAAGCGCGTGGTGACCAGCACCCGGGCGCCGGCGCGCAGCAGCATCAGCGCCGCCTGCTGGCCGATCTTCAAGCGCGCCCCGGTGATGAGCGCCACCTGCCCGTCGAGCCGCGCGGTCTGGAAGCGCTTGGCGTAATTGAAGTCGCCGCAGGCGATGCACATCGCGTCGTAGAAGTGGTGCACGGTGCGGTACTCGGCCTTGCACACGTAGCAGTGCCGGGGCTTCTCGAGCTCGGGCGCACCGACCCGCGCGCCGCTCGTCAACTGCGGAGGCGGCGTGAAGACCGCGTCCTGCCGGGCCACGCGGATGGCCGCCGCTTCGCGCACCGCGCGGTCCTTCTGCACCCGAGCGGCCGTGCGCTCGCGCTGCACCGCCTTGGTGAAGCGGTTGAGCTCGTGCTTCATGGGGCTGGCGACCCGACCGGCAGCCATCATCAGCGCGCGCCGTTCGTCGTCGCCCACCTCGAGCAGCAGCGAGCGGTCTTCGATGATCCTTTCGAGCACCCGGGTGGTGGCGGCGATCTCTTCTGGCGTCAGGCGGGTCGACATCGGTGGCGCGCCTCTAGCAGGACCGGGGTCTCGAGTGCGTAACGCGCTGCGCGCTTCTGCTTTGACTTCAGGGGCCCTCGCCCATAGAAGAGTTCGACCTTGCACCCGGGAGGGGGTTTTTCGAAGTAATTCCGGGTAGTTGAGAGGCCGGCGCCTGGCAATGAGCATCGCTGAACTCATCTTCCTCGGCATCTACATCAGCGTGCTCGCTGTGCTCTCCGTGTATGGATCGCACCGGTACCGCATGGCGTTCTTGTACTACCGCCACAAGTACAAGTTGCCGACGCCGAAGGGGAAGTTGGCTGCGCTGCCGCGGGTGACCGTGCAGTTGCCCATCTTCAACGAGCTCTAC
>CAIWFK010000886.1 GCA_903911905.1 uncultured Myxococcales bacterium
CCTCGAGGCGCTCCTGCTCGGCCCTCGACGCGGCGAAGGCGCGCGCCCGCTCAGTCCTCGACGGGCGGCTTCGACCCGGGCCGCGACAGCCGCGTTTCCTTGCCGACGATCAGCACGTTCCCGCGCCAGTTCACGGTGCGCATGAACAACCCGCGCACCCAGGCGACGAGCAGGAACACGTCACGCACCGGCGCGAGCACCGCCCACTTGAGCGCGAAAGCGCTGCCCCGGCTGAGCACCGCCATGGTCTGCGTGAAGACGATGCTGCCGAGCAGCGACCCACCCCACACCGCCCAGGCCCACGGCTCGCGCCAGGCCGAGAGCAGCATCAGCGTGGCGACGAAGGTGGGGTTGAGGAACAGCTCGAGCCACGCGCCGACCATCACCACCCGGAAGCGCATCATGGCCCAGCGAGCGTGGCGCTGGACGAAGTAGTCCAGCCCCTGGGTGCGCTGCACGTTGGCGACCGGCGTGCCGACGATGGCAGTGCGAAAGCCCTTGTCGGCGAGGTACGTGCCCAGGCGCTGATCTTCGGCCAACAGGTCCTTCAGCGTCTCCCACCCGCCGATGGCCTGCAGCGCGTCGCGCCGAATGGCCACCGACTTCGAGATGATCTGCGAGAGCCGCAACAGCACGTCACCGGTGGCCAGCGCGGTGAGCACGAAGCTGGTCAGCGTCATGTTGTCGAACGCGCTGCCGATGGTCTCTTCGCCCTGCCCGTAGAAGCCGTTGCTGGTCAGCGCGACGTTGGGCCGCGCCAGGTACCGGGCGTGCTCGCGCAGGTAGCCGGGGTGGACGCGCACGTTGGCGTCGGTGAGCGCGATGATCTCGTACTTCGCGTGACGGGTCAGGGTGATGAGCTGGTTGACCTTGGGGTTGAGGCCCGGCTCGCCTTCCTGGAGCACCAGCCGCACCCGCTGGGGGTTGGCCTCGGCGAAGGCGCGGGCGAGCGGAAAGGCCGCGTCCTGCTCGTTGCGCACGCCCAGGATCAGCTCGAACTGGCCGGGGTAGTCGATGGCCAGGTGCGACTCGAGGTTCTCGCGAAGGTCGTCGTCGAGCCCGGCCAGCGGCTTGAGCAGGCTGAAGTTGGGCCAGGTGGCGGGGTCCTTCCGACGACGTCGCCGCACCAGGTAGTAGGTCGAGAACCCGGTGACGAGAATCGCCACCCACGACACCCCGACCAGCCCCACCATCACCAGTTGCAGCGACGACACGCTCAGAGCCGCTTCTTCATCTCGAGGTGGGGCATGCCCGCCTCGTCGAACACCGCGCCGTGAGGCTGGTAGTCGTGACGCTTGTAGAATTCCATCGCCGAGAGCTGGGCGTGGAGGAGGATGCCGCGCAGCTTGCGCTTCTGGGCTTCGGCCTCGAGCGCGAGCAACAGCTTGCTGCCCACCCCGCCCTTGCGCGCAGCCTGCAGCACCGCCATGCGACCGATGCGGCCCCAGGCCCCTGACTCTCCCGCCGGCGCTTCGGGCAGCGGCACCAGCCGGCCGGTACCGACCGCGTGTTTGCCTTCCATGGCCAGCACGTGGAACGCGGTGGTGTCGTCGGCGTCGCGCTCGAACGACTCGGGCACGCTCTGCTCTTCGATGAAGACGATTTCGCGAATCGCCAGCGCCTGGAACAGCTCGCCTTCGTTCTCGATCGGCTTGATTGAGACTTCGATGGGGGCCGGCATCGCGGGGCTCTCTAACTGAAATCGGGGTGCGTGCCAAAGGCGACCGTGCTGACCCAGGTCATGACGGCCCACGGCGCCCGGCGCAGGTCGTCTCGCCGGGTGCTACCCTTGTCGCATCATGAGAGTCGTTCTGCTGACCTTGTTGGTGGCGTTGCCGGCCCTGGCCCAGAAGGAAGAGCTGTTCGGTACGGGTAAACCCCCGACCTTCCGGGAAGAGGCGATGGACAAGAAGTTCGCCAAGACCCAGTTCAGCAAGGCGCTGACCGCGGGCACCGACGACCCGGCGTGCGTCGAATTGCTGGGGGGCATGTTCGTGGCCCTGGCCGAGATCATGCCCACGGTGCACAAGCGAGATGAAAACTTCTCGCTCGACCCATCACTCATTCAGGCCGTCGACACCCAACTGAGCACCGCCCGGTTTCCGGCCATGGCCTACCTGGTGTCGATGGTGCGGCGCGTGATGATCGACAAGCGCCTGCCCGACGAGTGGCTCGAGACGGCCACCCGGCTGAACGCGAAGGTGAAGATCATCGACCTGGCCAAGCTGAAGATGGCCAACGAGGGCCTGGCGCCGGTCGACAGCTTCGGCTTCACCATCGGCAAGTTGAAGGAGCGCTACGTGGCCGAAGCGTTGTCGGCCAACAGCGCGGTCACCACCGACGTGGTGGCCACCTTCCGCGACGCGTACCTCGATCGCGACGTGGCCTGGGGCGGGGCGACCTTGATCGACGTGGGCGTGAACCAGCCCAAGGGCAAGAAGAAGAAGCGCTGGGCGAACGCCGAGCCCGAAGAGCTGATCGCGGTGCTCTCGTGGGTGCCGCCGGTGCCGAAGAAGGTCGAGCTCGATCTGCTCAGCCAGCACCAGCAGAAGGTCGAGCCCACCATCATCTACGCGCGGCTGCAGGCCAGGCAGTTCACCGACATCGAGAAGCTGATCAAGAACCAGCGGGTGCTGGTGAAGGGCCGCTTCTGGGAAATGAACAAGACGGCCAGCGAGCTCGAAGTGCGCGACGCGGTCATCTTCAGCGACCCCGACTGGAGCCAGGGCGTCATTCTGGGCAACCGGGAAGAGATTGGCGGCTGCTCGTTCGCCCTCAACGACCTGACGGGCACCGCTCCGGCCCAGCCCGGCGGTTTTCACCACTGACGCGACGGTTCTCTGAGGGGTCGGCCGGGCGACCCCCATGAAAACCGGGCAGTTGCCGGGGCACGATTGCTGCTCTGGCAGGCTGCCATGAAGGTCTCCCATTCCCTCCCCAGGCAGGCCAGCGCCCTTCGGTCGCCGGCCACGTCGTTCAAGTCGGCCTTGAAGACGGCGCTCCCCCGCCCGGCGCAGGCCGTCGCGACCGTTCGCCCGGTGCGGGTGGCGGCAGGCGCGTCGACCGAAGGGCTGGTCGCCCGGCGGGGGCACGTCGACGCCGAAGCAGCGCGACTGCTCGAGGTTCGCGGAGCGCTGGTGGCGCGCGCGCAGCAGTTGGTGACCGCGCACCTCGAGGCCTCGACGCCCGAACTGCTCCACCTGCCTGGCCGCGCGCTGCAGGCCATTTCGCGCGAGCTGATCGCCGAGTTCGGTGACGCGCCGCCGCGCCGCGGGACCAGCCCGGCCACCCCGCAGGTTCAACCAGCGATGACTGGCCCCGCCCCCCACCCCACGCCGCCGCGCCCGGCCGCCGCGCCCGAAGCGAAGGCCGCGCAGGCCCTCGCGCTCATCGAGCAGATCGAGACCTTCGTGTCGAACGCGCAGCGGCCGGCCCTGGCGCTGACGCTCAACAACTCGCTGGGCGCACGGGTGGAAATCGAGCGGGTCGGGCCCCGAGCCATCGCGCTCAAGCTGGTGGGGGTCGACGGCCCGCCGACGCCCGACGCGGTGAGCCGGGTGCGCGAGGCGCTCCGCTCGCGCGGCCTGACCATCACCGCGCTCGAAGTGGCGTGATCAGCGGAACTTCGGCGGGCGCTTCTCGAGGAAGGCCAGCACGCCTTCCTTCAGCTCGGGCCCGGGCAGAATTTCGCTCATCGCGTGCTGCTCGAGCGCAAGCGCGTCTTCCAGGCTCATGGTGGTGCTGCGGTCGATGACCTTCTTGGCCCAGGCGATGGCCGAGGGCCCGTTGCCGGCGATTTCGCGAGCCAGGTGCTTGGCGCGCAGCAGCGCATCGCCCGGCACCACCAGCTCGTTGATGAGCCCCAATTCGAGCGCGCGCACCGACGGGTACTGGCGGGCGGTGAAGATCCATTCCTTGGCGATGGCCGGGCCCACGAAACGGGGCAGCCGCGCGGTGCCCCCCAGGTCGGGCAGCATGCCGATCTTCGCCTCGGGAAAGCCGAACCTGGCGTCGCTCGAGGCCACCCGCAGATCACACGCCAGGGCCAGCTCCAACCCGCCACCCACGCACACCCCTTCGATGGCCGCGATGACCGGCTTCTCGAGCTGCTCGATGCTGGTGAACAGGTCCTGCAGCTCGCGCTGCACCTTGCGCAGGCGCGTGCCCGAGGGCTGGCTCGAGAGGTGCTCGAAGAGCAGCGAGAGGTCCATGCCGGCCGAGAAGGCCTTGTCCCCCGCGCCGGTGATGATCACCGCGCGCACCGTGTCGTCGTTGCCGGCAGCCTCGAGCGCGGCGTCGAGCGCCTCGAACATCTCGAAGGACATCGCGTTGCGCTTGTCGGGGCGGTTGAGCGTGAGCACGACGAGTTCGCCGTCGCGGGTAGAGAGAAGATCGGCCATGGCGCTGGGCACCTTTCGTGGAAATGGAGAACCTCCGTCAGGCCCGGCAGGAGGCCCGAACGGAGGTTCGCTCGAAGACGGGAGGCGGTGTCGGGCTTACTTGCCCGGGTTGACGTCGAGCATCGGGCGCTTGCCGGTCTGGTCCTTGAATTCCTCGGCCTCGGCCAACGCGTTCTTCTTTTCCGAGATGTTCGGCCACTTGGTGGCGAAGTCGGCGTTGAGCGCCTTGTACTCCTTGAACTTCTCGGGGAGGTCGCTCTCGGGGAAGATCGCCTTGGTCGGGCACACCGGCTCGCACGCACCGCAGTCGATGCATTCGTC
>CAIWFK010000887.1 GCA_903911905.1 uncultured Myxococcales bacterium
GTCGGTCTGCTCGCCGCAGGGCTCTTCGCCTGCCCCGCGCAGCCTCCCCTGCCCGTCGTTCACGACCTCGCGGCCTTCGCCGTGCAGGTCAAGGGCGTGTACACGGTCGACGGCTCGGGCAACCGGGTGCTGCTCGACGTGGTCACCCCGTGTGCCAAGCAGTACGGCTCGCAGGCCGCCGTGCCGCCAGCCGTGCGCGGCACCAAGGCGTGCCGGCTGACCATTCCGGTCAGCGAAATTCAAATCGACGTCACCGCCCAGGCGCTCGACAACAAGGCCCAGCCGCTCAACTTCTCGGGGCCGGTCTCGTTCCGCGTGCTGCCGGGCGATCTGTCGGGCACCGACCTGACCACCCGCTGGGCCAACGTGGTCAACGGCAACCTCACCGCCACGGTGCGCGCGCTGCACACCTACAGCGAAGTTCGCGTGTGGGTCGAAGACGCGCCGCCCGCCCCCCTGTTCGACGCGGGCGTGCAGATCACCACCGGGTTGCCGGTCGAGCCCGCGGTTCGCACCTACGCTGCCGGCGCTTCAGACATCGTCTACTTCGGCGACCAGACCCTGCAGTCGCTGCAGAACCCCGGCATCTTCGACAACCGCGCGTCGCCCTTCGTGGGCGAATTCGTCACCGTCGGCAAGAACCCCGAATCGGGCGAGCAGTTGCTGCAGTCGTGCACCGACGACCCGGCGCGCGACGGCAAGCCCTCGTTGATGGTGGTCACGGGCCTGGACCCCAGCGGCTTCTTCGTCACCGACGTCTCGGCCTGCCGGCTGATCGAGCAGACGGTCGATGCCACGGGCGCGACGCAGATTCGCACCCAGGAGCCACCTGAGCACTGCTACGTGCCGGCGGCCGACGGCGGCGTGCGCGACATCGAAGACAGCGGCGTGAGCATGGGCACGTGCGAGATCTCGCAGGTCGCGTGCGCGGCCCGCACCGCGTGCAAGCACTACCTGCCGAGCACCTACGCGCACATGTTCGTCTACAACTACAACTTCCCCGACGGGCTCAACGAAGGCGACCTGCTCTTCACCCTCTCGGGGTCGGTGCAGGAATTCACCTCGACCACCCAGATGGTGTTCCCCGCCTGGAGCGTCGCCGAGCACGTGCGCCTGCTGCCGCCCGACCAGTGGAACAAGTGGGAGCAGTTCGCCCCGCCCGTCGACGTCAACTACCGCATCTGCGGCATGGACGACACGGCCGCGCCCTTCCTCACCGACGCGCTGTGCGGCCAGAACAAGCGCAACCTGAAGCTCGAGAGCCTCGAGTCGGGCCTGGTGAACCTGAAGAACGTGCGCTTCCCCACCGAGTTCGTGAACTGCGATCTCAATTCCGACGGCACGGTGCCCTTCTTCTGCGAGCAGAAGGACCCCGACGGCAATTGGATCTGGGGCAGTTGCGACTTCGGCACCGTCGAACCCGACGCCGATCGCCTCGAGCGCGAGTGCTACCAGAGCTGCGTCATCGGCACCGGCGACCACGACGGCAAGGTCTGCTCGGAACTGGCGACCTTCAAGGGCTTCGGCCAGTACGTGGTGGAAATGGGCATGCCGGGCCCCGCGAAGTTCGGGCTCGACGACAGCCTCGACCTGCGCTCGACCCCGGTGGCGATCGCCGCCAACGGCACCGCGCGGCTCGACGGCTATGGTGCCGGTCAGGAAGTGGCGATCGCCTGCGATCACGACACCCATTACCGATTCGGCGACATGACCGCCGTGGCCGCCGCCAGCGACCCCACCATCACCGCCGGCCAGTGGACGCCGGTGCGCTTCGGCATGAACCAGACCTCGGTGGCCTTCCTGGGCTCGGCCGCGGCGGGCACCTGCTGGGTGGGGCTCAACGTGAAGGCGCGCATCAACCTCATCACGCAAGACGCGATTCCCGAGCTCAACCCCAACTGCAGCGAGACCGACGCCGACGCCACCAAGGCGCAGCTCTGCCGCGACCTGCACGGGTCGACCTTCGACATCATCGGCCACTTGAAGCAGGTCCAGCCGGGGCGACCCCGGTGGATCGTGGTGCCCCGTTCGGTCGACGACGTCTGCTGCCACCCGGGTCAGGGCCTGTCGTGCCCCGCTCCGATCAAAGCCTGTCAGTAACTTCATTTTCAAAGAGCAAGGGAGCGCCCTTCGAAGGCGCTCCGGGAGAGGGACTGTGCGATTCATTGCTGCGACTGCCCTGCTGGGCCTGACGTCGACGACTGCGTTCGCGGGTGACTTCATCGACACCCGTATCGCCTTCGCGTTTTCCGACTCGAACGTGTTCGTCAAGCCCGGGCAGACCACGCCCAACGAGCCTGGCGCCGGCTTCGGTGCGGCCAAACAGAACACCCAGTTCTACGACAACTTCAACACCCGCTCGACGGGCTTCGAGACGCTCTCGAACATCTCGCTCTACAAGCGCTCGCCCAGCTTCTTCGAGGGCTTCGACGCCGAGGCCGCGCTCAACGTGCTGGTCAGCGACACCTCGTCGGGCGCCATTCAGCTCTTCGACAACTCGAGCTTCGTGAAGCTGAACTACAAGCCGGCGGGCTGGGGCGCCAAGGAAGAGGTCTCGTTTACCGGCTTCCCGGTCTCGAGCGATCGCTTCCGCCTGGGCTACGCGTGGAAGGTGTCGTGGGCCGGCGACTCGGCCTTCACCTACAACCAGGGCACGGGCCTGTCGTCGACTGGCCGCCCCGCCGCCGTGCCGGGCGCCAAGTTCTCGGTCACGCGCGACCGCTGGTACGTCTTCGCGGGCCTCAAGACCGGCCTGCTGCTCAACAACCTGCTCAACGTGCAGGAACGCCAGTACGGCCTGCTGTACGGCGCCGGCATCGACCTGGTCCCCAATCAGTTGCGGCTCGAGGCCAACGGCGGCTGGTTCCAGCGCGGCATCGTGCCCTCCCTCGCGCAGCAGGGCATTCGCGCGCCGGTCACCGCGCTCGGCGGCTCGGCCCAGCTCTCGTTCTTCAGCGACGCGATTCTGCCGTCCATCGACCTGCGCCTGTACAAGAACGACCCCGACATCACCCAGCGCTTCTTCCAGCCCGAGAAGTACAACGGCGGCCTGACCTACCAGCTCTCGCTCGAAGGCAGCTACCTGGGCCAGACCCTGGTCGACCCCGATCGCTTCGGCGCCACCAAGAACCAGCCGGCCGGCGCGATCGCGCTGCAGGCGCGCTTCAAGTACGACTTCTGGCGCTTCTACGGCATCGGGCTGATGCGCACGGTGTCGTTCATTCAGTTCGACGTGCCCGGCTTCCCGCCCTTCACCGACTTCTCGGCGGGCAGCGTGGTGCGGCCCGAGCTGTGGGGCGCGGTCGGCGGCGACAAGTACTTCCCCAACCAGCACCTGACCATCGGCCTGGTGTTCGGCGTGCAGAACCCCGCCAGCATCACCCCGCCCAAGCTCGACTCGGGTGGCAACAACCCGCCTCCGGCGTTCACCGGTCAGCGCACGGTGGTCATTCGCGACGTCAACCTGACCGCGATTCTGCCTGCGGGTTACGACGTGATCCCCATCGTGTCGGTGAAGGCGACCTTCAAGCTCGACATCAGCGAGTACTTCGCGGTGCTGGGCGAGGTCTTCTACAACCACGACCCGAACCGCGTGACCTTCCTCGACTCCGAGGCGTCGATCTCGCAGCCCTCGTTCGAGCAGGCGCACCAGTTGGGCTTCAACCTGGTCGCGCTCGCCCGCTTCTGAGCGCTGCTGACGGCCGGCAGCTCAGAGCCCGAGCTGCTTGGCGATGATCTCGTTCATGATCTCGCTGGTGCCCCCGCCGATGGGGCCCAGCCGTGCATCGCGCCAGTGGCGCTGAATGTCGAATTCCATCATGTACCCGGCGCCGCCGTGCAGTTGCAGCGCCTGATCGGCCAGCTTGCAGCACATTTCGGTGGCCAGCTTCTTGGCCATGGCCGTCTGCCCCAGCGCCCACTCGCCCGCCGCGTGCAGGCGGAGCGCGTGGTAGGTCAACTGCCGCGCGGCCTCGAGCTCGGTGGCCATCTCGGCCAGGCGGTGTTTGACGACCTGGAACTGCGAGACGTTCTGACCGAAGGCGCGCCGGGTGGTCACGAAGGCCATGGCCTGCGCGAAGATGTCGTCGGCCGCGCCCAGCGCGCCCAGGGCCAGGGTCAGGCGCTCCCACTGAAAGTTGCCCATGATCTGCGCGAACCCGTCGTTCTCGCGGCCCACCAGGTTCGCTACCGGCACCCGGCACTCCGAGAACGAGAGCTCGGCTGTGTCGCTGGCCCGCCAGCCGACCTTCTTGAGCGCGCGCGAGACCGTGAAGCCCGGCGTGCCCTTCTCGACCACGATCATCGAGACGCCCTTGTGGCCCTTCGAGGGGTCGGTCTTGGCGGCGACGATCACGTAGTCGGCTCGCACCCCGTTGGTGATGTAGGTCTTCGAGCCGTCGAGCACGTAGTGCTCGCCCTCGCGCCGCGCAGTGGTCTTCAGGCCCGCCACGTCGCTGCCCCCATCGGGCTCGGTCACCGCGAAGGCGCCGATGCACTTGCCGGCGATGGCTGGCGCCAGGAAGCGGCGCTTGAGCTCGTCGGTGCCGAACAGGTGCAGAGGCCCAGTGGCGATGGTGGCCTGGGCCCCCAGCCCCGCGGCCACCCCACCCGAGCCGCACTTCGAGAGCTCTTCGAAGAGCACCGCCTCGAAGAAGAAGCCGGCGTTGGTGCCGCCGTACGCCTCGTCGTATTTGAGCCCGAAGAAGCCCTGCTCGGCCGCGCGATCGTACAGCTCACGGGGGAAGCCTTCGGCCTGCTCCCAGGCCTTCACGTGCGGGGTGATTTCGCGCGCCACGAAGGCCTTCACCGTCTGTCGAAACGCCTCGTGCTCGCCGTCGAAGGTCTGGAAACCTGAATTCATGCGCCGATGATGGCGCAGACGCCGAGACTTGGGGGCTTTGCTGTTGACCGTCAGGTTTCCAAGCGCGTATACGTCGAGTGATTCCGGCGTCATAGCCAAGCGGTAAGGCAAGGGTCTGCAAAACCCTCATTCCCCGGTTCGATTCCGGGTGACGCCTCATACGTCGTACCTCGATTTCCTTCTTCGCCCGGGGCTCTGGTTCTTCGCCAGGCCCCGGGCGTCGAGTTTCACGTGAGGAAGCCTCGATGCGCCTGGCCCTGGTGGCGACGCTGCTCTCGCTGGCGACGTGGGCGAACGAGCCAGACCCACTGGCGCTCCCGCCGGCCCCCGGCGAGCTGACCACCAAGCGCCTCGACTTCCACGCGGGCTCGCCCATCGTTCCCGTGCGGCTGATGGAAGGGCACGCCGAGGTCAGCCTGCAGGGTCGGGGGCGCCTGCGCTTTCGCGTGCCGGGCACGCCCGAGAAGCTGATCGAAGGCCCCGCGGGCATGGAATGGAAGGTGCGGCGCGTGGAAGGCACGCCTGCCGACATCGCCGCGCAGATTCAGTTGGCCGAGGTGCCCTTCGCCGACAAGGACGGGCTGGCCGCCGCGCAGGCCGAATGGAGCGAGCGAGGCCTGGCGCTCAAGGCCCAGGTGTTGGGCGGGGTGTACGGCATCGCCGGCAAGGTCATCGACAACCGTCGCTACGTGCTGGTGGTCGACCAGCCGCCCGCTCGCCCCGAGGCCCTGGCCGCGCAGCAGGCCGAGCTGCTCACCAGGTACCAGGTGCGCACCACCCTGCTCGAGCAGGTGCGCCGCAAGGCCACCATCACCCTCGAGCTGCTCGACGCGTCTGGCGCGGTGCAGGCGACCACCACCGACAAGCTGACCGCCGAATCGCCCGACGGCGCGCCCATCGACGTGCGGCGGGTGGAGTTCGGGGTGGGCTACGACTTCCATTCGTTCGAGGATCGCGCGTACCGCGGCTCGGTGGCGTTGACCGCCGATCGCGCCGGGAAGATCGCGGTCATCAACCAGGTCGACCTGGAAGATCTGCTCAAGGGGTTGGTGCCGTCGGAAATCTTCGCCAAGGCCCACCCCGAGGCGCTCAAGGCCCAGGCGGTGACCGGCCGCGGCGAGATTCTGGCGAAGATCGGCCTCAAGCACCTGGCCGACCCGTACCTGCTGTGCACCGAGCAGCACTGCGCGGTCTACAAGGGCGTCGGCGGTGAGGCCGCGTCGACCAACGCCGCGGTCGACGCCACGCGGGGCGAAGCGATCTTCGACGCGACCGATCACCTGGTGGACTCGGTCTATTCTGCGGTCTGCGGCGGCCACACCGAGAACAACGACGTCGTCTGGGGCGGCGTGCCCAACCCGTCGCTGCGCGGCCGGCCCGATCTGCTGCCCGGAAAGGCCCCGCCGGTCGACCCGAAGGACCTCAAGGCCTTCCTGGCCAGCGAAGGCAATTACGCC
Organism: uncultured Myxococcales bacterium; assembly: GCA_903911905.1. GTDB lineage: Bacteria > Myxococcota > Myxococcia > Myxococcales > Myxococcaceae > Xiheilimnobacterium > Xiheilimnobacterium phototrophicum. Next base: position 6,319 of record CAIWFK010000887.1, read on the forward strand.
TGCAAGGTCTCGTCCTTCGCCCAGCCCTCGAAGTTCCGCTGGGAAAAGCGCTTCACGGCCAAAGACGTCGACGAGAAGCTGGCCAGCTACAACCTGGGGCACGTGATGGCGATGACGGTCAGCGAGCGCGGGGTGTCGGGGCGGGCGCGCCTGCTTCAGGTTTCGGGAGAGACGGGCGCCACCACCCTGCGCACCGAGCTGACCATTCGCAGGACCTTCGGCATGCTCAACAGCGCGATGTTCGAGCTCAAGGCCGAGCGCGACGCGAAGGGCCGCCCCACCGCCTGGGTCTTCACCGGCGGCGGCTGGGGCCACGGCGTGGGCATGTGTCAGACCGGAGCCATCGGCCGCGCCGAGGCGGGGCAGAACTACCGCGAGATCCTCGGGCACTACTTCAATGGGGCCCAGGTGGCCCGAATCTATTGATTTTCATTGAGGGTTTTTCTCGACCCGCCCCGGCCTGTCAGCCGTGACGGCGGGGGTTATGATTCGGCTCAGTGATCCTGAGGCAGCGGCACAGGCGACCCGAGCACCGCGCGGTGATCATGGCGATCTCCGTGGTGGCAGCGCTCGCCCTGGAAGCCCTGCTGCTGGGCGTGGTGGTGCTCTCGTCGCACTTCACGCTCGACGTGCCTGACCGCCGCCCGTCGACTTCTCGGCCCGTCACCCTTCGGGGGTTGTCGGCCGAGCAATGGCAGAAGAACCGCGGCCCCGCGCCGAAGGTCAAAGACGAGCGCACCGTCGTCGCCAGGAATCGCGACGAGCCGAAGAAGCCCGAGCCCAAACCCGAAGTGAAGCCGACCGGCCAGGTGGTCGACGTGGCGCCGGGCAACGAGCAGGTCGACCCCAACGCGAAGTACGTGGCCGAGACCAACAACAAGGTCAGCAAGGAAAGCCGCGCCAGGGAACAGACGGCGTTCTACCGAAACGCCATGCCCAAACGCACCAGCACCCAGCCGGTGGAAGGCAACGGCACCGACGCGGTCGAGCAGGCTCGGCGCAACGGCAACTAGGGCATGGGCGACGACGATCGCCCGCTGCTCACCGCCACGCCGAAAGCCGCCATGGAAGTGCCCGACGTGCACCGCCAGCAGGAAGTGCGCCTGAAGTCGACGCTCGACGGCCCGGGTGTGGCGGTGTCGAACCGCACCGAGAAAGAGGAGCTCAAGGGCAACTCGAAGCGGCTCAACCTGCAGCAGGGCTCGCCGGGTGAAGGCGAGGTCGCCTCGGCAGGACGCGCCGGCGCTCCGGGCACCTTGAACCTGATGCCGTCGGCGGCGGTGCTCGACAAGGTCAGCGGCGCTGCGGCGAACGATCACCTGCAGGACGTGGCCGAAGGCGACGGCACCTACCTGAACACCCGCGAATGGAAGTACGCCAGCTTCTTCAACCGGGTGAAGCAGAGCGTCGGCCAGCAGTGGCAGCCCGGAAATGTGTTGCGTCAACGCGACCCGACGGGGAACGTGTACGGCGGGAGGGACCGCAACACCGTGCTCACCGTCACGCTCGACCAGACCGGCCGCCTGAAGGACGCCTTCGTCGAGAAGTCGTGCGGGCTCGACTTCCTCGACCTCGAGGCGGTCAAGGCCTTCGAACGGGCCCAGCCCTTCCCCAACCCGCCTCCCGGGTTGCTGGCCACCGACCAGACCATTCGCTTCCAGTTCGGCTTCTACCTCGAGCTGACCGGTCGCCCGGGAATGCGCTTGTTCCGCGCGGCCGACTGACATGCCCATCGATCTCGTGACCCGCAACGCGGCCGTCCGGCGCGTGCTGGTGTGGCTTCTGGTCGCCAACTGGGCGGTGGCGGCGCTCAAGGTCGCGCTCGGCCTGTGGGCCCGCTCGACCGCCATGACCGCCGACGGCCTGCATTCGTTCATCGACGGAGGCAGCAACGTGGTCGGGCTGGTGGCCATGCATTACGCCAACCAACCCGCCGACGAAGAGCACCCCTACGGGCACCAGAAGTTCGAGGCCCTGGCCGCGCTCGCCATCGGCGTGATGATCGGCATGGGCGTGCTCGAGCTGGGTCAGGTGGCCTTCGCGGCCATCGTGCGCAACGTGCACCCCGAGGTCGGCCCCGAGTCGATCGCGCTGATGGTGGGCACGCTGGTGGTGAACCTGCTGGTCACCCGCTACGAGAAGCGCGAGGGCGAACGGTTGCGCTCGTCGCTGCTGGTGGCCGACGCGTCGCACACGCTGAGCGACGTGTACGTGACCATCTCGGTCATCGTCTCGCTGCTGTTGAGCTGGCTGGGCGTGGGCCGCGCCGACGGAGCGGTCGCGCTGGGTGTGCTGGTCTTCGTCGCGTGGACCGGCTGGGGCATCATCAAGCAGGCGGCGGGCATTCTGGCCGACATGCGGCAGATCGACCCCCAGCGGGTGCGTGACGCGTGCGCGGGGGTTCCCGAGGTGCGCTCGGTTCGCCAGGTGCGCAGCCGCGGCCTCGAGGGCAGCGTGTACGTCGACCTCACCATCGACGTCGACCCGCAGCTGACGGTGCAGAAGGCGCACGACGCCGCCGACCAGGTCGAGCGGCTCATCACCACCACCTTTCCCGAGGTGGTCGAGGTGCTGGTGCACGTCGAGCCGCGTTCGAGCGAAGGCTGAACGCTACGCCGGGGTGCCACAGGGGAAGCGCACCTCGAAGGTGGTACCCTTGCCCGGCCGGGAACGAC
>CAIWFK010000888.1 GCA_903911905.1 uncultured Myxococcales bacterium
GGCGTGCTGGGCATGACCGAGCTGATGCTCGAAGGCCACCTGCCGGCCGAGCAACGCGAACAGCTCGAGACCATCGCCCGCTCGGGTCGACTGCTGGTCTCGCTCATCAACGACGTGCTCGACTTCACCCGCATCGAAGCGGGGCGGCTCTCGCTCAACCCCACGCCGCTCGGGCTGCGCTCGATGGCCAACGACGTGCTCGCGCTGCAGTCGCCGCTGGGCAAACGAAAGGGCCTCGACATCCTCTCGCGGGTCGACGACCAGGTGCCCGACGCGTTGTTGGGTGACGGCGTGCGGCTGGGTCAGGTGCTGGGCAACCTGCTCAACAACGCCATCAAGTTCTGCGAGCGCGGAAAGGTCGAGCTGACCATCACGAACGTGGGAAGCGAGGTCCAACGGCCCCGGCTGCGCTTCGAGGTACGCGACACCGGCATCGGCATTTCCCCCGAAGTGCAGGCGCGGCTCTTCACCGCCTTCGAGCAGGGCGATTCGTCGACCACCAGGCGCTACGGCGGTACGGGGCTGGGGCTCTCGCTCTCGCAGCAACTGGTCACCCGAATGGGCGGCCAGATTCAGGTCGAGAGCACGCCGGGCCAGGGCAGCCGGTTCTGGTTCGAGCTGGAACTTCCGGTCATCGACCGTCGCCCCGCCCTGACGCCCGTGCCCAGGGCGCCGCGCGCGCTCCACCAGGAACGGGTGCTCGTCGTCGACGACAACCCCATCAACCTGAAGGTCGCGGTGGGGTTGGTGCGCAAGCTGGGCTACCAGGTCGACACCGCCGAAGACGGGCGGCTCGCGCTCGCGGCGGTCGAACGGCAACCGTACGCGCTGGTGTTGATGGACTGCCACATGCCCGAGATGGACGGGTTCGAAGCCACCGAGCGCATTCGCTCGTTGCCCGGGTCTGCGGGGCGAACGCCGATCGTCGCGCCTCGGCCTCGGGCCGCGGGGAAGATCTCGAGGCCTGTCGCCGCGTGGGCATGAACGCGCACCTGATCAAGCCCGTCACGATGAAGGCGCTCACCGAGGTCATCGAACACGCCGATACGTTGCGCTGGCCCGGCTGACGGTCAGGACGTGATCTGCGGGGTGTACGGCACGCCCGGGCTCTTCGAGGGGAACAACTGCAGGCCGTCGATCAGCTTGAGGGTCGAGAGCCGCTGCAGTGCATTGTACCGCGCGATGGTGTTGCCCGGCGGAGGCGGCCCCTTCCACTTCGAGACCGCGCCCAGCCCCGAGGCCAGCAGGTGCTTCTTGCCGAAGCCGGGGCCTGCGTTGAAGTACACGTAGGTGAAGTAGTCGATCTGGTCCTGCGTGAGCTTCGCGGCCTTGTCGGGCCCCAGAATCGTCTTCGCATCGGCGAGGAAGCGACCGCGCGAATCGGCCAGCATGGCGCGCAAGGCAATCAGCCCCCGCTGCAGGTCGGGGTAGTTCGCCGAGCTGACCGCCTGGTTGAGCTCGTTGGTGTTGGTCTCGACGGTGTAGTCGCGGCCCTGCGTGAACCACGCCGGCAACAACCCGCGCCGCTTGAGGTCGGGCGCCGCGGTGGCGAAGGTGTCGGTGCCCAGCGACTGGAAGCCGTTGACGGGCTGGGTGGTGTCGACGCTGGTGAAGCGGTTGTTCTGGTCGAGGTAGTAGAGCAGGCCCTCGCCGATGGCGATGGTGTACAGGTACGAGGGCCGAATCGCGGTCTGCCCTGCGGTCGCGTCGAGCACCGCCCGCGCGGTGTTCACTTCACTCGCATCGTTGACCCAGCCCTGCCACTTGAGCGGCCTGAGGCCCCAGGTGTCGGTCAGCGAGCTGAGGCGCTGCTGCAATTCGTCGGGCGCCACCTTCCCGCCCGCCCACACCACCCGCTCGGCCGCGTCGATCGGAGGCGTGGTCTGACCGTCGAGGCTGGCCTGCTTCTGGAAGGTCTGATCGACCGCGTGCAACGGCGCGTCGGCCTTCCCCTCGGGCGTGGACTCGAGCAGCTCGGTGAGCAGCCAGCGCGCCTGGTGGCGATCGAGCACCTCGGTGCCGGACTGATCGCGCAAGGCCCCTGCGCTGGTGACCGTGAAGTCCGCGCGACCGCCGGTGCCGGTCAACGAGAGCGAGAGCGCATTGCCGACCATGGCCAGCGTGGCGTGCTCGAAGTGGCGATCGCCCACCGCGCCCTTCACCACCCCGCCCTTCGCATCGAGGCTGAGCGCCGTGTCGAGCGTGAGCGACCCGCCCTGCGGCGAGCGCACGTAGTGCACCAACCCATCGACCGCGACCGAGCTCGCGTCGACCTCGTCGTAGATCGACTGCTGCCCCCAGAGCAGCGCGTCGGGCGCGGCGTGCTCGAGCGAGGGCGCACCACCGGCGGCAGCCACGAATTGGTCCTGGGTCAGGGTGAGCGTCGCGGCCTGCTCCACGGCGTTGGCGTCGAGGGTGAAGAAGCCGGTCTCGGCCACGCCCGTCACGTCGAGATCGAGCTGCCCGTCGCCGTCGGCGTCTCCCGCGAAGGCCATCAGCAGCTCGCCCACGTCCTTGGGCACCGGCCGGTCGGGGTGACGGGCCTTGAAGCCGGCCACCACCTCGGGCGTGAGCGGATCGCTGGCGCGCGTACCGGCCGGCACCTGCCCCGCGGCGACCAGGCGCGTCAGGGTGAGCAGCGCGAGGTTCGCGGTGGTGCTGACCTGCGACCCGACCGGGGCTTCGTAGCGAATACGCATGGCCCGTGAGCCAAGCACGTCTTCGGCGCCCGGGGGAGTGGGCCCGCTGCCCTGCCACGAAATGAGCGCGGCGCAGCCCCGGCCCTGCGATTATCTCGGCCCCATGCCGCACCCCCTGATCCAGAGCGTCGCCCGGGCCCTCCCCCCGCATTACGCGACGCAGGACGAGCTGATCGACGCGCTCAAGGTCTTCTGGGCCAAAGAGCACTTCAACCTCGATCGCCTCGAGCAGTTGCACCGCGCGGTGCAGGTCGGCGGGCGACACCTGGCGCTGCCCGTGGCCGAATACCCGGCGCTCACCAGCTTTCGCGCGCGCAACGACGCGTGGACCCGGGTGGCCGTCGAGCTGGGTGGGCAGGTGGTCAGCCGCGCGCTGGCCCACGCCGGGCTCGAGCCGAAGGACGTCGATCACCTCTGCTTCGTCACCGTGACCGGGCTGGCCGTGCCGTCGATCGACGCGCGGCTGGTCAACACCCTCAAGCTTCGCACCGACGTGAAGCGCACGCCCATCTTCGGCCTGGGCTGCGTGGCGGGCGCGGCGGGCCTGGCTCGGGTCAGCGACACGCTGCGCGCCTTTCCCGATCAGACCTCGGTGCTGCTGTCGGTCGAACTGTGCTCGCTCACCCTCCAGCGCGACGATCTCTCGGTCGCCAACATCATCGCCTCGGGGCTCTTCGCCGACGGCGCGGCGGCCGTGGTGTTGCGCGGCGCCAACGTGGCAGGTTCGGGTCCCCGCATCGTCGCCACCGGCTCGGTCTTCTACCCCGACACCGAACGCGTGATGGGGTGGGACGTGCTCGACAGCGGCTTCAAGGTGGTGCTCTCGGCGAAGGTGCCCGAGGTGGTCACCCAGCACATTCGCGGCAACGTCGACGAGTTCCTGGCCAGGCACGGGCTCGCCCGCCGCGACATCACGCAGTGGATCGCGCATACCGGCGGCCCCAAGGTGCTCGAGGCGTTCGAGACCGCGCTCGAGTTGCCTCCAGAGGCGCTCAGGCGTTCGTGGGCCAGCCTGCGTGGCGTCGGCAACCTGTCGTCTTCCTCGGTGCTCTTCGTGTTGGGTGAGCTGCTCGAATCGAACGAGGCCAAGCCAGGCGAATGGGGCCTGCTCATGGCCATGGGCCCGGGCTTCTGCGCCGAATTGGTGCTGCTGCGATGGTGAGTGCGTACGGCTGGTACCTGGGGCTGCTGGGGCTGGTCGCGCTCGAGCGGGTGGCCGAGCTGGTGCTCAGCCGTCGCAACGCGGCAGCGGCCTTCGCGCGTGGCGCGGTGGAATATGGCCAGGCCCATTTCCGCGTGATGACGGCGCTGCACACGCTCTTTCTTCTTTCCTGCGCCGCCGAGCCGGTGATCATGGGGCACGCCTTTCCTGGCGCGTGGGGCTTCGCCGCGCTGGGGGTGGCGATGGCGGCGCAGGGGCTGCGGTACTGGGCCATCGCCACGCTGGGCGATCGCTGGAACACCCGCATCATCGTGCAACCCTCGTTGCCGCCGGTGACGGGAGGACCGTACCGGTTCGTGAAGCACCCCAATTACGTGGCGGTGATTTTCGAGCTGGTGGCGCTGCCGTTGATCTTCGGCGGGTGGCTCACCGCGCTCGTCTTCAGCCTGGCCAACGCCGTGCTGCTGACCGTGCGCATTCGCGCCGAAGAGCGCGCCCTCGGCGAAGGCTGGGCCGCGGCCTTCGCTTCCCGCCCCCGCTTCGTGCCCACGCCCCAGGAGCCCCGCCATGGCTGAGCTCGACCCCGCCCAGGTGCTGGCGGCGATGAACGACATCGCCCGCACCGAGCTCGACCATTCCACGCCGCTCGAGCTGACCCAGCGGCTGACCGACGATCTTCACCTCGATTCGATGAACATGATCGTGATGGCCGTCGGGCTCGAGAATCGCTTCCGCATCAAGCTCGACGAGCAGGACGCGGGGCAGTTGGCGACGGTGGGAGACCTGATCGCGCTGGTCTGCCGACGCGCGAAGGAGCAGGCATGAGGCTGGTCGGCCCTCCCCTGCTGCCGCTGCGGGCGCACACCTTCGTCGACGCCCTGACCCAGGCCGGCCGCGCCAACGCCCGCCTGACCTTCGTCGATGCGCAGGAACAGGAGACGGTGCTCGAGCACGGCGCGCTCGTGCGCTCGGCCCGTCGACTGGCCCATGCCCTGCGTGAACGGGGCGTGCAGCCGGGCGATCGCGTGGCCCTGGTGCTGCCGACCGGCGCGGACTTCGTCGAGGGCTTCTTCGGCATTCAGTTCGCCGGAGCGGTGCCCGTGCCGCTCTACCCGCCCGTGCGCCTGGGCCGCATGGAGGAGTACCTGGCCGCCACCACCCGCATGCTGACCGTGGTCGGCGCCCGCCTGGTGCTCTCGGACCGGCGGGTGAAGCTGCTGCTGGGTCAGGCCATCGCGCGCGCGGCGGTGCCGCTGGGCTGCCCCACGGTCGCCGAGCTGCGAGAAGGGACGCAGGAGCTGACCCACGAAGCCCGGCCCGAGGACCTGGGGCTCATTCAGTTCTCTTCGGGCTCGACGGTCGACCCCAAGGCGGTCTCGCTCTCGCACCACGCGCTTATCACCCAGTGCGCGGCGCTCGAGGCGTTGATGAAGCCCGCGCAGGGAGCACCGTCGGGCGTCAGTTGGCTGCCGCTGTACCACGACATGGGGCTCATCGGCTGTCTGCTCTCGGCCATCTACCAGGCGGGCCCGCTGGCGCTGTTGCCGCCCGAGGCGTTCCTGGTCAAGCCCGCGCTGTGGCTGCGCGCGCTGTCGCGTCACCGGGCCACCATCTCGCCGGCGCCGAACTTCGCGTACGGGCTGTGCCTGAAGCGGGTGAAGCCCGTCGACGTGCAGGGCGTCGACCTCTCGAACTGGACTCACGCGCTCAACGGCGCCGAGCCGGTCAGCGCCGAGACGATGGAGAAGTTCTCGACCCGCTTCGCCGAGCACGGGTTCCGCCGTGAAGCCTTGATGCCGGTCTACGGCATGAGCGAGGCGTCGCTGGCGGTCAGCTTCACGGCCAGCGTGGGCGCCAAGCGGGCCCTCGCGATCGATCCCGTCGCGCTGGCCACCGAAGGCCGGGTCGCGCCCGCGGCCGCGCATTCCCGCACCGTGGTCTCGGTCGGCACGGCGGTCCCGGGCTGTGAGCTCGAGGTGCGCGACGACAGGGGCGCGGTGCTGGCAGAAGGCGCGCTGGGTCGGGTGCTGGTGCGCGGGCCGTTCCTGATGAGCGGCTATTTCGGCGATCGTGCCGCCACCGACCGCGCGGTGCAGGACGGGTGGCTCGACACCGGCGATCTCGGCTTCATCGAGGGCGGCGAGCTGTTCGTGTGCGGTCGTTCGAAGGACGTGGTGATCGTGCGTGGGCGAAACCATGCCCCGCAGGAATTCGAAGACGCGCTCGAGTCGATCGAGGGCGTACGAACGGGGTGTGCGGTGGCCCTGGGCTTCGTGCCGCCCGGCGAGCCGGACGAGCGGTTGCTGCTGCTGGTCGAGACCACCGTCGCGCCAGCTGCCGCGTTGAAGGACCAGGTGCGTGCCGCCGTGCTGGCGCGAACCGGCGTCGACGCCCACACCATCGAATTGCTGGAGCCCGGCACCCTGCCCCGCACCTCGAGCGGCAAGTTGCGACGGCAGGAAGCGCTGCGGCGGTTCCAGGCCCAGGCGCTGTCGGCTCCCGAAAAGGTCAACGCGCTGACCATGGGCCGTGAGCTGGCGAAGTCGGCGCTGGGGTACGCCAAGGCGGCGCTGGAATGAGCGAGCGGGTCCAGCTCGCCGTGGTTGGCGCAGGGCCCGCGGGGCTGGCGGTGGCGATCGAAGCGGCCACCCGTGGGCATTCGGTCGTCGTGCTCGAGCGCCAACCCGGGGCACTCGACAAGGCCTGCGGCGAAGGGCTGATGCCGGCGGGGCTGGCTGCGCTCGAGCGACTCGGCGTGCTGCCGCACCTCGAGCGTGACGACACCTCGCCCTTCACCAGCATCACCTACGTGCAGGACGGGCGGCGCGTCGAAGGGGCGCTCAAGGCGCCAGGCGGGTTGGGCGTGCGACGACTGGCGCTGAGCGCCGCCCTGCGCGCCCGGGTGGCCGAATTGAAGGTCGAGGTGCGCTCGCACTGCGCAGTGCGCTCGCACGAGCGCGTGGCAGGTGCGATGCGGCTGCACACCGACGCGGGGCCACTCGACGCGACGCTGCTGGTGGGAGCCGATGGGCTGCACTCGAACCTGCGCAAGGCCGAAGGGCTGGAAGTGCAAAGCCGCGGGCCGCGACGCTTCGGGCTGAGGCGACACGTGGCGATGGCTCCGTGGGCGCCGACGGTCGAAGTGCATTTCGGCGACGGTGCCGAGGCCTACGTCACGCCGGCGGGTCGCAACCGGGTGGGCGTGGCCTTCCTGTGGGAAGACGGCGCCATTTCGCCCACGGTGTCGTTCGAGGCCTTGCTGCAGCGCTTCCCCGAGCTGGCCGCGCGCCTCGCAGGGCACCCCTTCGATTCCGAGCCTCGTGGGGCCGGCCCGCTGCGACAGGTGGTCTCGTGGCCGACCTCGCCCAGGCTCGCGCTGGTGGGCGATGCCGCCGGGTACGTCGACGCCATCACCGGAGAGGGCTTGTCGCTGGCCTTCGACGGCGCGGCGGCGTTGGGGGCGGCCTTGAATGACGTCCTTGCTGGCGACGCGACCGCGACCAGCCTCGAGCCGTATGCCCTGGCGCATCGGCGCGCGTTCGAGCGTTATGCCCGGCTGGCGGGCACGCTGGTGTGGACCGCGCATCGGCCCGCGCTGCGGCGGTTCGTGGTCGATCGGTTGATCGCCGCGCCGAAGCTCTTCGAGTGGGCGCTGGCGGCGGCGCTGTAGCCCTTCAGAGCACCACGCCGAGCGTCACCAGGGGCGCGACGGTCATGGTCGGGGTGAGCGGAAAACCGATGAGACTCAAGCTGGGCCCGATGGCGGGTGGGGCGAAGATGAGCTCGCTGCCCAGGCCCAGGAAAATCGCCAGGCGACTGGCCACCTGGTAGCCGACGTGGACCTCGGCGCCGACCGCGACCTGGTTGGCCCAACTGCCCGGGGTGGTGACGGTCCACAGCGAGACGCCGCTGACCTCGGCCTCGAAGAACCAGCCCAGACCGCGGCCCAGGTGCGAACCCACGCCGCCGCCCCAGCGCACGGTGGCGCGAGGCGTCCAGCCGGCGGTGAGGAAGCTGTAGAGGTACGTGCCGCCCAGGCGCAGCGCGACCTGGCCGAAGGCGGCGCTGCCCACGCGCAGGACCACGCGCATGGGCTCGTCTTCGATGAGGTTGAGCAGGCCGATGGGAACGGCCGAGGATCGGGCGACGTTGACCAGGCCGAGTTGGAGGCCGGTGACGTGCGTGCCGATGTTGACCAGGCCGAGCTGAGCGCCCGTGGCGTCGCCGGTGACGTTGACGGCTCCGAGTTGGCCGCCGAGGAGCGAGTGGGACCGGGTGACCCCCCCGAGCTGGACGCCACGGGCCTCGCCGTCGACGTAGGCCAGGGCGCCGAGTTGGCCGCCAGTGAGGTTCTCGGCCCAGGAGAGGAAGGCGCCCAGTTGAACGGCGTGGGCGTGGGTGCCGATGTTCACGCCGCCCACCTGGAGTCCGGAGAGGTCGGTCGAGACGTTGACCACCCCGAACTGGGCGCCGGTGGTGCGGGTCGAGAGCGTGAGGCTGGCCAACTGGAGCCCGGTGACGTCTTCGGCGCGGGCCATGCCGGCGGAGAGTTGGGCGCCGATCAGGGTCTGGGTGAAGCCGGTGAGGAGGCCGAGTTGGAGGCCACGGGCGTCCCGGTCGACCAGGGACACGGGGGCCAGGGCGAAGCCGTCGAGGGTGCGGGAGCGGGCGGCCAGCAGACCGAAGGCGAAGGCGTTGTGCTGGTCGCCGCCGACCAGGGCGTTGATGCCGAACGGGGGGATGACGGCCAATTCGACCGGACTGCCGTTGGGCCCGCCACCGTCGGAGGCGCCGTACAACGTGTCGGCGCCGTACAACGTGTCTGGCACCTTCGGTTCGGCGCCCGCGTCGACCGGGTACAAGGTGTCTGGCACCTTCGGTTCGGCGCGTTCGGCGCCGGCGCCTGCATCGACCGGGTACAAGGTTTCTGGCACCTTCGCTTCGGACAGCACCTTCGCTTCGGATACCTTCGCTTCGGCGCCCGCGTCTTCCGGGTACAAAGTGCCTGACACCTTCGAGCCGAGCGCCAACCCACCGTCGACACTCGGGTTTTCGGGGCGAACGCCGTACGACGTACCTGGCACTCTCGAAGCCGCTTTCAAAGCCCGTGGCTTCTGGCCGACCGTCTCGACTCGACCCGCCGCCAGCTCGCCCAACACGAACGCGATGGTCCGCCCGCGCAACGCCGGCGACCCCCTGGGCAACGCCACCTCGCGCGACACGCTGCCCCGCGTCAGCACCACCTCGTCGGCCCCGACGCACACCACGTCGATCGGCTCGCCCCGCGCGCGCTGGTCCAACAACCCCACCGTCAACGCCTGGTCGATGCCGCTCCTCTCACACCCCGAGAAATGAACTGGCGCGGCGCTCACCACCGCCAGCCCGACCAGAACGCTCAGCATGGCCGCTCACGGCCCCGGCGCATCCAACCACCGCCGCGCCCTCTCAGGCTCACCCGCCCGGACCCACGCCTCGGCCGCCCGCGCCCGCGCGTCACGCTGCAACGCCACCGGCAGGTCCAACGCGATGCTGCGCTCGAACACCTGCGCCGCCAGACGGGGCTCACCCTCTTCCACATAGCGCAGCCCCAGATCGTACGCCGCCACCGCCCGCTCGGTTCGATCGGTTCCTTCGACGGCGATGGCGTGCTCCAACAACCCGATCGCCTGCCGCCGCGCCCCACCTGACGCCGCGATGTCGGCCAGCAACGTCTGGTCCTCGAGGCTCGCTCCCGACCCCGCAGCCGTCACCCCCTCGGGCCCCAGCACCGCCCACGCCTCGGCCAGCTCGCCCGCTCGCGCCAGCGCACGCCAGTCACGCACCCGGTCGGTCCAGCTCGCCCCGGCCCGCACCGTCTGCGCAGCGCCCAGCATCGGCCGCACCACCACCTCGCCCTCCTCGACCACCAGCGACACGCCGTGCTCCATCACCTCGACCCGAACCACCGCCGCCGCCACCTGGACCCGCACCGTGCCCGCCGTCACCTCGAGCGGAGCCCCCGACCCGACCCTGGCCGTCACCTTGACCACGCCGCGCGACACCTGCACCCCGCCATGCGCGAACCAGGCCTCGGCCCGCTCACCCACCGCCACGCGAACCCCGGTCGACGGGCTCGAGTCGCCGACCAACGCCACCGGCGCCACCGCCACTGCCGGTACGTCTACCGGCGCGCGCAGCCCGAACACCACGAAGCCCACCACGCCCGCCGCCACCAGCGCGCCAACCCCCAGCCCCAGCTCCAACGACCATCGCCGCCGAGCGCTCTCGCGCTGCTTGATGCCCGCCCAGACCCGGTCGAGCGTGGCGGTCGTCGGCGTACTGCGCCCCAACAGCGTCTTGAGTGGCTTCATCGGGGCCCTCCGGCCATGAGGGTTGGTGCCGGAACCTCGGCCAACGCATCTTGCGCAGCCACCAGCTTGCGCTTCACCGTCGCCAGCGACAACTCGAGCGCTTCGGCAATCTCGGTCAATTCGAAACCCTCGACGTGGCGCAGCACCCAGGCGGTGCGTTCGATCACCGGTCGCCGTTCCAGTGCCTTCTGCACCAGCACCAGCTCGGCGCGCAGCTCGGGCCCCACCGCGTCGTCGGCCAGTTGATCGAGCGTGGCGTCGAGCGGCGTTCCGTCGAACCCCAGCACCGCCAACAGCTTGCGCCGGCGAAACCGCCGGTGCGCCTGGTGCACCGCGATGCGCCGCACCCACCTCGGAAAATCAGCCGGCACCCGCAGGTGCCGAAGGTCCCTCAGCGCCTCGATGAAGGTGTCCTGGGTCGCATCTTCCGCGTCGGCGGTCGACGACAACAAGCGCGTCAACAGCGCCATCACCGCAGGCGCATGCCGCGAGAACAACGCGCCCCGCGCCCAATCGGCGCCCTCCAACGCGCGGGCAACCAGCGACGCGTCGTCTGGCGACACCCCGTCGACCGGCACGCTGAACGGTAACACCCTGCCCATTGGCGACACGGGCCATCAGCCTCGCCGAACGGCTCACCCCGCAGCGAAAAAAGGTGCCTGAGCCGCCCCGGCCCCCACGCGGCCCCGAAGTGCCATGCCGACCCACCTTTGGACCGGCGCTCTCCCCGCACGACCGAGGACCACTGCGCCAGCCGTGGCGACACCTGCTTCGCTACGACCCGGGCTTCATGCTCGCCACCGCGGCCTGGTTCCTGGTCGATTGGCGCTACCTGCAGGTGGTCGCGATCAAACGGTGAGCCGTGTGAGCCGGCCCGTGGCCCCACCTGATGATGCGTGCGAATTCCCTGAACGTGCTGGTTCTGCTGCTCGGCGCCCTCCCCGCCTTCGCCGACGAGGGGTGGCACGAGGTGCGTCGGGAAACGGGCGGCCTGGTGGTCGAAGCGAGGCCGGTCGCTGGCTGCGCCTACGAAGAGCTGCGCGTTCGGGTCCGAGTGCCCCAACGCCCGGCAGCCCTGGCCGAGGTGGTGTGGACCTGGCGCGACGACGGCGTCGAGGCCCGCATGGTCGAGCGCCGCAAGGTCCTCTCCGAGCGCGCCAACGAGCGCGTCGTCTACCAGGTGGTGCGCCCACCGCTCGTCTCGCGGCGGCAGTCGGTGGTGCGCTTCACCCGCGAAGACGCTCCCGATGGCCGCCTGGTACACATCAGCTTCGACTCGGTGCCAGGCGAGCTGCCCGAGCACCTCGACGCGGTCCGGGTCGGGCTCATTCGCGGAGACTGGCGCTTCGAGAGCGACGGCGATCACGCCACCTGGCTCGACTACCGCTGCGTCAGTGACCCCGGAGGCGGGCTGCCCGCCTGGCTGGTGGCCAACGCCCAGCAGGACCTGGCCGTGGCCTTCGTGCGCGAAGTGATGGCCCTGGCCCGCTGACGGGGCAAAGCGCCACGTGGCCGCCGCCGTCGAGCGGGGGTCGGTGGTGTCCGCGTGAAACTCAGTGCTAACAGCCGTGCGATGCGTCTTCTGGTCGCGGCCCTTTCGGCCGTCCTGCTGTTTCCTGCGTGTGGTGGCGTGGCTCCCGGCGTCGACGGTGGGGCCACGGGCGGAGGCTTCGCCACCGGCGGCGGCCTGATGACCGGCGGCGGCCTGGCGACGGGCGGTGGCACGGTGACCGGCGGCGGTGCGGCGACCGGCGGCGGCACGCCCACGGGAGGCGGTGGCGGCACCCACACCGGCGGCGGTACGGCCACGGGCGGAGGGGCTGCGACCGGTGGCGGAACGGCAGCGCCCGGTGTCACCGTCATCGTCGAGCCGTCGGACAACGGGGTCGCGCTGCACGAAGCGCTCATCTCGGCCCAGTCGTCGATTCACATGACGATGTACCTGCTGTCGTCGAACGTGGTGATCAACGACCTCATCGCGGCGAAGAACGCGGGCCGCGAGGTGAAGGTGCTGCTCAACCAGGACTTCGCCGGCAGCTCGGTCAACAACGACGCCGTCTTCACCCAACTGCAGACCGCGGGCGTGAACGTGAAGTGGGCCCCCACCAGCTTCACGCTCACCCACGAGAAGTGCATCATTCTCGACAAGTCGACCGCGTGGATCATGACCATGAACGCGGCCTCGAGCCCGCCCACCTCGAACCGCGAGTACCTGGCGATCGACACCGTGCCGGCCGACGTGGCCGAGGCCGAGGCCATCTTCCAGTCCGACTTCGCCAACGCCGGCAGCACCTTCAGCGGCTCGCTGGTGCTCTCGCCCACCAATTCCCGCAGCAAGCTGGTGGCGTTGATCACCGCGGCGACCTCGACCATCGACATCGAGGCCGAGGAATTCAGCGACTCGACCATCACCTCGGCCCTGGTCAGCGCGCGCGGCCGGCACGTGCGGGTGCGCCTGGTGCTGGCCGACAACCCGCCCACCTCGGCGCAGAGCACCTCGGTCAGCGATCTGAAGGCCGCAGGCGCCAGCCTGGTCTCGCTGCACTTCCCCTACGTGCACGCCAAGGCGATGGTGATCGATGGGCAGAAGGCCTACGTGGGCTCCGAGAACTTCACGACCAACTCGCTGACCAGCAACCGCGAGCTCGGCGTCATCGTCACCGCGCCGGCCGAGGTGGCCAAGATCTCGACCACCACCGCGACCGACTTCGCGGCGGGCACTGCGCTCTGACCCGCGCCCTCACGGCCCCCCCCAAAGCGCCGACCCCCAGGCACGGTGCTCAGCCGCCGTCGCCGTGATCCGACGAGAACTGCAACGGGTAATGCACGTTCAGCGGGCCGTCGGGCGTCTCGAAGCGCACGTCGGCCAGCGCGTTGAGCACGCACCCTTCCATCAGCGCCTGGCCCAGGCCGCCATCGAGGACTTCGAGCCTCGTCACACCACCGCCACCGCCGTCGAGCGCGGCGATCTCGAAGCTGACCAGCATGGTGCCCGCCAGCGACGGGTTCTGCTCGAGCCACGCCGAATAGCAGTCGCGCACCTCTCCCAGCTGCGACGCGATCGCCTCGCGAATCCCATCACGGGAGATGCCGAAGACGCGCCCGGCATCGACCGGCGCGCCGACCCCGGCCGAGCGATCCCGCTCGGTCACCTCTTCCGCCCCCGTCGACGGGGCTGGCCGGCCAGGCGCCTGAGTCAGGGGACGCATCGGCTCGGTGCGCTCGACCTCGGCCTGGGTCAGGGTGCGGGGAGACCGGCGCGACTCCCCTCCCAACTGCTGCCGGTCGAACCGGGCCTTGATCGCCGGCGCCCAGTCCTCGTCTTCCGAAGGCAGCGGCGCAGGGCGACGCAGCAACCCGCCGGCGAGGAGCGCGCCCACCAGCACGGCGCCAAGAGCGATCACCAGTCGTCGGTCCACGGTGCGCAGCCTGTCACGAATGAGGTCGACGAGAACCGACACCCGCACGTGACACAGGTCACGGAACGGTTGCCCCGGGGCAGAAAGCCACATAAGGGCGCACTTCTCTCATTCTGGTAGGGACTGAATGCCTCGAATCGGACTCGTCGTCGTCGTACTGGCCCTGGTTGGTTGTGGTTCCACTGGCGGGAAGTCCGACGCGGGCGCGGGTGGAGGCACCGGCGTTGGCGGCGGCCTCGGCACCGGCGGCGGGTCGAACACCGGCGGCGGCGCGAACACGGGTGGCGGCGGCTCGAGCGTCACCTGCACGCCGGCCTGCAGTGGAGCGACCCCGGTCTGCAACCCCGCGACCCGCACCTGCGTGGCCTGCGTGACCAGCTCGGACTGCCCGGCTTCGGCGCCTGCGTGCAACCCCACCACCAACACCTGCGGCAGCAACGACACCTGCGCGTCGCCGGCGGTCATCACCTTCGTCAACGGCGCCGCGCACCTGCAGGGTGACACCACCGGCGCGACCAACGGCAATGACGCCGGCGACCCCGCGCCCTGCGGCAGCACGGCCAAGGCCAGCGGCAACGATCTCGTCTACGCCTTCACCCTGACCGACACCACCGACGTCTCGGTGACCGTCACGCCGGTGGGCGACGGCGGCATGACCTTCCGCCCCGAGGCCTACATTCGCGCGGGTGCGTGCGACGACAGCAGCCTGGCCGCCGAAGTGGCGTGCGACTACCAGGTCAGCTCGATTCCGGTGACCATCTCGGCCCAGACGCTCGACGCCGGCACGTACTACGTGTGGGTCGACGGCACGGGTACCACCGCGGGCCCCTTCACGCTCGACGTGCTGGCCTCGGCCATTCCTCCGGCGCCGGCCAACGACGACTGCGCCGGCGCGCAGGCGTTGACCTTCACCAACGGCACCGCGACCGCCACCGGCAACACCCGCAGCGCGACCAACAGCACCACCACCGACGGCGGTTCGCCCTCGTGCAGTTCGCTGGCGGCCAGCAGTGGACGCGACGTGGTGTTCACCTACGATCTGCCGGCCCTGAACGACGTCACCATCACCGTCACCCCGGCGCCGGGCTCGACGCTGAACCCCGTGGTGTACGTGCGCTCGCAGGCCGACTGCGCCACCGAGACGCTCGCCGCGCAGCTCGGCTGCAACGCGCCGTTCGCCAATTCGACCTCGACCCTGAAGTTCCGCAGCCAGGCCGCGGGCTCGTACGCCCTGTGGGTCGACGGTTCGAACTCGACCTCGGGCGCCTTCACGGTGACGGTCACCGCCAGCACCCCGGTGCCGCCGCCCGCGAACGACGACTGCGGTGGCGTGATCGCCCTGGCCATCGACCCCACCACCGGCGCGGCCTCGGTGACCGGTGACACCTCCAACGCCACCAACAGCACCATGACCGATGCCGGCTCGCCCACCTGCAGCCCCTCGGCGCAGAGCACCGGCCCCGACGTCGTCTATTCGTACCAGCTCACCACCCCGAAGGACGTGACCCTGACCGTGGTCGCCGACGGCGGCCTGTCGCCGGCGCTCTACGTGCGCGCCACCAACGCCTGCGCGAGCGAGAAGCCGTCGTCCGAGCTGGCCTGCGCAGCCGACATCGGGGGCGTGGCCTCCACCGACCTCGCCAACCAGCAGCCCGGAACGTACTTCGTGTGGGTCGACAGCCGCCTGTCGACCTCGGGCACCTTCGCGCTCAACCTGGCCACC
>CAIWFK010000889.1 GCA_903911905.1 uncultured Myxococcales bacterium
GCTGCCGAGGGGCCCTCGAGGCACTCGGCGAGCTGCGCTTTCTGGACCCGGACGATGCGCTCGACCAGCTCGGGCGGAAGCGAACCGCGGCCCTCGAGGCTGACGTCGAGGCTCGACCGCTGCTTCGCGACCGGCGCCGGAGCAACCACCTTCACCGGTGCCGCCACCTTCACCGGCGCGGCGCGCGGCCTGGCCGCCAACGCGGATGCGGCCCCCGCAGCGGGCGTCGCCACGGCTGGTGTCACGGTCACGGGCGACACCGGCTGCGCCATCGGCGGTGAGGCTGCAGTCATCATCGCGCGAACCAGTTCTCTTCGCTGCGCCGAGACGAGCGCGATGAGCCCGAGGGCGACCACGAACACGGCGACCGTCGCCCCGAGCGCGCGGAGCACCGGGGGGCGCGGGGAGGGCAGGGCGTCGAAGGCCAGCGTGTTGCGCAGGGGAATCGCGCGCTCGAGCGCCTTGCTCAGCGCACTGCCCTCGACCCACGTCAGCCCGCCGAGCAACGCGAACCCTCCGTGCACGAGCTCCTGGTTTCCCCGTGTGTCGTCGAGCGTGATCGACACGCCGGCCCCGGCGAGGCGCAAGCGCAGGCTCGTCACCTTCTCGAGCAGCACCTGCTCGACCTGGGTCTCGCTGATGCGCACCAACGCGCCGGGAATGACCACCAGGGTCGGTCGCCACGGTGAGCCAAACGTCGAGAGCCACCGCACCGCGGCCACCAGCCCCAGTACGGCTGCCGTCCAGAGCAGGGCGTGTGTCGCCTGCTGCCGAAGGTCGAGCGTGTGCGCGAAGCGCCAGAGGATCCGCGCGTCCCACCCCATCAGCCCCAGCGCGCTCCCCAGGAGCGCTGCCCCGCTGACCCACCGCGGAACACCGATGGGCGCGCGGAAGAGGACGTCACCCGAGGCGGGCGCTCGCCGGTTCTGGCTCTGCTGTTCGACCCAGGTGGCCAGCGCCGGCGGGCAGGCATCGCGACGAATCGTGGTCTTCATGAGCCAACGAATACGACGGCTCGGTCACCGCCGACGACTCGGGTTCCTGGGCCCGCAACCTGTCGAATTGCCTCGCCGATTGGCTCGGGCGGACGTGGCGACTCGGGTTTGTCAGCCCGCGAGGGCGGCCGCGACTTCGCGCTCGACGAGCGCCTTGAGCAGCTGCCGCACCTCGGCGCGCGCGGCCTCGTCTCGCTCGCGCCACAGCTCGCCCAGCACGATACCGATGATGGCGTCGCACAGCACCTCGCCCAGCCGCTCGAGCCGGGCGAGGGGAACGTGGGGGTGCTCGGCGCCAAGCTTCTGGGCGAGCAGGTGCGCGAAGCGATCTCGCTGCAGCACGGTGCGTTGAATCCACCCCAGGCGGACGATGGCGATGATCACCCCTCGGGTGCGGCCCGGCGCATCGAGGTACAGCGAGAGCGCGGCGTCGCAGAGGCTCGGCAGTCGCTCGGTGAACGTCGCGCCTTCGCCCAGCGTCTGTTGCTCGAGCGCCGCGAAGTTGCGCTCGTTGATCCATTCCACGAAGCCGACCCAGATCTCTTCGCCGTTGGCGAAGTAGTCGTAGACCGACCCGATGCCGACGCCCGCGCGGTCGGCGATCTTCTGCACCGGAATGTCGGCGGGGTTTTCGGAGCGCTTCCCCAACAAATCGCCCGCCGCCTCGAAAATGGAGGCGACCAGCGCTCTCGATCTCGACTGCCGGGGCTTCTTGCGAAGCGGTTCGGGGCCCATGGGTCCCTGACCTTAGCGGATCGCCGTCTTTTGCTACGGCACGCGCAGCTTCGCAGCCGCGAGGTAGTTCACGCCCAGCAGGTTGACGCCCGCCTGCGTCGCGTAGGTGCCGCGGGTGATGCGCACGTCGTACGTCCCCGGAGGGAGCACGACTGAGAACGTGAATCCGCTCGCGGTCGTGGTGCAGGTCATGGTGTACGCGGTGCTGTAGCCGCGCACCGGGTCGGTGAAGGTGACCACGCCCAACGAGTCGTTCACGTTGCCTGAGACGGCGCAGTACGCGGCGCTGCGCGAAGGCGTCGCCCCGTTGACCGTCACCGAGCCACTGACGGTGTAGCCCGCCTCGGCGAGCGTGAGGTTCGAGATGGGGCCGGTGACCACCACGCCCGCTTGCGCCAGGTAGTTCACCGCCAGCAGGTTGACGTTCGCCTGCGTCGCGTACGTGCCCCGCGTCACGCGCACGTCGTAGGTGCCGGGCGGCAGGGTGACGGCGTACGTGAAGCCCGTCGCGGTGGTGGTGCAGGTCATGGTGTACGAGGTGCTGTAGCCCCGCGCGGCGTCGGTGAAGGTGACCACGCCCAGCGAGTCGTTCACGTTGCCCGAGACGGCGCAGTACGAGGCGCTGCGGGTGGGAGCCGCGCCGTTGACCGTCACCGAGCCGCTGACGGCGTAGCCGACCTCGGCGAGCGTGAGGTTGGCGACGGGGCCCGAGACCACCACGCCCGCGAGAGCCAGGTAGTTCACGTCGAGCAGGTTGACGCCTCCCTGCGTCGCATAGGTACCCCGCGTCACGCGCACGTCGTAGGTGCCTGGCGGCAGGGTCACGGCGTAGGTGAAGCCTGCCGCGGCGGTGGTGCAGGTCATGGTGTACGAGGTGCTGTAGCCCCGCGCGGCGTCGGTGAAGGTGAC
>CAIWFK010000890.1 GCA_903911905.1 uncultured Myxococcales bacterium
ACCCGTGGCTGGCGCCTTCACTCCCGATGGCACACTCTTCATCGTCTCGACCAGCGGCGACAATCTGGTCCACTACATCAATGTCTTCGATCCTAACCATCAATCCATCCCTCCGCTGACCGACACCTCGTCGTGGCAGCCCTTCGCGGGCCTGGTCACCGGCGGGGCTGGCCCGCAGGGGCCCGCAGGAGCGCCTGGTGCGCCGGGCGCGGTCGGCGCGCAGGGGCCCAAGGGTGACACGGGCCCGATGGGTGCCGCCGGCGCGGTTGGCGCCAAGGGTGACACCGGTCCTCTGGGGCCGCAGGGCGTGATGGGCGTGGCGGGCCCCAAGGGCGACACGGGCCCCATGGGCCCCATTGGCCTCCAGGGCGTGATGGGGTTGCAGGGCGCGCAGGGCCCCAAAGGCGACACGGGTGCGGCTGGCCCCGCTGGCGCGGCCGGACCGCAAGGCGCGACGGGCGCGACGGGCGCCGCTGGCGCTGGTCTCTTCTCGGGCGCGATGGTGGTCGTGCCGGTGGGGGCGACCGTTCCCGCGGGCTTCACCTGCCTGCCCGAGAAGATCCGCTTCCGCCACGAAGACGAGGACGACGCCGATCACCACCGCTCGGTGCTCGAGGACAACCTCGCGCGGTGGTACCGCCTGTGCGCGAAGAACTGAGCTGCAGGTGACCGCGAAGGGGGCGGTTGCGTCAGGCACCCGACCTCCGTTCAACACCCGTGGACTCGCTCAGGGCCTGCCCGCGTCGCGCTCCCCGCTGAGCACGACCTGCTCACGAGCGGGCGCCTGGGGTCCTGGGCTCATCACGGCCTTGACCACGCCGACGATGAAGATGATCACCATGGCAACGATGGCCGCCGCAGGAAGAAGCAGGGCCGCAACCTTCCACGGCGGAGATCTCTTGGCACTTCCCATGGCCGTACTTTCTCATGACCCGTTCTTCCGTGGAACCGAAAATTCGCGACCCCACGGCGGTCGTCATCGAGCCGACACCGGCGTGTGACTTGCCGTTCAAGCGTCAGTCCTGTTGCCCCTCGTCCTTTCTCGATTCCGGCGGCGCACTCGGCTCGATGGTGACGGCCGACGGCTCCTGGGGCTTGCCGCCGAACAGCCGTCGCAGAAAGGCCATCACCGCCGCGAGGCCGACGAAGATCAGCTTCTTCGCCGCGATCAAGATGGCGATCAGCCCCTTGAACAAGCCGGCCTTCGCCGCGACGCCGCCGGCCACCAGCGCCGCGAGGCCGTAGGTGGCGACCTTGTCAGTGCTGGGAGTGAAGTCCGAGTAGCGCTGCCCCGAGTTGAACTCGACCATCGACAGAATGGTCGGCGTCGCGGCCTCGATTTCGTGCAACTGCTCGACGCCTGCGATGGCGTTGAGCACGAGCACGCCTCGCCGACCGAGAATGCGAATGTTGTAGTTGAGCGTGTGCTCGGGGGAGTCGCCGAACTTGACCTCTTTGGCCCAGTAGAACTTGTGCGTCGCGCGGTCGTAGCGAGGCGGCGCCGCCCAGCCCACGAGCTCGATCGAGGAATACCCGTCTTTCACGCGCTCGGCGCTGACCCTGGTCACCTCCTCCTTCATGGACTTGAGCAGGTCGCCGTAATTGAGGTCGTCGGCGTCATCGTCCTTGATGTAGCCGTCTTCGTCGTAGCTGATGACCACGGCCCAGGCTCCGCGCTGGAAAGGGTCGAACGTTTCGGGCACCAACATGCCCAGCGTGCTCTGACGACCCGGCGGGTTGCCCCAGATACCGGTGAGCAGGGTCTCGGTTCCAGCCGGGTTGACGTAGCGGAAACCGGCGGGCACCGAGACCTTGGCGAGGCCGTCGCGCAGGGTGATGTCGCCGGACTGGTACGTGAGCTTGTCCGCGAGCGATTGCAACTGGGCGCGGCGCGGCTCCTCCTGGGCGTAGGCACGAAGGGCGAGCAGCGCGGCCCCCGCGGGCAACACCGCCAGGGGCAGTGCACTGCCGTCGAGTGGAGGCACCGGCAGCAGGTTGAAGGCACCGAGCAACAGGTTGAGCGAAAACGACAGGCTGAGCATGCGGGCGAAGAAGGCGCCGAGGCCGTCGACCTCGCGGGCGACGACGAGTGAGCCAAGGCTGCCGCTGCCAGCTCGCAGCACGCCCCACTCGATTCCCAGGCGCATCGCGAAGGCCGCCGCGAGGACGATGGCCAGGTTGGCTGCGGGCCCGGCGGCACTCATCAGCGCCGCTCTTCGCGGGTGGCGTTCGGCCCACGCGAGGTCGTACGGCGTGCTCGCCCAGCCGATCATCCACCCGCCGAAGATGAAGCTCAGCAGGGGCACCACCACCATGCCCACCGGAGACCGCATCAGGTGCGGCTGGGGGTTCAGCGAGAGCAACCCCTGGCGCGCCCCCGTGTCGTCGCCGAGCCGGCGCGCCGCCCACGCGTGCGCGGCTTCATGGGCGCTCGTCGAGCAAATGAAGACGAGGTACCACTTGATGAGCTCGACCAGGTCCACTCCCATCACACCCCCGCTGCGACCTCGCCCACGTGCTCCTACCGCCCGGCGCGCCTCTGGGCACCATACCAAAGCGCTCGTCAGCGAGTGAGCGGGCGACCGCAAACGATCTCCGCGCGCCGGGTCGCTCCACGTTGCCTCGGCAACGACCTGCCCACATACTCGGGCCGTGCGAATCCCTCCGCGCGCTCCGACCGCTGCTCCCGCCACTTCGACGCCCGTCTCCGCGACGACGACCACGACCGCGCCCACGACCACCGTCGCGAGCACGTTCGACCCGGTCGCCGCGAAATCGCAAGCGCCCACGGGCTTCGTCCCCACGCGCGTCGACCCCATCGGCGCGGCCGAGGTCTCCGGTACGTCCCGGCTCGACGCCATCGCGCGGGCCTCACTGTCGGCGAACCTTCACGCCTTCGGCGACAAGCACTACCTGTCGGCCGGCGCGCAGCAGTTCAAGGGCCTGTGGACGCGTGACTTCGCCTGGTCGACGCGCGGGCTGCTCGCGATGGGCCGGGCCGACGTGGTGAAGAACCAGCTCGAGCTGTTGCTCTCGAACCTTCGCCCTGGCGACCACCTGTTGCCCCGCTCGCTCGACTCGACCGACACCAAGCTGCGCGTCGCGATGGCCACCGCACACCAGATCATTCCCTTCGTGCCCGACTCGCTGCCGATTTCCGATCACCTCGAGCCCGAGTTCATCGACCAATACGGGCAGACCGCCTTCGACGGCAACATGATGGTGGTGCTCGCGGCCAGACAGTACGTCGACGCCACCGGAGACACCGCCTTCTGGGACGCGCACAAGGCACAGCTCGCCGACGCGCTCTCGTATTACGACGCGCACACGAAGGACGGCCTGCTGGTGCAGCCGCCCTATTCCGACTGGCAGGACAGCGTGAAGCGCGAGGGCTCGTCGTTCTACGCGAACCTCGTCTACCAGCGCGTGCTCGAGTCAGTGGCCGGTGACCCCGCGTTCCCCGGCGCGAAGGCGAAGGCCGACGCGTTGCGCACCACGATCGACGCCACCTTCAAGGACCCCGCGACCGGGCTCTACCGCTCGATGGCACAGGGCCCGCAGATTTCCCTCGACGGCAACCTGCTCGCGCTCGACCTGGGCTACGTGAACCCCGACAGCGCGCAGGGCCAGCAGTTGTTCGACGCGCTGAAGAAGAGTCCCCTGTGGACCGCGGCGGAAGGCCCTGGCTTCACCACCTGGCCGCCGTACCCGTCGGACCAGAAGTCACCCATCGAGAAGTTCGTCGGCCTCGGCGGGTACCACGACACGCTGTACTGGAGCTGGGAAATGGCCCTGGCTGCGAAGGTCGCGGGCCGCATGGGCGACGTGCAGGACGCGAAGGCCATCGTGGGTCGACTCGAGTCGATGGCCTCGCGCGACGGCGCGGTGG
This sequence comes from uncultured Myxococcales bacterium, assembly GCA_903911905.1. Lineage (GTDB taxonomy): Bacteria > Myxococcota > Myxococcia > Myxococcales > Myxococcaceae > Xiheilimnobacterium > Xiheilimnobacterium phototrophicum. The sequence continues at coordinate 3,890 of CAIWFK010000890.1, forward strand.
CCGAGGTGTACCAGCCGAAGGCCGGTCTGCCAGCCGAGAAGACGCTGCTCTACGCGTCGGAAAAGCCCTTCAGTTGGGGCTCGGCGTTCGTGATCGATGCGCTGAAGGCGCTCGAGCCGGTGCTGGGCAACGCGCCTGCGCAGTGAGCCGTCAGGCAGCGGCAGGTTCTTCCATGATTCCTGGGGACGGCTGGAAAAGCCTGAGGGGCAGGCGGTCTGCTTTGGGGCGCGCCTCCCTGCCCGCCGCGTTGCATGCCCCTCGACCTCGAAGCGAAGTCCGGACACTTCGGTTGGATCCTGGTCGCCGGGGCGATGGAATCGAACCGCCGTGAGCCATCGCCGAGCGTCCAGGACACTAGAGGCCCGGCCGCTCGCGGCCTGACGCACTTCGGTTCAGGAGGCCACACCGTGGGCAACGAATTGAGGGACTTCACCCCCACTGAAACGCGGCAGGAACTGGTCGCCGTCGACGAGCCCTCACTTCGCCAGCCCATTCAGGGAGCGACCGACAGGCCACTCCTGCTGCTCGATCTGACCTCGACACTGCAGCTCTCGCCGACGGTGTACGGCGAACTGAGAACCTGGCTCTCGAGCGTCGAGCGCGAGCTGCAGGTCGTCGTCGGCCTCAGGGCGTCGCAGTATGACGAAGCCCCCGACTCGTTCCGGGAAGTCGGGGTTCGCTTCGAGCGAGGCGACCTGGCGGCCCTGCGAGGCGACGCCACCGTCATCGTGAGCGAAGAGCCCGTCCGCCCCATCGAAAAATGGCTGGCGATTTCGTTCACCTCGCCGCTGATGTTCTCACCGACGCACTGGCGCGAGCGGCTGATCGAAGGCGGCGATCTCGGTGCGCTGCCCACGCCGGTTCGCCCGGCACGACTGATCGCCGAAGCGGGCGAGACCCGCGTCCATCACCTGCCTCGCGGGCCCCGTCTTCGCGAATTGATGGTGGCGCTGGCGACGGGCACCGAGCACACCTCGATGTCCGAGGTCTTCAACGGCGCGACGCTCCCCTCGCGACTGACGCTGGGCAAGCGGCTGGGCGTCGAGGTCGAAGCGACCCAGGAGGAATGGGACAAGAAGCGCTTCGAGGGGTTCAGCGACCTCGACCCTTCGAAGCTGTCGCGGGTCGTGCTGACGTCGCGGGTCGTGCTGACGTCGCGGCTGACCGGCGAGCGGCTGGCGTGGCGCGAGGGCAAGACGGTCCACCTGGTCAACCCCACGGAAGACGCGACGCAGCGAATGCAGGCGTTGCTGGCTCCCGCCGAGAGCCTGGTGGTGCACGAGCGAATCGACCGGGACCTGTTTCTGCGTGAGCTGCTCGAGGCCGCCTCGCGGTTGACGCAGGACGAGGTGTTCGCAGACCCCTGGCTCGATGGTTGGCTCGACGCGCGCTCGCCTTCGCCAGACGAGCGCCTGGTGGCCCGCGATGGGTTGGTGTGGCTCGCCCAGACGAAGCGGCTGGCATTCAGCCCTTCGCCACCGGTGAGCGACTGGCGCTTCTCGCTCCGTTCGCTGATTGCCGCCGTGCCCACGCGAGCCACGAGGCTCTTCGCCAACACCGCGCGTGAATTCTCCGTGACCCAGGCGCGACGGACGTCGGACGACAGCGCGCCCGACCGCTCGCATCTGCGGCCCTTCGGCCCCCTGATGGCGTCGCGGGAAGTGGCGGTGTTGCCGGTCGAAGAGGCCGTGGACCTGCCGCGGTCGGCCGAGGAGTGGGCGACCCAGTTGCATCGCCGGCTCAAGCCTCGCCGAGGAGGCGCGGTGAAGACCCAATGGGACCTGCGTCCCGTCGAAATTCGAGCGACCGAGTGGGACGAGGCCGACGAACTGCTGGCGCTGGTGCTCGACAGCCTGGCGTTCGCGGTGGACGGCGCTCCTGCGCGCCTCGCGGCGGATGGGTGGGTGCATCTGCTGCTCGGCGGTGGAGTCATCGCGCGCCTGCACGTTCGCGGCGCCAGCGCGTCGGCGGCGTACGGAAGTTTCGTGGTCACCGATCGATTGACCAGACCGCTGACCCAGCGCCTCGCGACGCAACTGATCGGGCGGCTCGACGCCACGCCGTCAGGGCCCATCGTGCCGATGAACCTGCGCCTGGGTGGCGCGGGCGTCGTCGCCGACGTCTCGTTTTCGGCATCGGCGCTGCTCGGCGGTTCCGTCGGCGTCTGACCGCGTCAGGCCCACCCTCATTCGAGCCTGGTGGTGATTCGAACGCCGCCGCCCCACGCCACGATTCCAAACAGGAGCAGACCCGCCGTTTCCGACGGCCGAATGCGGCGACTGACCGCGAGCCCCCGGCGTGGGCGATCACGCCGGCCACGCCACCCGAGCGCTCTGACGTCGAACGTCATGGTGAGCCGGTTGCCCCTGCGGTCGACCAACTGGTCTGCCGGAAGTACGAGCCGGGTCTGCTTCAGCTCGCCCGGCTCGAGCGTCATGGAACTTCGAAACGTTCCAAGGCAGACCTCGAGGTCCCGGTGCGCGGTCCAGCAATTCTCGGCCGTCAGCTCGACCTCGAGCGGTTGCATTCGCCTGGCCGACGGGGGCGTCGAGATCGTGAACTGCACCCCCTCGGCGTCGAAGACGACCTCGCCCTTTCGATCGAGGAGTCGATGCGGAAGCGTTCGCCCCGGCGGGGCCAGGTACCAGACGAGGCAGCCAACCAGCACCGACAG
>CAIWFK010000891.1 GCA_903911905.1 uncultured Myxococcales bacterium
AGGCCCTGCTTGAAATGACTGAGAACCAGGTCACAATCGATTCGATCGAGATCTCTCGCGACTACGCGGGCCGCTTCAAGGTGCATTTCCCTCCTGACGTGTTCCCGGACACGCTTCACCCGAACGACGTCGATTCCGCGTGCGATGCGCTCCCGCCAATCCCCACTCCAGTCGGTGACGCCTACCTAAAGACAGCAACGGAGTGTCAGGCGGAGGCTCGGCGAATCGCTAGAGATCACCGCTCTCGCGGCCGCGCACGCAAACCTTCTTAGCCAGGGCCTTTCTGGCGGCCAACCGCAACGCCAGAACGAGGACAACTTCCGCAACCAGCATGTGGCGAAGATGAATGAGCTCGCGCAGCGTCTTCCGAGCCTCCCTTCCATACACGCCAAGGCCCATGAGTACGTAGTGAGTCGCCTGCCGACTTTCATCTACATGGACGACTATCGGTCGTTCACCGGCACGGCACGGCTCGAGGAGGTCAAGTCGAGGAAGGATCAGGGCCGGTCATCGGAAGAAGACAAGACGCTCATGATGATTCTTGAACTCTCGGGTCTCAACCTCGAACAGGAGGTTCAGAAAGCCGCGCAGGCCGATCGCGAACAGCGTCAGTACGACCTTGAGGATGCAGGGAAGACGCTCAGTCGCGAGATTGCTAATCGGTGGAAGCAGAAGAAGTACGAGGTTCAGTTCCGAGCGGACGGAACACAGTTCTTCACTATGGTGGAGGACAACCCGGACGTCGGCCTCATTCGTCTTGAAGAGCGATCGAAGGGGTTTCAGTGGTTCTTCTCCTTCGACCTTCTCTTCATGCACGAGAGCAAGGGCAACTTCCGTGACTGCGTCATTCTTCTCGACGAGCCTGGTCTGCATCTTCACCCCGAGGGTCAGCGGGACCTCCTTGCGCGACTTGAGGCGTATGCGAAGGACAACACGCTCGTCTACACGACGCATCTGCCCTTCATGATCGACCTTCGGCACCCTGATCGAATCAAGGTGATCAGCGAAACGCCGAAGGGAGCCACTGTCTCCGACAATCTCACCGAGAGCCAACCAGAGGCAAAGTTCACGCTCCAGGCCGCACTCGGCATTAGCGGGCAGACGAGCTACCTCGTGGCGGCACGCAATCTCGTGGTTGAAGGTGTCGACGACTACTGGATCCTCAGCGAGCTATCGAACCTGTTCTCGCGGTCGGGGAAGCAAGGGCTACCCGACGACGTTCTGGTCACAGCCGCGGGTGGGGCGTCGGAGGCCGGCTACATCGCGACGTTCATGATCGGCCAGCAGCTCGATGTCGTCGTGCTCCTTGATTCCGACCCCGCTGGAGATGCGGCTCGGGACAACCTCGTGAAGAAGTGGCTGACTCGGTACAAGGCCAAGGAGTCCCAAGCACTCAGCTTGGGCCCTGCTGCAGGCGCAGCTGGGAAGGAGTTCGCTATCGAGGATCTGTTCCCCGACGCCTTCTATGTCGCGAAGGCAAAGGAGGCGCACGCCAAGCAGATGGTCGCAGCGGGGGTGACGGACATTGTCGTCACCGGAGCGGGCCAGATCTGTAAGCGAGTCGAGAGGGCGCTCAGCGGTAACCAGATCATCTACTCGAAGGGCCCTGTCGCGAAGCTCATCCGGAAGGAACTCGCGAAGATGAAGACCATCGACGACTTGCCAGCGGAGACGCGGCAGTTCGCAGAGAAGCTCTTCGACGCGATTGCCAAGGCCTTCGCGCGTTGACGAAAGCAAGAACGCCGTGGAGTGCGGATGGCATAGGTCGAGCATGGTTCCCAAGGCGCGTTCGGCGCCCGCCGGTCCCGCCAGCGGGGCTGATTCGAGCCGACTGGAGACATCTCGGGCCGACAGAATGAAGACGCCGAAGGGGTCGATGCCTGGGAGATAACTTCAGACGGCGTTCACGCTGCAATCAGCGGCTTGCTGATGGCCCTTTGGCGTTTCTGGTCGCACTCGGTGGCCAACTCACTGCCCGACGTACCTTGTCGGCACCGATTGCTAGAATGAAGCGATGCGATCCAGCCTCGTTCTGGCACTGCTGTTCGTCCCCATCGCCGCGTCAGCCACGCCACCACCGAAGGAGAAGCCCGCGGCCGGCTGCTCAGACGCGAAGGCCTGTTTCGAGCAGGGCAAGGCGGCCCTCGCGGCGCACGACGACCTCAAGGCACTCAGCTCGTTCGACCAGGCCTGCACGGCCGGTACGCTCGAAGCCTGCTGCTTCCTCGGCGTGATGTATGGCGAGGGCAAGGGCGTGACCAAGATCCTCGAGAAGGCGGCCGCGATCTACTCGAAGGCCTGCGCTGCCGGTGGTGCGCTCGCCTGCGTCTACGAAGGCCGCGCGCTGTCGAACGGCGACGGCGTGCCGAAGGACCCGGCGAAGGCCGCGGCGCAGTGGCGTCAGGGCTGCGATCGGGGAAACATGCTCGGCTGTTATTTCCTCGGCGCGATGTACGAGGCGGGCACGGGCGTGCCGCTCGACTTCGAGCGCGCTGCGGCGTTCTACCAGAAGGCCATCGACGGAGGAGAAGGGCAGGGCCTGTACGGCCTTGGCACCATGCTGCTCCAGGGCCGTGGCTTCCCGAAGACCGAGGCCAACGACGTGCGCGCCTTCGACCTGCTCAGCCGGGCGTGCAAGCAGGGGGAAATGCAGAGCTGTACCAACGTCGGCGTCATGTTGCTCCTCGGGCGCGGCACCAAGAAGGATCCCGTCAAGGCCGCCGACTTTTCCGACCTGGCCTGCTCCAAGGCGCACCTCCCCATGGCCTGCCTGAACCTCGGCATCTGCCTCGTAGAGGGGGTGGGCCGCCCTCGTGATCGCAAGCGCGGTCTCGAGTTGGTGCGGCAGGCGACGCCGGCCTGGCGAAGGCGTGCGACGAGCTGAAGCGCTAGCGGGGTGCTCGACGTTCCGCAGTAACCGTTCAGGGGGCCGGGCTTCGATCAGCCGCGCGCATCCCGGCGATCAGTTCCCGCACTGACTCGGCTCGCGTGAGTTGCGCAGGCGTGATCTA
>CAIWFK010000892.1 GCA_903911905.1 uncultured Myxococcales bacterium
ACGCTCGACGCGAAGGACGCCGACGGCGTGCTCATCGCCACCCTCTTCGCGGGCGACGGCACGCCGCTGGCCGAGCGGCTGGTGTACCGCGAGCCGAAGCAGTCGCTGAAGATCGAGCTGACCGCCGACCGCGCGCGGTACGTGCCGGGCGCGCCCGTTTCGCTCAAGGTCCGCACCACGCTCGGTGGCGCCCCGGTCAGCGCGATGGTGGGCCTGACGGTGACCGACGACTCGGTCCGCGAGCTCATCGAGAAGCGCGAGCAGGCCCCCTCGCTGCCGGTGATGGTGCTGCTGGAAGACGACGTGAAGGAACTCGCCGACGCGCAGGTGTACCTGGACCCCGCCAACCCGAAGGCGAAGCTGGCGGTCGACCTGCTGCTGGGCACGCAGGGCTGGCGGCGGTTCGCCACCATCGACGTGGGCTCGTTCCTGACCAGGGAAGGCGATGCCGCCAGGCGGGCGCTGGCGTTCGTGAACCCGCCCCCGCCGCCGCCCCCGCCGTCGATGTTCGCCCGGGGCGGAGCCATGCCGATGGCCGTGCCCGCGGCAGTTGCGGGAGCACCCATGCCGCCCATGCCTGCCCCGAAGCGCCCGATGGCCGACCACGCCGAAGCGAAGCAGGCGCTGGCGACGGTCGCGGTGGCCGGAGCGCCGCCTGCGCCTGCCGAGAAGCAGAAGGTCGCGGCCGCGGCACCGCCCATCGGTCAGCTCCGCGCCGACCAGCCCGTGCAGGCCGACAAGCTCGAGCGCAAGCGGGCGAACACCATTCAGGTCATTCGCGGTGCCGGGGGCGCCCGCGCCGAACCGGCGTTCGACGAGGCCGACTTCCGCCAGGTGGCCTTCGTCACCGTGCGCGAGTTCGCCCACCAGGTGCGGCCCGACCGCAGGCCGAACGACCGGCTCGACTTCGCCGAAACGCTGTACTGGGCCGCGGCGGTGAAGACCGACGCGACCGGCGAGGCGACGGTGAAGTTCGGCACCTCGGACGCGGTCACCAGCTTCCGCGCCAGCGCAGGCGGCTACACGGCGAAGGGCGTGCTCGGCAGCGCCGAGACCACGCTCGAATCGGCGAAGCCCTTCTACGTCGAGGCCAAGCTTCCGCTGGAAGTGACCGAGGGCGATCTGGTGCGGCTGCCGGTGGCCTTCGTCAACGGCACCCGCGAGCCCCTCAGTCAGGTCAGCCTGAAGTTGGACACGAAGGCCGACCTCCGCTTCCAGGCACCCGCGGGGCTCGCCCTGAAGGCCGACGAGCGGGCTCGGCGCATCATCGACCTGACCGTGGGCCCGAAGACCCACCCCACCGACTTGACCTTCACGGCCAGCGCCGGCGGCTATGCCGACGTGCTCACCCGCCCCCTCGCGGTCACGCCCCGCGGCTTCCCCGTGCAGCAGAACGCCGGTGGGCTGCTCGAGAGCAATGGCAAGGCGAGCGCGAAGCTGACCCTGGCCGCCGACACGGTGCCCGGCAGCGTGCAGACCTCGATTCAGATCTACCCCAGCCCCGCCGGCAACCTCTCGAGCGCGCTCAAGGCGCTGGTGCGTGAGCCCTGCGGCTGCTTCGAGCAGACCTCGTCGAGCACCTACCCGATGACCATGGCGCTGCAGTACTTCCGCAGCCACACCGGCAGCGACCCCGCCCTGGTGCGCGACGCGCAGGACAAGCTGGAGCGCGGCTACAAGCGCCTGACCGGCTTCGAGTGCAAGCAGAAGGGCTACGAGTGGTTCGGCGAAGACCCCGGCCACGAGGCCCTGACCGCGTACGGCATTCTCGAATTCACCGACATGGCGAAGGTGCGGCAGGTCGACGGCGGCATGCTGGCCAACTCGCGCGCGTGGCTGCTCAAGCAGCGCGACGGCAAGGGCGGCTTCGAACGCAAGCGCCGCGCGCTCCACACCTGGGTCGAGGACAAGGACAGTTCGGACGCGTACATCACCTGGGCCCTGCTCGAGTCGGGTGAGCCGAAGGGCTCGCTGAGCGCCGAAATCGAACACGTGAAGAGCGTCGCCCGCGCGTCGAAGAACAGCTACGTGGTCGCGCTCGGCGCCAGCGTGGCGCAACTGGCGGGTGATGCTTCGACCGCGAAGTCGTTGCTCGATCGCCTGGCGAGCACGCAGGAAGCGAACGGCCTGGTCGGCGGCGGCACCCAGAGCATCGTGGGCAGCACCGGGCACGCCCTGGGCATCGAGACCACGTCGCTGGCCACCGTGGCGTGGCTGCGCGCCGGCGCGGCGTACGTGGGCAACGTCGAAAAGGCGATGAAGAGCCTGGCCGAGGCCAGCACGGACGGCGGGTACGGGTCGACGCAGAGCACGGTGCTCGCCCTGCGCGCGGTGCTCGAATACGACAAGGTTCGCTCGGCGGGCCGCAAGCCCGGCACCGTGCAGTTGCTGGTCGACGGCAAGCGCCTGGGTGCCCCGGTGGCGTACGACGGTTCGACCCAGACCGCCCTGAGCCTGCCCGACGCGTCGGAGTTGCTGGGCCCCGGCCCCCACGTCATCGAACTGCAGCAGAGCGCCGGCGGCTCGCTGCCCTGGTCGGTCACCGTGCGCAGCAATCGCGTCAAGCCCGACAGCGCCCCCGACACCCAGGTCGCGCTCGAGGTCTCGCTCTCGAAGGCCGGCATGAACGAAGGCGACGTGGTCGAGGCCACCGCGCGCGTGACCAACCTGACCGACGCGCAGTTGCCCACCGTGGTGGCCATCGTCGGCGTGCCCGGCGGCCTCGAGCCCCGCATCGACCAGCTCAAGGAACTGCAGAAGGCGCAGGTCATCGACGCGTACGAGATTCGCGGGCGCGACGTGGTGCTGTACTGGCGCGGCATGACCCCGAAGCAACAGGTGCGGGTGCCGGTGTCGCTGGTCGCCGCCGTGCCCGGCAGGTACACCGGGCCCGCCAGCCGCGCGTACCTGTATTACGGCGACGAAAAGAAGGCGTGGGTCGCGGCGCTGGTGGCTGACGTGGCGGCGAAGAACTGAGGCGCCAGGCTGGAGACCTGAAACTTTTCCGGGTGTCGCGGGTTGGAGCCGCACGAATGAATCGACTTCAACTGGCGCTGGTGGTGCTGGCCGTGAGCACGTGTGGCGCGCCTCACCCGTCCGAGGCCGATGCGTCGGTCGGGCTGCCTGATTCCGGAGGCGGGGGCGGTGGGGGCGACGGCGGGCTCGCAGACGCCGGAGCCCCGCCCATCGTCGCGGCCGCCGACCAGTGGACGTGGGTCGATTTTCCGGACTCGAAGTGCGCGTCGGGCACGCCCACCGGCATCGGCGTCGACCCACACCCCGGCTCGACCGAGCTGATGATCTATTTCGAGGGCGGCGGCGCGTGCTCCAACGCCCTCGGGTGCTGGGGCCCCCTTCCCACTGCCAACAACCTCGCCGGCTACGACGCTTCCACTTTCGCCACCGCTCGCCAGCGCGCCTACCCCGTGCTCGACCGCACCCTCGCCAACAACCCCTTCAAGGCCATGAACCTCGCCTACGTGCCCTACTGCACCGGCGACCTCCACGCCGGCACCAGGGAAGTGGACCTGATGGTCGGTGGCGTCCCCAAGCCGACGTACTTCTGGGGCGCGACCGACCTCGAACTCTTCCTGGCCCGCCTCGTGCCCACCTTCCCCAACCTCACCCGGGTCGTGCTCGTCGGCACCAGCGCTGGCGGCTTCGCCACCATGCTCAGCTTCGACCGCGTGGCCCGCGCCTTCCACACCCGCGTCGACCTCATCGACGACTCCGGCCCCGCGTTGACCTCGAAGAACGCCACCGACAACCTCGCCTCGTACGCCGCGTGGGGGTTCGAACCGCCGGTCGGGTGCCTTCCCTGCTCGAAGCATCGCGACGTGCTCGCGTTCGATCGCCAGCGCCAGCCCACCAGTCGGTATGGCTTCCTCTCGTTCGAGCAGGACAGCACCATTGCGCCGTTCTTCGGGTACTCGCTCGCGGAATTCCCCGCGGTGCTGACGGCCTTCACCTCGAGCCTCGCCGCGGACCCCAATGCGAAGACGTTGATCGTCTCGAACAAGGCCTCGCATGTCGTCGAGACCGACCCCGTGCTCGTGCCCGATTATTTCCCGTGGATGGCGCAGTTGCTCGGTGACGACCCGGCGTGGAATGACGTGACGGTCGTGCACCCGTAGCGCAGGCCGCCCGAGCGGGGCTGGGACGGCTGGCGCAGCGAGGACCGTGCCACGCTGGACGGAGTGGTCGAAAGCGAGACGGTCGTTCGGGCTTCAGGGGTCCGGCCAGTGCACGCGCTCGTCGAGCCAGGCGTGCACGTCTTCGAGCGCCTTCTGCGCGCGCGCCGAAGGGAACCGGCCGGCCAGCGCCTCGGCCGTGGTGGCCTGCACCACCGGCCCCTCGACCGGCCATTCCTTCGCCAGCACCGCGATTCGGCGCTGCGCTTCCTGCACCGCCGAGAGCGCTTCGGGAAAGCCGACGGTCCCCTCTTCGAGCCGCTTGCCCAGCCAGCACACGTAGGCGCGACACCCCGAGGGCCGCTGCGCGTACACGGTGCAACAGCGACCTTCGAGTCGCCGACACGGCAGCGCCATCGCCAACTGCCCCGACTGCACCACCAGCGGCAAGCCCAGGGCTTCCCAGGTCTCGCGCTCTGCTTCCTTCGCGGGCACGAAACGGAAGAGCGAGCCGTCGCAGCACAGGCCACACGCCACGCAGAGGTCCGAGAGGGTCGCCACCTGACGCAAGGGTCTACACCGTCCCCGGGTTTCGGGTAGACCCCCTCGCCATGTCCACCATCACGCTCGCCGGCCATACCGTGGGTCAGGGTCAGCCCCTCTTCGTCATCGCCGGCCCCGACGTCATCGAAGGCGAGGCCTTCACCATTCGCCACGCGAAGCGCCTGAAGGACCTGTGCGCGAAGCACGGCGTGCCCTTCGCCTTCAAGTGCAGCTTCGACAAGGCCAACCGCACCTCGATTCGCAGCTTCCGCGGGCCGGGCCTCGAAGAGGGCCTGCGCGTGCTGGCCGCCGTGAAGAAGGAAGTGGGCGTGCCGGTGCTGACCGACGTGCACGAAATTTCCCAGGTCGAGGCCGTGGCGAAGGTGGCCGACATCATCCAGGTGCCGGCGTTCTTGTCGCGGCAGACCGACCTCATCGTGGCGGTCGCGAAGACGGGCAGGGGTGTGAACCTGAAGACGGGCCAGTTCCTGGCGCCCT
>CAIWFK010000893.1 GCA_903911905.1 uncultured Myxococcales bacterium
ACCTCCGGGCTCATGCCCACTCGCTTGGCGAGGTCGGCCTTGGTGAGCCCGGCTTGCTCCCGCCGCGCATCGAGCGCACGAACGAACGCGTCAACCGAGTCGATCTCCCTTCGGGCGCTCTCGAACTCGCCCTTGAACTCAGCATCCTTCATCTGCGTGGCGAGGTACTTGTCGAAGCCGGTCTTTGGACGTCGAGCCATTGGGTTCTCCTGTGTAACTTATAAGTCACGGACTCGCGCGCCGCAAGCTGCGCGGTTCACCAGCGCTTCCATTTGTCTCGGTAACTCGGCGGGTACGGAATGGGTACCTTCGGTTCGACGGAGCGCTCCGCTACAAAGGTACTCCCATCGCTGTCCTTGATTCGGAGGACGCCCTTGAGGCGGCCGTCTTTGCCGAGCGTGACGCGACCAGAGCCCGACATCTGGTCGTACTCCCACGCCCCCTCCCACGTGAACGAGACGCCGGTCTTCGTGGGCCGGCAGTTCACATAGGCCAGGAGACAATGCATGCGCAGGCGGTCGGTGTCGCCCGTGAGCGAGAGCATCGCGGGGCCGAGGTCGTCGAGGAACTTGTTCGACCACTGGGACGTCTCGGTGATCCTCCACCAGCCCCGGTATTCAGGCGGGATCGTTTCAACCATGTTCGGCGCCAAGACGACGAGCTTGGACGGGAGCTCGGCTCATGACGATGCTCCGCAACACGTCTTGAACTTCTTCCCCGAGCCGCAGGGGCAGCGCTCATTCCGGCCGACCTTCACCTTCGGCTTCGGCCGCTCAGCGACGATCCGCCCAGCGAACCCGTGCATGAGGGAGCTGCGTTGGGCGAACCGTTCCTGATGATGCGGATGTCGCTCCTGGTATGCGGCCCAGAGTTCAGGCAGGCGAGAATGCCGGCCCTCGGGGCGAAGCGTCGCTGAGGTGCCGTCAAACTTGATGTCGCCGGGGTGGGCAGCACCGCGCGGAGCGACGGGCTGGAAGTCGACGACGGCGATGCCGCAGGTGCAGTCCGGCTCGACACAGTAGAGCTCGATGGCATCGTAGACGTGCTCGCCGAGGACGTAGAAGTCGCTGCGAAGTGCAGGCTGCGTCTCATCCCAGACGACCAGGTCCCCCGGGCGCCAACCTTCGACCTCGATGTTGCCGCCCCCAGCACCTGGCTCCACCGGTGGTGCCTTGCCCTTCCCAAGGTGCCAGACGCGGGCGATGGCATCGAGCGCGTCGTCATCCAGGCCGTCGACTACGGCCTTCACGGCGGGCTCCAGCCGCGGGTCGATGGGCGTGTCGCCGACCGGCGGGAAGACCTCGAGGGTGTCGAGGTCGAGCGCGAAGGTCGTCACGCCCTTCAGTTCCTGCGCTGTCGCCGGGTAGTCGGCGCGGCGGTGCCATGCATCAGCGACGACACGGCCACACTCGAGCAGACGCTCCTTCCCTTCGGACGCGGAGAGGAGAAGGGCAGTTCGACACCCGCAGTCGGGAGTAGGGCAGGTGAAGGCCCAGAGCCAGGCTCCTGGCACCTGTGGTACCTCGATGAGGCCCAGCTCAAAGTTGCTCGTCGTGGTGCCCATCATCGGTTCTTCCGGCGCGCTTTCTTCGCCGCCTTGCGCTGCTTCTTCTTGGCGCTCGAGTCCGTCGTTGACGCTGGGCGCACAGGAAGACCAAAGGGAAGCGGGAAGGAGTCGGGCAGAGGCCTGCCCGAGGCCTGCTTCATCCAGGCATCGATGCCTTCCTTTGACTTCATGTCGAACCCCGCCTCCGCGCCGGCCATGAAGAGCGACTTGGCCATGCCGAAGTTGCGTTTGTCCGACAGCGCGGCGGACAGCTTCTTCACCGCGTCGCTGCCCAGCTCGCGAAGACACGCGTCTGCCTGCTTGAGGCCGAACTCGCGCTTGAGGAACGAATAGAAAGCGCGCAGCTCAGCGATGATGCCGCTCGCGGCAGCCGCCTCGATACTGACGCTCCGCGGCACGATGTCGAAGACGATTTCTCGGAGCTCATGGGCATCGAGCGTGGCGATGGTGGCGTTGAAGTAATCGGCTGCGTAGTCCAGGAACAGCGGCGCAAAGCTGAGTTCTGCGAGCGCCTGCGCTTCCGGTGACTCGTCGAAGCGGAGCAGGAGTTCCTCTTCCAACTCGGCACGCGAATCTGCGTCGACCTCCTCCTGCATCCCAACCTCGAAGAGGTCCGCCATCAGGTCGAAGGGCGGGCGCTCGATGACTTGCTCGTGGGGCGCCCGCAGCGAGACCTCGAGGTCGCCCGAGTGCGTGCGGACCTTCACGGTGGTGGTGACCGGAGGCCCCTCTCCATTCCACGCGGCATCGAGCGCCTTCTTCTGCGTCAGCAACTGGGGCAGCGACAGGCAGATGGCCTCCGAGATGGTGACTTCCTTCGCGGTGGGGGGACGCGCGACGAGGTCAGGGTCGACGGCGACCGGCCACGGGTATGCTTCTGGGCCTGCGACTTCCCAGTGGTGCGTCGAAATCTCCTTGCGCAGCGCTGGTGAGAGGTCGGCGCCGCGCTCGAAGTTGAGGGCGAAGTGGTGAGGCAGCTTCGCGTCGACGTCATGCTCGAGGGCGTGCGCGGCTTCTTGGAAGAGCGCGTAGTCGTCGAGGCTCGAGAAGAGAATGAAGCCCAGGCTCTCGCCCATCTGTCCGATGACGACGAGCGCGGCCTCGCGCAAGCCGAACTGCTCGATGGTGACGGAGAAGAGGCTCCGGTTGGCCGGAATGTGGGCCCACGGGCGCGCGCGGTACAGCGTGGCCGCCGAGCGGAAGAACGACGCCATCGTCTCGGGGCTCGCGTCGGGGCCGAGGTACGTCTGCTCCGCCTCGGTGTGGCCACCCATGTGCTCGCGCATGGACGCCATCACCGCGTCCACTTCGGGCGTGGGCGCGCAGACAATTTCGAGGCTCGGGTGCCCCGCACGAATGGCCTCCGCGAGCGCCTGGGTCGCGACGCGGATGCTCGACGGCGTCGAGGCCTTGCCAACCATCGGCTTCGCCATCGTCTCGGCGAGGCTGTCGGCTGCACGTGACAGGAGCTGGCCGGGCTTCTCGCTCGTCACGCCCAGGACAAGTTGGTTGTCGTCGAGCCAGAGCAGCATCTCTGGGCGGTACGGCTCGCCTTCACCCGTGACGTAGCCCGGCATCACCGCGACTCCGCCGACCCACTCGATTCCCGCCTTCTTCTTCTTCGCCATGCTCGACTTCCCTCGCCCCTTCACTTCTTTCGCCGTTGGTGACGCTCTACGGATTGGCTCCTTGGGGAAAGCGGGCTTGCCGTAGTCGGGGCGGTCGGGCGGGCAGACCTTCGCGTGGTCGGGGTGCTTCGGGTCGTCCACGACGCGCTTCCACATGTCGTAGTGGCGGTGGAGCCGCGCGACGTAGCCGGCGTCGGTCAGCATGAGGGTCTCGAATGCGCCCTTCAGCCGGTCCGAGTACTGGCTCTGGCGGTTCAGCGGGTCGAGGAAGACTTGTGGTTCGTCCTCGAACGGCGGCTTCGACGGCTCGAACCCGTAGTTGATGGTGGCCACCTGGCGCCTCGTTTGGGCGTGGTGCACCTGGATGAGCACTCGGCGGCAGTCGCACTCTGGCTCGGTGCAGTACGCCTCCACGAAGAGGTACTCGCCCGGGGGAAGGCTGTCACCCGGCGGCGGGTAGAGCGCTCGCGTTTCTTTCTCAGCGAGGTCCTTAAAGAGCACGTGAAAGGGCAGCATCGTTCTGGTTCCTCCTGGCGTACGGGTCGATGAGCACGACGCGGCAGCAGTTCGGCGAGAGGTGCGAGAAGTCCTTGTCTGTCGTCAGCAGCGTCGCACGGGCGACCTTTGCGGTCGCGGCGATCCACAGGTCGTTGTGGCTCATCGTGCGCGCGCTCGGTCGGTGCTGCCGTGACGCAAGTTCGACCGAGATGTACGCATCGAGCAGCGCCCCGCCGCGAATGTTGATGGTCGCGACGTTCGCCAACGCATTCGCCAGCGACTTCATCTTCGCGGGCCCCCAGCGATTGCGCTGCGCGAGCACCTTGAGCTCGGCGTGGGTCACGATGCTCACGAGGGGACGGAGCGATGCACTGCTCAACCCGAATTCCTGATCGAGCCACCAAGCGGGCTCACCACCGCGGACCAGCGTCAACATCACAGAGGTGTCGAGCAGGTACCGGTCGTTCATCGAATGGCCTTGAGGGCAGCGAGGAGCTCTTCGTCTGTCTCATCGCCAGGCCAGGTTCCAATGAAAGCGTTCACACCGGTGAGCGCGTCCTGCGGGATTGAGGGTGGCATGAAGTCCGCCGGATCCGTGACGGGCACCTCCTCGAAGATCTCGTCTCCGTCGACTGCGCTGCCGATGTACTCCGCATCGACGAGGAAGCACGCGCCCGAGGGGCCGAAGTGGCCGATTCCCGAGACGACCACGCGGGTGCCGACCGGGACCAGCCCCGTGAATCGAACTCGGACCGAGTCGCCGTTCGGAACGACGAGCCTCGCCATGCCCGGCGTGGACTCGGGCTTCAGCTCTCCCGCGACGCGCACCGCGCGGTTCCCTGGCGTGACGTGAAGCAGGTGCTCGAGCCCGGAGACGTCGGCCGGCCTGAGGTTCAACGAGACGCCGTTGGACCGGACCAGCTCGAGCCCTCCCGCGCTCGACCGTGAGAATCGAACGAAGAGTTCGAGCAACGGCCCGTCGGCGAACACGGACTCCCGGTTCTCAGAGAGAGCAGCAGAGAGCGAATCCGCGAACACGTCGATGGCCGTGACTCCGTTGACCAACGCCGGCGCTTCGAGGGTGACCACTCCGCCGGTGACGTTGGCGATCTCGATCTCCGATTCGCCCCAGCCGTCATAGAGCGACGCAACTCGGGCCCCCTCGATGAGCGCAGACACCGCGTCGATCAGCGCCTTCGCCGGGACACGACCGAGGGTAAGGGTGTGCTTCGGCACCGCGACCTCCAGCAGTGCCGAAGTTGGTGAACAGCGCCCGACGAGGCCGTTGGTCGCCACTTGCGAGCACCATGAAAAATCGCGAGGTTCGCCGGACCCAACGTTTAGCGTTTAGCAGAAGCTGTTAAACGCTCTGCGAAACTCTCTGCCGCGAGGACGAGAACGGAGAGCTTCTGCTGTCCCAAGCGCCACCACAGTGCGCCGCAGGATTCTCTGTTCGCCGCCCCGCAGAGAGCGTTCCCTCGGGGGAACGACCCGGCGACCTGTAAATCAAAGGGGCCGGTTGGGTTAG
>CAIWFK010000894.1 GCA_903911905.1 uncultured Myxococcales bacterium
CGGCCAACGCCTGCGCGTCAGACAGTCGCTTCGAGAGCGCCGCCAGCCCCTGCGCCCCACGCTCGAGCGAACCGCCGGCCAGAATCGCGAGGAAGGGCATCGAGGGGAACCAGTGCTTGACCCCGCCGAAGTGCGGCACCGACGGCAGGCTGATGAGCGCGATGGAGGTCAGGCCGTTCGCCAACATCACCAGCTCGAACATCGTGACCTGGCGACGCACCACCCGCACCACCACCCACGCCACGCCCAGCACCATGGGCACGAACAGCGAGGTCGGCACGGTGAGCGCGGTCTTCACCACCACGTACGCCAGCGGGAAGGGCGGCGCGCGCAACAGCTCGCCCAGGTAGTACCAGGTGTAGTGGTTGTGGGTCAGGTGGAAGGCGAAGTACGCGCCGGCGCGGTCGACCGGGTGATGCCAGAGGTAGGGCCAGTGCAGGTAGAAGATGAGCGGCCCCAGCGCAGCCATCGCCACCAGCGGCGCCACCGAGCGGAAGGTCGGCACGTCGGCCTTCCAGAGCCGCCACAGCAGCCAACTGCCCATCGCGATGACCGCCACGAAGGTCGTCAACTGCGCCGAGGGGAAGCCGAAGGTCTGAGCGAAGCGCTCGGGCCCCAGTGCCAGCGCCATCACCCCGAAGAGCGAGGCGCCGAAGACGAAGACCCCGTTGATGCCCAGCAGCAGCCGCCGGGCGGTCGGGTTGCCGCTCGAGCGCTGCCACCCGGTCCACAGCGAGAACGGTATGAGCACCAGGGGAATGAAGTACCCGTTGTGCTTGGTGGCCAGCGCGCCGCCGAACGCGAGGCCGGTGTACAGCCACCAGCGCGGCCGCTCGAGCGCCTCGAGGAAGCAGTACACGACCAGCACCCACATCGTGGCCATGGGCACGTCGAAGCACGAGAGGTGCGACTCGAAGAACGCGCGCGGGGTCAGCCCCCACACCAGCGCTGCGAAGATCGACGCCCCCTCGCCGAAGCGCTTGCGGGAAAGCAGGTAGACCAGCGGCAACAACCACGCGCCCATCACGAAGGCCGGCACGCGGAAAGCGGCGGCCGGGCGCAGCAGGTGCAGCTTCTCGTGGAAGAGCAGGTACGAGAGCCCGAACAGGTTCTTCATGCCCGCCGGGTGTTCGCTGTTGAAGCTGAAGCTGCGCGAAATGGCCTCGTCGCCGAAGGCCCGCTGCGGGTCGCTGACCAGCAACTGGAACCACCGCGCGTGGTTCTCGCCCGCCGAGAAGTACACGCTCTCGTCGCGCACGAAGCCGACCTCGCGCTCGGTCGACGCCAGCGCCAGGAAGCCCACCGCGAACAGCGCCCAGGCGATCTTCCCGTCGCGCGTCATCGGGCACCTGCCAGGCCGGTCAGCTCGACGCACAGCTGCCGCGCGTTGGGGTTGTTCGCCTGCAGCCACACCCGCACCGTCGCGCCCGCAGGCACGTTGGCGGCTTCGACCTGCTGCAGCGGCTCGACGCCTGCGGGAATCGACAGCGGCGTCACCTGCCCATTCACCTCGAGCCCCAGCTCACTGCCGCTCACGCCGTCCTTGTAGGCGCCGCGTTCCCAGACGTAGCCCGCACGCAAGAGCACCCGCTCGGTCGCCGGCACGTCGTCGAGCTCGAGCACCAGCTTCGTCGGCCCACCCGGCGCGTCGAACACCAGGCAGGGCAGGGGCTGGAAGTGCACCTCGTGCCATTCCAACGACACGGTGTGGTTGTTCGGGCACTGGTGGCCGCGCCCGTTCCACTGGCACGCCTGACGACCCTGCGGCCCTTCCAGCGAGACCTTCGCCGTCGCCAGCGACGAGATGCCCGAGAAGGTGTGCGGCCGCCAGCGCCCGTTGGTGAACAGCCGCAGCGTCAGGTTGCCGAAGGTGCGGCCCACGCCCACTTCCGTGCGGCCGGGGCCGAAGGCCGTCATGAAGTCCGACTGGCCCGCGCGAGGCAGATGCGGCTCGGCCAGCACCCAGATGCGTTGGTAGTCGAGCAGGTCGTCGGCGTCCGACCCCTGGTAGCCCACGATGCGCAGGTTCTCGGGCAGGTACAGTCGGGCCCGCTCGGTCCACCACGGCGAGAGCAACACCACGTCACCCGGCTGCCGTTCGGCCGCCAGCACGGTGGCGACCTGCTGGTAGTCGCGTTCGTCGACCTGGGTGGTGGGCAGCCACGCCTGAAAGGCCAGGCAGGTCACCGCCACCGCGAGCAGCACCACGCCCTCGCGCACCGACCACGCCGAGGGTGAGGGCCGCTCGTCGCTCACGACTTCGTCTGCCGGATCTTCTGCTCGCTCTGGTCGCGACAGAAGGTACAGAACGACGCATCGCCCGCGGGGTACGACGGCGTCCATTGCGGGTACATCGCGCAGCGCGGGTCGAGGCAGTGGTGCAGCCCGAAGGCATGCCCCACTTCCTGCATCGCGTGGCGGGCCAGCACCTTCACGTTGTCGGGGGCCAACCCCTTCATGTGCGCGCTGCTGACCACGCAGCGCTGCGAATTGTAGCGGGCCAGGCCGTAGGTCGGCGCTTCACCCGACACCAGCTTGCGCGGCGCGAGCTTGCGGGTCGTCAGGTAGAGCACCTTGTCGTCCGCGAAGGCCTGCACCTTGGGCAGCGAGTCGAGCAGCTTGTTGGCGTCGTACGGCTCCTGCTGGCCGTGCGGCACGGTCACCACGCCAGAGTGTTCGGCGCCCACCCCGAACGCCGTGTAGAGCGAACGGGCGAGGGCCTTGAGCACCAGCGGGTCGTATTCGTCGAGCGTGACGATGCGGATCATGGTCGGGCGCTTTCTCTACTTCGCCTTGGGGGGACGGCCGCGCTTCTTCGGGGTGGCGGGCACCTCGACGGCGGGCTTCGGCTTGGGCGGGCGACCGCGCTTCTTGGGCGGCGGCGGCGGCACGTTCGGGTCGACTTCCGGCTTCGGCTTGGGCGGGCGGCCGCGCTTCTTGGGCGGCGGCGTCAGCGCGGTGCCCACCGGCATGGTCACCTCGAGATCGCTCAAGAGCGACTTGAGGCCCTTGCCCTTCTTCTCGGCGGGCGGCGCGGCCGGCTTCTTCTCGGCCTTGGCGCCCTTCTTCTTCTTGCCGCCCTCGTCGTCGTCGTCGCCACCCTCGTCGCTCTCGCCGTCGGCCTCTTCGCCTTCGGGCTTGGCGTCTTCGCTCTCGACAGCAGCCTCGTCACCGCCATCGAGCCCGAGCAGGTCGTCGCCGCCGAGGCCCAGCTCGTCGTCTTCACCCAGGCCCTGGAACTCTTCGATGCTGCGCTTGGGGCGCTCCTTCCCCGGGGGGAAGAGCACCACGTCGAGCGCGTCTTCGGCGTCGCTGGCCGGAATGTTCATCGCCGAGGCCAGCTCTTCGACGAAGAGGTGCCGGGCGTCGTTGTACTGCTCGCGCTCCTTGGGGGGCAGGGGGCGCAGCTCGGACAGAATCTGCAGGCCCTTGACCACCTCGGCCAGGCCCAACAGCCCACCTTCCGACAGGCGCGCGGTGTTGTCGCGCGCCCGCTTCTTCCAGTCGAGCGAGGCGCGCTCGGAATCGGCCTTCAGGAACTCGAAGACCTGCTTCGCGTCGTCGTTGCTCGACACGCGGCGCACGCCATTCTTGGCCAGCTTGTCCTTGGGAACCTTCACCCGCGCGCCGGTCTCGGTGATGATCAGGCTGACGAAGGTGAGCTTCTGCCCGGCGATTTCTTCGGTCTTGATCTCGGTGACCGTGCACAGGCCCTGATTCGGGTAGACCAGACGATCGCCTACTGCGAGCGGTGATTCGGACATGGACTCCTCGAGGTCGTCAAGAACCGACTTGAGAACGGTGCGTTGACGTAGCACCACCCCTCGGGAATGCCATGAAAACCCACTTCAGTTGTTGCGGCGCTGCTCGTTGAGCTTCACCAGCAGTTCGTGCAGGCGCTCGTCGATCGCCGCCTGGACTTCGGCGTCACTGACCTTGCGCGTCGCGTGCGGGCGGGCCGTCGCCACCGTCGCCACCACCGCCACCAGCACCAGCATCGTCGCGATCATCGTCTTCATGGGTCGTTCCTCGTGTGTGGGTGAAAGCACACACAGGGTACGGCCGTTGGCGCGCCGATCAATTTTTCGACCACGTGGCGGGCTGTAGCGCTACGTGATCAGCGCCGGTGGCGAGGCACTTCCCGCACGGCCACGTCGACCAGGCCGGTCGGCGTGCCGCCGTCGTCGACCACCGTCAACACCACCTGCTCGGTGTTGGTCACCCGCGTGACCTGATCGAACGGAATGGCCGTCAGCCCCTCGCGCGTGCCCATCACCAGCCACTGCAGGTCGGGCGCGCCCGGGTGAATGCGCGCGTGCGTCGCGCCATGTCGCGGCGTCAGCTCGTAGGTCGCGCTGCTCGACAGCCCCGTCAGCGTCACGTGCGTCGACCCGGCCACGCTCAGCGCCGAGGGCACTTCGTGGGCGACCGCTTTCTTGCCCGGCGCGGCGACCAGCGAGAGCACGCGGGGCCTGGCTTCTTCGCGGCCGCGCGCACCGAGCACCGCCAGCGGCACGTGGAAGGCCATCAACTTCGAGGCGCCCTTGACCTGCAGCGGCTGGCCCACCGCCGTCACCGGCATCGCGCCGGCGTCGTTGACCACGTAATACGCCCAGCCCGGCGTCGGCCCCTTCGAGAGCGACACCCGGTAGGTGAGCGAGGGGTCCAGCTTGACCACCGTCGCCCCCGCCGCATTGAGCTCGAGGTGATGGCGTGACACGTCGAGCTGCACCGAGCCGACCGGCCAGGTGACCACGTCGTTCGCCACCGGCACCGACGTCGAAGCCTTCTCGATCACCGGCGGCTCGGCCTTCACCGCCGTGACCTCGGGCGGCTTGACCTTCTGCTCGATCAACACCGCGGCCACCGTCAGCCGCTGCCCGCGGTTGACCGGCACGTCGTTGACCCACGGCACGAAACCCGGCGCGGCGACCTCGACCTTGTACCGGTGCCCACCCTCGAGCTCGGGCAGGGTCAGCGGCGTCACGCCGGGCATGGGGTGGCCGTCGAGCTTCACCGTCGCGCCGATCGGCGTCGAGGTCACTTCCAGCGTGGCCTTGCGGAACTGGGTGGCCACGAAGACCGACATCACCCCCACGGCCACCGCCGCCACGGTCAGCGCCACCAGCCGGCCCGCCGTGCCCCGGTTCCCACCGAAGCCGGGCGTCGCCGGGAACTTCGGCTTCGCGGCCTCCGACGGCATCGGCATCATCTCGGTCGGCGGCTCGTCGCCGTCGTCGAGGGCGCGCAGGGGCTGTTTCCACGCGGCGGCGCGTTCCACGAATTCGCGCGGCAGTTGGGTGGGGCGGCCCGCGGCCACCAGGTCTTCCTCGAAGAGCAACTGCAGCAGCAGCGCCAGCTCGGCGGCCGAGAAGTCGGGGTGCGCCTGGGCCAGGTACTTCGAGAGGTCCTGGTGGAAGGCCTCGGCGGTGGGGTAGCGCTCGGCGCGGTCGAGCGCCATGGCCTTGAGCACGATGCGCTCGAGCTCGACCGGCACCGCCCGGTTCACCTCGCGCGGGCGGGGGAACTGGCCGCGCACGATCTTCGAGAGCACGTCCATCATGCGGCCCTGGAAGGGCAGTTGGCCCACCAGCATCTCGTAGAGCACGATGCCCGCGGCGAAGACGTCGGTGCGGCCGTCGAGGTCCTTGCCGCGGGCCTGCTCGGGGGCGAAGTAGGCGTACTTGCCCTTCACCGCGTTGTTGGCGTTGGTCTCTTCGACGCCGGCGTTGCGGGCGCGGGCGATGCCGAAGTCCACCAGCTTGACCTGCGACTCGTAGCTGAGCAGCACGTTCTGGGGACTCACGTCGCGATGCACGATCTGCAGCGCTCGGCCCTGCTCGTCGAGCCGGGTGTGCGCGTAGTGCAGGCCCTTGAGCATCTCGCTGGCGATGAAGGCCGCGAACTGCGGGGGCAGGGCGGGCAGGCCCAACGCCTTCGCGCGCTTGAGCACCTTGGACAGCGGCTGGCCGTCGACCAATTCCATCGCCAGGAAGTAGTCGCCGTCGATGGCGCCGAAGTCGAAGACCTGGGCGATGTTGCCGTGCGAGAGCCCCATGGCGATGCGGGCCTCGTTGGTGAACATGGCGATGAAGGCCTTGTTCTCGGCGTAGTGCGGCAGAATCTTCTTGATGACCACCAGCTTGGTCACACCGGGGGCCGGCGAGTAGCGCGCCTGGAAGATCTCGGCCATGCCGCCCGCGGCGATGCGGTCGAGCAGCTGGTACTTGCCGAAGGTGGGAGCAGATTCAGACAACGGACCGTCCTGAAAGGCGGCGGGACGCTAACATGGGCGCGGTGCGTTCACTCATCATTGTCGTGGTGCTGACCCACGCGCTGGCCCGCGCCCAACCGGTGGTGCTGCTCGAACCGGCCATCGGAACGCCGGCCCAGGTGACGGTGTCTGGCCGGGTGTTGAAGCACGCGCCCTCGAAAGGCAGCTCGGTGGTCTCGAAGAACCTGCGCTGGCTGACCAGCAGCACGTGGGACGGCGCGGCGGTCGAGGTGCGCTTCGCCGGGCAGACGGTCGGCGCGACCAGCGACCACGACGGCGACTTCGAGGTCACCCTGCACGCTCCCGCGGGCAAGCCCTTCGAGGTCGGGCTGGGCACGGCCGAGGCGCACGTCACCCAAGCCACCGGGGCTGCCACCATCGACATCGTCGCTCCATCGGCGCCATTTTTCGTGGTCTCGGACCTCGATGACACCTTGTCGATCACCAACGTCGTGCACAAGGCCGGCCTGCTCAAGGCGGCCCTGGGCCAGGACGAGACCAGCCAGCCGGCGGTGCCGGGCATGGCCGCGTTCTACCAGTGCCTGAAGGCCGACCACCCCGCGCGCCCGGCCTTCATGCTGGTCTCGGGGTCGCCGCGGCAGTACCTCGACCGCATTCGCGGCTTCCTCACCCGGAACGACTTCCCGGTCTTCGGCATCGCGCTGCGCGACCTGGGGCCGAAGACCTTGAGCGACTACAAGCAACCCATCATTCGCCGGGTGATGAACGAGGTGCCCAACCCGGTGGTGCTGGTCGGCGACTCGGGCGAGCACGACCCCGAGGTGTACCGGCAGATGAACGCCGAGTTCCCCGGGCGGGTGAAGGCCATCTACATTCGCAACGCGGGGCACGCCGAAGACCCGAAGCGGTTCGACGGCATGGTGCTCTTCGAAGAACCTGCGCAGGCGGTGGCCGACGCGGTTACGAAGGGCTTGCTGAGCGCCGAGTGCGCAGCGAAGTCGTTTCCTGACACGAAACCGAAAGCGGTGACGCCGTGAAGCGCCTGGCCCTGCTGCTGTTGCTCGTCGCCTGTCAGAAGAGCGCTGCGCCTTCGCCGGGGCCAGCCCCCCGAGCGCAACCCAGACCCCTCGAGCCGCTCGAGCGGGTCCTGGGCGAGCCCACCGACGGCGGCGGAGGCCCCGACGACGACCCGCTCTACCGCATCGTGGTGCTCGACCCGGTCGGCCCGGCGCTGCCATCGGGCGCGGTGGTGGTGCAGCTCGACGGGGAACGGGCCATCGCCGACGGTCAGCCCTTCACGGCCGCGCTGGCGAAGGGTCGGCCGGTGGTGCTCGCTCCGACGGGCGACACGTACCTGGTTCAGGCCGCCGAGCTGTTGGCGGCGCTCGACGACGCCAAGGCCGAGGTCTGGCTGCGACACCCCGACGCGCCCATCGCCTTCAAGCTCACCTTGCGCGACGAGGCCGCGTTCCAGACGTGGCTCGACGAGGTGGTACCGGGCAAGCTGCGCGTGATCCACCGCGCGGACGGCTTCGAAATGCAGACCAACATGGGCAAGCTGCCGGGTGGTGACCCCAACGGGCCCACGGTGCCGGTGCGCGGTGGAAAGTTGGACTTGAAGACCCTGCAGCGCGGGTTCGAGAAGGTGCAGGCGCGCTTCACCTCGGCGCCCGATTACTGCGTGGTGCCCTCGTTCGGCATGGAGCTGGTGCAGACCGCGCGGGCCATGGCGGCGAACTACGTGAAGCCCGCCACGGCATTCTTCCCCGAGACCTGCCTGGTGTACCCGAGGCCTCGGGCGCCTGACGCTGGTCATTGAAAACCCCTGAAAAATTGAGGGTTGACCGCTGGCGAACGCCGGGTAGGGTGCGCGCGCCCATTGTGGGCGTCGACTTTGAGGCGAAACGCCGCAATCGATAACGAGAGGGGATCACCATGAAGCAGTACTTCGTTCTGGCAGTGGTGGCGGTGGCGGGCAGCAGCTGTCTGCACGGTCAGCGTTCGTACATGGACGCGACTGCGTCGATGAGCCCTGAACCGGCGGCCATGTGGTCGCGCCCGCAGGAGGTCGGTTACACGCTCGGTGAGCGCCTGCAGGGTGAGGCGGCCATCAACTGCATCGTCAAGTTCATCTGCTGGGGCGCCGAAGATGGCGGCATCGGCGGCATCTTCTCGGGCATCATCGGCAGCCTGACCGGCCAGTCGGCGCCGGCCGACCCGCTGGTGCGCGCGGCTGCGGCTGGCGCGGTGCTGACCGCTCCGACCGAGACCGACGGCATCTACGTGCTCAACCACGAGACCGATTCGTTCGACATCTTCATCTTCTCTCGCCGCTCGGCGCGCGTGGTGGGCAAGGCCGTTCGCCTGCACCCCATCGGCGAAGTCAGCCAGGAGCGCTCGGACAAGGAGCGTTTCTTGAAGGCCATCAACGGCTCGAACACCCACACCACGCTCAGCGACCTCTTCAAGTAAGCGGTTCGCCGCGTCGAGTGGTGCGACCGGGGTCTTCCCAAAAGGGAGCCCCGGTTTGTTTTTGCTTTCAGAAGTCGGTGGTCACCGAGCCGAAGACCAGCCCGTCACCGGCGACCACCATGTTGGGGTTCACCGAGCCCACGTCGAAGCCGTAGCCGTGCACCACGGCGTCGGGCCACAGCGCCTGGAACGCCGCCCAGGGCTGCGGGTTCGACTGGCTGCCCGGGTTGCCCGGCGCCGCGCCGTTGGCGATCTTCGTGGTCCACCACAGCCCATCTCCCGGGGTGGTCGCGGTCGCGTTCCAGTGCTGCCATGCATCGGGCACGATGCCCGCGACGCCGCCGCTCTGGTTGTACGGCTCGTAGACCAGCGTGGCGTAGCCGGTGGGCACCGACGCGCCGGTGACCGAGACGTTGAGCGAAAGGTCGATGGCCGGGCCCCCGGTCGAGGCCGACGAGCGCCGCGCCCAGTAGGACACGGTCGAGATGGCGCTCAGCGGCGTACCGGCGAGCTGGAAGCTGATCAACTGGGCCTTGTCGGCCGAGGGACCCGGAGACGTGCTCGGTCCCGTCACCAGCTTCGCCGAGGTGCAGCCGAAGCCGCTCGGCGCGCCGAGGCTCGAGTCGATGGTGACGGTGCCGTTGGCCCGCGTGTCGTCCGACCACCAGCCGGGGGCGGGGTACGAACCAGCGTCGGCGCCGGGGTTGCCCGGCTGCACGACGGTCACGGTGTCCGAGCAGCGGTGCGAAATGACGCCGGTCGCGGGGTCGCACGAGTCGACCGTCAGCGGGTTGCCGTCGTCGACGGGCACCGGGGCGTGCGCCACGCCCGCGTCAGGGTCGCAACTGTCGACCGTGCACGCGTTGCCGTCGTCGCTCACCACCGCGGTGTGCAGCACCCCGGCGTCGGGGTCGCAACTGTCGACCGTGCAGGCGTTCGAGTCGTCGGCGCTCACCGGGGTGTGCACCAGGCCGAGCACCGGGTCACAGGTGTCGACGCTGCAGACGCCCTGCGGCGTCAGCAGAATCGGCACTGCGGTATGCACGCACTCGCCGTTCGAGCACTCGTCGGTGGTGCACACGTCGTGGTCGTCGCAGTCGGCGGGCGTGCAGGTCGGGGTGCTCGGCTTGGGGGCACCACACGCGACGAACACGACGAACAGCAGGGCGGCAGCTCTCACGGGCCGCAGTGTCGCCAACGGACCCCGATGCGCACAACTCGAGGTGGGCGACGCGCCCACCTCAGTCGGTACGCCGCTTCGGGGAATTCGGCGAGCGTCGGAGCTGGGCGTCACCACCATTGGCAGCCGCCGTCGGGCTGGCGCTCAGCCTGTTCGCAGGTTCGCTCGGCTCCGCCGCGGAACGCGCTCGAATACCCAGAGCGTTGCTCGAACGCGATCTCGAGGGCCGCCATCCGCTCGGCATCGCTCCCTGACCTGCACGCGAGGGCGTGGCCGACCCTGATGGTCCCACCGTCGACGTACTCGGTCAGGCCCACGACTGCATCGTTGTCGGAGACCTCGTCGCAGACGACCGCCCGGGGAAGGTGGGCGAAGTCAGCCTGAGCAAAGGCGCGGCGGAGCGCGTCGACTTCGGCTGGCGAGACTCGATGGCTGGCCCGCCCGTGCAGCGGCATGTCTGGCGAACCCTGCCATTCGACCAGCCCGTCGACGTGGACGTCGATGCGGAACAACTCCTCGTCGAGCTGTCCTCGAAGCACCATCGTCGCGAGGAGCGGTGCGGGAGCCGCTGCAGCGAGCTGGGCGTGCACGCGCTCTCCGCACACGAGCGGGCCGAACCACTGGGGCTCGTAACCGTCTGCGGAGATCAACAGGAACGCGCGCGGCGTCACGATCTCGGTCTCGAAGCGACCATCCGTCGAAACCTCGAGGCCCGCTCCAACGATCTTCTCGTCGTCGTAGTGACCGTCGACGTAGCGCCCCACGAAATACCGTGCGCCTCTTGCAGGGACGGTGCGTGGGCCGACCCCGGCGTGAACGACGGTGCCGCTGACGCGACAGCCACTTTTCGAATCGCGCTCGCTCGCGGCCGGCGCCTGCGTGCAGGCGACCACACCGCACATGGCGATCACGAGCACCGTGGCCCGCATGAACGAGTCAGAGCCCTCGCGGGCCGATGCAAATCGGCGTCGTCGACCCGTTCTGCGTCAGGCACACGTACCCCAGCCGACAGTCCTTGTCGGCCGAGCAGCTGCGCATGCAGCCCGCGGCGTTCTTCCCGATGGCGTCCTTCACGCAGATGGTGCCGGCCGGGCAGGTGTTCGCCACGCCCATGCTGCAGGCGAGGCTGCACGAGCCGCCGGGCGCGTAGTCCTGGGTGAGGCAGGTGCCGTTCGCGCAGTCGTGCGGGGTGGTGCACGGGTCGCCGATGGTAGGCCCACATGCACCCACCACCAGCACGAAAGAGAGGAGGACGAGGCGCTTCATCGCGTGGCTGAATATGGTGCAGGTGTCGCACAAGGCCAATTCCTGGCTCCTTCGAGGCACGAATCGATGTCGACGTTCCATGGCGGTGAGTTCCTGCTGAACGAGGGCGGGGCGGTGATGGCCCCCGAATTCTTCAGCCCCGAGCAGCGGGCCCTCTTCGAGACCGCGATGCGCTTCTCGCGCGAGCAGGTGCTGCCGAAGGCCGCCCGCATCGAAGCGAAGGACTTTGGGCTCTTGCGCGAGCTCTTGCGTGAAGCGGGCGAGCTGGGCCTGCTGGGCGTCGACGTGCCCGAGGCGTACGGCGGCCTGGGGCTCGACAAGACCACCTCGCTGCTGGTCGCCGAAGCCAAGAGCCTGCTGGGCAGTTGGTCGGTCACCTTCGCGGCGCAGACCGGCATCGGCACCTTGCCAATCGTCTATTTCGGTACCGACGCGCAGAAGCAGCAGTACCTGCCCTCGCTCGCCTCGGGTGAGAAGGTCGCCGCCTACGCGCTGACGGAAGCGGGCTCGGGGTCCGACGCGCTCGGGGCGCGCACCACCGCGAGGCTCAGCCCCGACGGCCGGCACTGGGTGCTCGACGGCGCCAAGCAGTACATCACCAACGCCGGCTTCGCCGACGTCTTCATCGTCTTCGCGAAGATCGACGGCACGCGCTTCTCGGCCTTCATCGTCGAGCGCTCGACGCCCGGCCTCACCGTGGGCCCCGAAGAGCACAAGATGGGCATTCGGGGCTCGTCGACCTGCCCGGTCATTCTCGAAGACGCGCGGGTACCGGTCGAGAACCTGCTGGGCGAGCCCGGGCGGGGCCACGTCATCGCCTTCAACATCCTCAACCTGGGGCGGCTGAAGTTGGGCTCGGGCGTACTGGGCTCGATGAAGACCCAGTTGGCCAGCGCGCTGACCTACGTGACCCTTCGCCGCCAGTTCGACACGCCGCTGGTTCGCTTCGGGCTGACCCGCGAGAAGCTGGCCCGCATGGCCGCGGCCATCTACGCGGTCGAATCGATGGCCTACCGCACCTCGGGCCTCATCGACGCCTTCGGGGGTGACCCGCTCGCGGCGCTCGAAGAGTTCGCCATCGAGGCCTCGCTCGCCAAGGTGGTCGGCAGCGAAGCGCTGGGCCAGGTGATGGACGACGCGGTGCAGTTGCACGGCGGCGCCGGCTACATCGAGGAATACCCGGTCGAGCGGGCCTACCGCGACGCGCGCATCAACCGCATCTTCGAGGGCACCAACGAGATCAACCGGCTGCTGGTGGTCGGCACGCTGCTCAAGCGCGCGGCCCGCGGCCAGCTCGCGCTCTTCGAAGCGCCCACCGCGCAGACGCCGCCGCTCAAGGCCCTGGCCAGGCTCGGCCTCAAGCTGGCCGCCGAGGCCTTCGGCCCCTCGTTGGACCAGCACCAGGTGGTGACCGCCGCGCTCGCCGACCTGGTGCTCGAGGCCTTCGTGGTGGACTCGGTCGCGGCCCGCAACCGCGCGCTGGCCGCCACCCGGCCGCTCGAGCCCTGGCGCGTAGCCATCGAGGAACACGTCGCTTCTGCGGCCCACCAGCGCGCGCAGCAGGCGGCCAGTCGGGTCATCGCGGCCTGCGCCACCGGCGAGGCCCGCGCGGCGCACCTCGCTTCCGCCCGCGCCCTGCAGGTCGACTTCCCCGGCAACCCCGAGCAGGTGATCGAGACCATCGTCATCGCGCTCGAAGCGGCGCGTGGCTACCCGTCGTGAAAGCCTGAATGATGGTGAGCCATTGGGCGCCGGCCATGGCTCTGTCAGTATCGAGGCACGCCCATGACTCCCACCTTCCTGGCCCTGGTCATCTCGGCGACGCCGGTGACCCTGCCGGCCCCCACCACGCAGGACGTCGCGCTCTGCTCGAAGGCCGCGTGTACCAGCACTCCCGAGGTGCGGGTGTGCAAGTGCCTGCCCGTGCAGGAAGGGCTCAAGCCCGGCATCACCATCGACCGCCCCACTGGGGAGCACACCGAGTGGGACGCGGTGGCCTGGCAGGACACGGTCGACGACTTTCAGGTCACCCAGGTCGACCTCGACGGTGACGGCGTGCCCGAACTGGTCATCGCCAACCGCGCCATCGAGGCCACCGGCATGGGCGTGCGCACCTGGGCGGTGTCCATCGTCGACGGCAAGCACCTGTGGGCCACCCACGCGCTGAGCCAGGACTTCGGGCCCGATGCGGTGACCGGTGACGGCGTGCTGCTCACCGAATGGGAACGCGTGGGCCCCGCGCTGGTCTTCGCCGGTCGCGAATACAGCTACGCCGGCGGCCGGCTCGAGCCGACCAGAGCACCGGTGCTGCGCCGCACCTTGAACCCGCCCTTCGAAGAGGAGCGAGACGCGGTGCGCGCTGCCGCTTCGAATCGGCTGCTGACCCCGCGCGCGTTCCTGGCGCACGCCTCGACCCAGAAGGGCGTCGATCAGGCGCCGAAGGTCGCCAGCGACGCGTTGGTGCTGGGCGTTTCGCGCGACGACGACGTGCTGGGCGTGCACCTCGAGCTCAAGCAGGTCTCGATGCTCTCGTTCTCGAGCGATCTGCAGGCCGAGCACGTGCTCCGCCTGGCCAGCGCGAAGGACCGGCGCCTCTACCCGCTGGGCTACGTGCCCGCCGACGCCGAACTGTGGCTCTCGGGGCGAAAGGTGAAGCTGGCCTTCGAGCACGAGCTGCCGGTGGGCGCGCTCTGGCTCGAGCCTGCGTCAGTCCAGCCCGTGGCGCAGCCGAAGGACGTCGTCCGCGCCGAAGGCCAGGCGGGCGATCCACGGCGGGCTGGGCAGCACGCGCAATGACAGCAGGTCGTCGAGCAACCGCTTCATCTTGTCGTCGAGCGGCAGGAAGGTGATGCCCGCTCTGGGCGGCAGCGCGTCGCGACGGCTGGTGACGACCCACACCACTTCGCCGGGCAGCACCAACTGGCCGGTGGCCAGCTTCATCTGCATGGCGAAGCGCATGCCCACCTCGATGTTGCCGGGCAGTCGCTCGCCTTCGACGTCGATGCCCACGCCGCCCATCGAAATGTCGCGCAACCGGTAGGTCGGCGCGTTGGGTCGGTCTTCCACCGCCCGCACCTGCAGGGGCACCCGCGCGAAGCGGCGCTTCTTGTCGGCCCGCGCGGTGTCGAAGATGCGCTTGATGATCGCGTCCAGCCCGGGGCGTTCGCGCGGCGCTTCGTAGCGAATGTGGAGCACCCACTTGCCCGGCGCGCTCTCTGACACGCTCATGACGGTGCCGTTGACCTCGACCGGCGTCGCCACGCCCTGGCTCTTGAGCTCGAACACGAACTTCGTGCCGACTGGCAGCGAGCGGTGGCTCTCGATGCGCACACCACCGCGGCCGACGCTGCGGGTCAATTCGCCCACCAGCGCTTCCGGGCTCTTGTACGCGACCTTGAGTCTGACGGGGCCCCCGCTCACCACGCCCTGATACCACCGGTCGCTCACAGACCCCAGTTTCCGTGGCGTTGAAATTGCGGGCCCGGGTGCGGCCCCCCTGATCGCTACATCTCCGTTGCGTTTCTTGACCCCCCGGAAACCGGACCCTATTTTCTGCCGGGTGGCAAGAAGTGGGAATGAGCGGATCATTTTCCCTCATCAGGGTGTAGAAGGGCGCAACGCGGCAGTCAGCCGTTTTTCGAAGCAAGCGAGGGTGGATCAGCGTGTTCCGAGGGGTCTTCGAGCACCAGATCGACGCGAAGGGCCGAACCAGCTTCCCGGTGAAGCTGCGCGAGAGCCTCGTCGGTCAGGGCGACGATCGGCTGATCATGACCACCGCGCTCGACCCCTGCCTGCACTGCTACCCGGTGCGCGAATGGGAACAGCTCGAGCTGGCCCTGGCCCGCCGCAACCCCATGGAGCCGGGCGTCAAGTCGCTGCTGCGTCTCTACGTGGCAGGTGCCCAGGAAGTGGTGCCCGACAAGCTGGGCCGGGTGCTGGTGCCGCCGCTGCTGCGCGCCCACGCCCACCTCGAGAAGGAACTGGTCTGGGCCGGCATGGTGAAGGTGATCGAGCTCTGGTCGAAGGACGGCTGGGCCAAGGCGCAGGAAGAAGCGCGCACCGCTTCCGATTCTGCCGACGTGATGCGGGTGCTGACCGAGCTGCGTCAGGGCTGACTTTTTTTCGAATCGAACGTCTTCGAGGGGCTTTCACATGAGCGAGCTGGTGGCACAGGACATCGTGGCGGGGGTGGCGACGCAGGGCGAGCCGGGCGCACGCACGCGCCATGCGCAGGGCGCTCCGAAGGTCATGCGCATGGTGCTCGAGGGCGAGATCTCGCGCGACGAGCTGGCCGACATCGGCGACATGCTCTTTCGCCTGACCACCTCGGGCGCGGTCAACGTGGTCATCGACTTCACCGAGGTCACCCACTTCGACTACCGCGGGGTCAAGCCGCTCATGCGCAAGGCCGAGGTCTTCCGCGAGCTGGGCGGCGACGTGCGGCTCTCGGGGCTCTCGTCGTACCTGCTGGCCATCTTCCGGTCGGCCGGTGCCAACGACGCGTTCGATTACTTCGCGTCGGTGGAAGACGCCGTGGCGTCGTTCAATCGCGCCATCTTCGTGCAGGGCAGGTGAGGTCATTTCGTTCTCGCACCAGACCGTCTTGCTCGTCGAGACGGTGCAGTTGCTCGGACCCGCGGAGGGTCGCGTGATCATCGACGGAACGCTCGGCGGCGGAGGTCACAGCGAGGCGCTGCTCGCCGCAGGCGCGACCGTGTACGGCATCGACCGTGACCCCCGCGCGCTCGAGGCGGCCTCGGCGCGGCTGGCCCGCTTCGGCGAGCGCTTCCACCCGGTGAAGGGCGAGTTCGGCGCGATGGCCTCGCTGGTGCCCATGAAGGTGCAGGGCGTGTTGCTCGACCTGGGCGTCTCGAGCCCCCAGCTCGACCAGCCCTCGCGCGGCTTTTCCTTCATGCACGACGGCCCGCTCGACATGCGCATGGGTGACCAGGGCGAGACCTGCGCCGAGCTGATCGCCCGCCTGCCCGAGAACGAGCTGGCCGACGTCATCTACCAGTACGGCGACGAGCGGTTCTCGCGCCACATCGCCCGCGAGCTCAAGGCCCGGCTGCCGCAGACCACCTTCGCGGCCGTCGACGCCGTCAAGCGCGCGGTGCCCCGCGGCAAGTGGCCCCGCGACATCAACGTCGCCACCCGCACCTTCCAGGCCCTGCGCATCGCGGTGAACCGCGAGCTCGAGAACCTGGAAGCTGCGCTCGCGGCCATTCCCCAGGTGCTCGCGCCCGGTGGCCGCGCGGCGATCATCAGCTTCCACTCGCTGGAAGACCGGCCGGTGAAGAAGGCCTTCCGCGCGCTGTGCGGTGAAGGCCCCGACCAGACCCCGCGTGGGCTGCCGGTGATTCGTGAAACGAAGGCCGACTTCGTGGCGTTGACGAAGAAGGCGGTGGTGGCTGGCGAGGCCGAGGCGTCGAACAACCCCCGTGCCCGGAGCGCGAAGCTGCGCGCCGTGGAGAAGCTGTCATGAGCGTCGTGGTCGAAGGCCGTTCGCGTGGTGGGCTGTCGCTGTCGGTGATTCTCACCGAGATCCTGCCGGCGGCGCTGGTGGTGCTGCTGCTGGCCACC
>CAIWFK010000895.1 GCA_903911905.1 uncultured Myxococcales bacterium
CGGCAGCACGATGGCGCAGGCGATGATGCGGGGCACGGCCAGCTTCTTGATGGGGTCGGCCCCCAGCATGCGCATGGCGTCGATCTGCTCGGTGACCTTCATCGACCCCAGCTCGGCGGTGATGCCCGAGCCGATGCGGGCCCCGACGGTGAGCGCGGTCAGCACCGGCGCCAGCTCGCGGAAGAGCGTGAGCACCACCACCCGCCCGACGCTGTGCTGCATGCCGAAGCGGGCGAAGAAGAAGGCGAACTGAATCGAGATGACGAGGCCGGCGAAGGTGCCGGTGAGGGTGGCGATGCTCAGTGAACGCACGCCCAGGGCGTCGAGCTGCTCGAGCACCGCGCGGCCCTCGAAGGGGCGCGCCGCCGAGCGGGCGAGCGAGCGACCGAGCAACACGGTGAGGGCGCCGAGCTGTTCGACCCAGCGGGGGCGCTCGAGCGCGGCGCTCACGAAGCGGCTCCGGCGTGGAAGTTGGCGAGCACCTGCTCGAAGACCTGTTCCTGCCCGCTGGTGCGGCCGACCCAGGTGAAGTCGTAGACGCAGCCATCTTTCTTGAGCACCACCAGAATCAGCTCGACCGCCACCCCGTCGAGGCGGGCGCGCAGGTGGGTGCGCAGGGCCTCGCGGCCATCGAGTGGTTCGAGCGTCTGGGTCAGGGTCTCGCGCTCGGTGAAGCCCATCAACAGGTGGCGGGTGAGCACGTCGAGCGGCGGGTCATCGTGGTCGACGCAGGTGGCGTTGACGGCCAGGGTGTTGCGGTGGTCGGCCGAGAAGAACGCCACGTCGTTGCCAGACACCCGAAGCTGGCGCCACGAGGGGGGCAGCGCGCCGATGCGGAAGCGGGTCGAGCCGTCGACGTACACGCCATCGCGCAGGCCCGCACACGCGAGCACGAGGCAGGGCACGACGGCACGACACCAGGGGCTCATGACCCGTTGGCAAAGCACCATTCGAGCCAGCGACTGATTCAAGGCGGTTGCCTCGCGCGAACGACAGGCTTCGGGTCACCGTGATGGGGTCCCCAACGAACATCGTCGCCCACCCCAGGGACCAGCCCTGAGACGAGCGACGAATTGGTTCGAACAGGAAGGCCTGTCAGCGCTGGGAGGTCTCGAGCTTCTCGTCGATCTTGAGGAAGTTCTCGACCGCGCGGACGCCGGCGACGTGCCGCACCAGGCGCAGGGTGTTGACCACGTCCCACCCGGAGGCGACGGTGCCGCTGACGCGGACGGTGCCATTCTTCACCGCGGTCTCGACGCCCTTGAGCTCGGGGCGGTTGGCGAAGGCGAGCGCCAGGTCCTTCCCGATGTCGGCGTCCTTCGCTTCGACGGCCTTCTTCTGGGCGGTGGGCACGACCTCGAGCTGGTTGAGCACGCGCGCGACGCCCGAGACCTTGTTGGCCTCGAGGCCGGCGGCGGTGCGCACGTCAGCGGTGGCGACCATGCCGAAGAGCGTGACCACGCCCTCGTCGGTGTCGACGCTGATGTCCATCGACGGAATCTGCGCGGCGGTCAGCAGGCGCAGCTTGACCTGGGTCGAGATGCGCATGTCCGACGAGGTGCTCCGGCGGGCTTCCTTGGGCGAGCCTTCGGCCAGCTCGTTGACCCGCTCGTCGTTGCCGAACGCGTCGGGGCTCTTCACTTCACTCGACACGCGGCGCACGCCGGGCATGCGGTCGATGAGCACCACTGCATGCAGGTGGTCGCTGAAGGTGCGCGCGGTGCCGGTGAGCAGCACGACGCCCTTGTCGACCGACTTCACGGTGATGGTGCTGTCCTTCAGTTCGGTGTCCGCGGCCAGGCGTTTCTCGGCCAGCTCGCGTGTTTCCTTGTCGCTGCGGTCGATGCG
Organism: uncultured Myxococcales bacterium; assembly: GCA_903911905.1. Classification (GTDB taxonomy): domain Bacteria; phylum Myxococcota; class Myxococcia; order Myxococcales; family Myxococcaceae; genus Xiheilimnobacterium; species Xiheilimnobacterium phototrophicum. The sequence goes on from CAIWFK010000895.1 coordinate 1,849, forward strand.
CTTCTCGTCGGGCTCGGCGACGACCTGCAGCAGGTTCTTCACTTCACGCACGCCGGTCACTTCGCGGGCGGTCTTGTCGGCGTTGGCCTTCTGCTCCGTGGTCTGCACCTTGCCGTAGAGCGTCAGCACGCCGTCGTTGGTGTCGACGTGCACGCTGCTGCTGCGCAGGCCTGCGGTGGTCCACAGGGCCAGCTTGGCCTTCGAGGTGAGGAGACCATCGGGGGTGGCGGCGAGCGTCGTCACCGACGACAACGCGACGCAGAGGACCAACGACTGCAAGAGGGTTCGACGCATGGGTGACGCTCCAGGTGAGGGAATGCCCCACCCCCAAGCACCATTCGTGCCCAGGCTCGGCTTCACTCGATGGAGCGGGGGGCGCGCAGGCGCCATCGCATCGCATTGACGGCCCGAGGTGCTCACTTCGAGGGCCTGTTGCGACTGAGGCCTCCTCGAACCTTCAGCGGTTCTCGACGTGGGTGTCGAGGGCCGCGACAGCCGCCAGCAGGTCGGTCAAGACCGTCACGTCGTTCGCCTCGGCGAATTCCGACAGGTCGACCGAGCCACCGACGAGGACCAGCACGCTGGGGAGAAGTGACTGCTTCTTGATGGCCGCCACCACCTGGGCCAGTGGCTCGAGCAGTCTGGGGTTGCTCACGGTGAAGCCGACCATCTCGACCTCGCCGTTCGAGACCGCCTCGACGATTTCGGCGTGACCGAGCCCCGGCGCCAGCTCGACCGACCAGCCAGCCTTGACCAGCAACTCGTGGAACATCGACAGCCCGAGCGTGTGCTGCTCGCCCGGAGCGGTGGTCAGCAGCACCTGGCCGCGGGTGGGAATCACGCTGGGCGCGACCTTTGCACCCAGGGTCCTCACCACGGCCTGGAGCGCGGTCATGCCGGCGGTCACTTCGGTGTACGTGTTTCGGTCGGCTTCCCAGTAGTCGCCCAACAACCGCGCTGCGGGCGCGATGAAGTGCAGGAGCACGGACTCGAGCGAGAGCCCCTCTTTGAGCACCGTCGCGACGCTCTCGAGGCCACCGGCCACGTCTTGGGCGAGCGCCAGCGCGGCCAGGCTGGCGATTTCGTCACTGCTCGGCAGGGGCCGGCCGTCCCGCGAGTCGGACCTGGCCCGAGCCCGGTGCGCGAGGAGCAGGCGCGGAATGAGTTCCCGCTCGATGGTCTCGAAGAGCCCCTTGACCAGCGCGTCGGGAGCAGTGGTCGCGTCGGCAGACCGATTCACCCGTGCGAGCTTCTTGTTCCCCATGGCGTCCCTCCGGACTCGACCTTCGACGGGGACCTTCTTCCTCCTTTGCCTGGCCGGTTCAAGACCCCTCGCGTCACGAGCGCTTCGGTGCCCGACGCGGGCACTTCCGCGCGCGAAGGACGAGGTGATTCGGTCGATGAAATCGGGTGATGCCAGCCGATCGCGGCTGAAGGCGGGACCCCGGTCCCGTTCTCTTCGCGTATGGTGCCCGGCGTCGTGGCGGCCTCGGTGAGCACCTGGTTGGGTCTTCAAGAGGGTGAAGGCCCACGCACGTCTCGTCTGTTCTCGTTCATCTTCTTGCTGACGGCCGCAGCGGTGCTGGCCAAATCGGCGCAGCGCGAGCTCTTCCTCGCCGCGTACCCGCGCTCGGCCATTCCCGACGCGTTCCTGCTCTCGGCCGGGGTGCTCGCCGTGACCTCGCTGGCGCTCAGCGCGTCGACCGAGCGCGTGAGCCCGGTACGGCTCACGCGGTGGATGCTGGGCGGCGGCGCGCTGTTGCTGGGGCTCGGCTTCTTCGCGGGCCGGGCCTGGGCGGCGGGTGGGCCGATGACGGTCTACGTGCTGGTCGAGGTGTTGATCTCGTCGTTGCTCGGCCAGGCCTGGGCGGTGGTCTCGGAGGCGGTCGACGTTCGCAGCGCCAAGCGCCTGTTGCCCGTCGTCGGGCTCGGCGCCAGCCTGTCGTGGACGGTGGGTGGCTTCGCCGTGAGCGGGTTGGCCCGCGCGCTGGGTCCGGCGAGCCTGCTGCTCATCGCCGCCGGCGCGCTGCTCGGGGCCCTGGGCGTGTTGCAGGTGCTCTCGAAGAAGGACCTCACGGTCGAACCGCGCCAGGCGCCGCCGACGGGCTTCTTCGTGGGGCTCTGGTCGGGCCTCAAGTCGATCGCCCAGGAGCCGCTGACGCGCGTGCTGGCGGCCATCATCACCATCGAACTGGTGGTCGAGAAGGTCACCGACTTCCAGCTCTTCGCCTTCGCGCAGCAGCAGTTCTCGGGCACCACCGGTGGCGTCGCCGGCTTCATGGGCCTCTTCTTCGGCGTCACCGGCGCCATCACGCTCGCCGCGCCCCTGGTCTCGGGCCGTCTGCTGACCACCTTCGGCAGC
>CAIWFK010000896.1 GCA_903911905.1 uncultured Myxococcales bacterium
AACATCTCTGCCACGTCGTCGGGAACCTCGAGGGTGATCTTGGCCATGCCCCCATCTGCCTCACCCCGCCTGTTCCGGGAAGGGGCCCCATGCCTTCGTCGATCAGGTCAGCTGATGTTCACGATCCGATCCACACCCTCGTCGACTTGCACCAGACCCTCGGAATATTCGGTGGCGTTTTCGAGGGTGGTGGCGGTTGACGAGCGGGTGCGGCGGTCGCATCGGGGGCACGCGTCGTATCGCGAGAACATCGCCGTGTAATCGAGCACCAAAACGTCCTGGCAGCGCCCGCACCACCAGACGTCGTAGTTCACCGAGCCCACGCGTTCCTCGGCCTGCTCGGCGGAGGACAGGTGAGCGTCTTCCTCGTCCTCACCGAGCAGCTCGCGTGGCTGGTGGCAGTTCTCGCAGATGCGACGGCGTCGGCGGTTCCACAGGCGCAAGCCGAAGAGCCCACCGAAGACACTGAAGCCGCCGCCGACCAGCAGGCCGGTACGGTGTCGAGTCAGACCTTCCGACAGCACCTCGTCGACCGGCCGCGGCGGCAGCCGGTGCATCAGCACCTCGCCCACCTTCGGGCCGGCTTCGGCCAGCCCTTCGACCCGCGCAGCCGAGATGCGGTCGGACAGCTGGTTCTGCAGCACCGCGAGGGCCTGGCGGTCGTGCGCGGTGGCCACGTGCTCGGGAGGCAGGGTGATGGACAGCGATTCGCCGGCCACGTCCCACGCGATGACGGCCACCGGGGTCTTCGCCAGCGGTCCAACCTGACGGGCGAGCGCGGCCCCGAGGCGCGCGAGGTCGGGCAAGGCCGCGCTGCGCTTGACCACCAGGTAGAAGATTCGCCCCCTGTTCGACGAAGAGAGGTCGCTGACCGCGACCGTGAGCCGGGCCCTGGCGCTGCTGGGCAACACCTCCTGGGGGTCGACGACCCACGAGCGGGGCGAGGTCTCGGGGAAGCGCGCTTCACCGCGAAGGAACGGCGCCAGCGGGTCGTCGCTCACCGGCGACGAGGCCTGGGTGAAGCGGTTGGGGCCCACGCCGTGGTTGTCGTCGGTCGACGCGCTCGCGCCGCTGCCCGGGTGGGCGTGCATCAGGTTCGCGAGCGACCGCGCGGCGGCCAGCAGCCCCTGGTCGGTCTGCCCCCGCTTGAAGTTGGCCACCAGGTCGGTGCGGGTGACGGCGTCGGTCATCGACGAGGTCACCTTCGAGCCACGGCCCAGGATGATTTCGCTCTTGTGGTCGCCGAGCGCCACGAAGAGCAGCACGCCGTCGTTCGCCAACGCGTGGCCGACGCCCCAGCCGTTGAAGACCTCGGTGGCGAATTGGCGAGGTGCCTTCCCCGACGTGGTGTCGACCACCAGCACCGCGAGCTGCCCCACGCCCGAGCCGTCGACCTCGGTCGCCAGGTCGTCGATGGCGCTCACCGTCGCGCTCGAAATCTTTCCCGTCGCATCGGACACCCAGTGCCCGCGCGAGGGCGGAGGGAAATCAGCCGGGACCGCGGCGAAGACGGACGACGCCCACAAGCCGACCAGCATCAGGCGGAGCACGAAGTCGAGGCTAGCCAATCGGCGGGCGTTGGTCGCCTGGTGTGAGCAGGTTCGAGGGGTTGGCGCTCGAGCTCACGTTCGCGACCACGCGCGTCAGACCGAAAGCTGTCGCCGGGCGTTGAGGCAGGTACCGTGTGGCGCGTCGTGAGGTTCCTCTTCAGGCTGTTCGCAAAGCTTTCCTTCTGGCAGCAGGGGGTGATGGTGGCCTGCGCGCCGGTGCTGGCGCTCAACCTCACCGTCGCCACGCTGGGTCACTCGGCCATCTTTCCGCTCTCGCCGTTCTTCCTGAAACAGAAGTGGGCCGCGCTCGAGCTGTACGCGAAGCACCGGCCGTGGTGCCTGCTGACGGGGCATGGAGACCTCGACGAGCTCATCGACCGCGCCGAGCGGAAGTACGCCCTGCCGGTGGGGCTGATGCACGCCATCGTGACCGTGGAGTCTGGCAACCACGTGCACCGCATCAGCTTCGCGGGGGCCGTGGGGCCCGCGCAGTTGATGCCGGCGACCGCCACGCTGCTGGGGGTGAGCGACCCGTTCGACCCGGCGCAGAGCATCGACGCCGGAGCGCGCTACCTGGCGGCGCAGCTCAAGCGCACGGGGCGGGTCGACCTCGCGGTGGCGGCGTACAACGCGGGGCCCGGCGCGGTGAATGGCGCGGTGCCGCACAATGGGGAAACCGAAATCTACGTGGCCCGGGTGATGAAGGCGCTGCGACGCTGAGCGGGCGGTGTGGGCGAGCAGAACACCTGCCGTCGTCGCTCCAACTGACCGCACTTCGCGGGGCCTCTGGTAGACTCGAGCGATGCCGTTGACCATTCGGGCGGAACGTCCGGAGTTCCGCCTGGGCACCCTGGGACCGCTGGTGGTGGTGGTCTGGTACACCGAGCCCACGGTCGCCGCGCTCGACGTGCTCGAAGCCACGCACCGCGAGCTCTTCGCCGTCCACGGCAAGCTGACCCTGCTGTCGGTCATTCTGCGCGCGGGCAACAGCCCTGCGCCCGAGGTGCGGGCGAAGATCGACGCCCAGACCTCGTCGCTCTCGGCGATGCGGTTGGGGAGCGTGGTGGTGGTGCTGATCAAAGGCCTGGCCTCGATCTTCGTGCGCACCTACCTGGCAGCCGTGAGCCTGACGAGCCCCGAGGTGATGAAGATCGTGAAGTCGGTCGACGAGGCGGCGGTGGAAATTCGGGGCCTGCCGGGCCAGCACGACGCGTTGCGCACCGCCAACGCGCTGGGGGCGGACCTTGCGGCCTTCGTCGCCCTGCCTGCCCCGAGCTGACCTGCCGCGCCGAACCCGCTACAGCGCCTTGACCGCCGCGAGCACCTCGTCGACGTGGCCGTCGACCTTCACCTTGGGCCACACCTTCGCCAGCTTGCCGTCCTTCCCGATGAGGAAGGTGCTGCGCACGATGCCCATGTACTTGCGGCCGTACATGCTCTTCTCGGCCCAGGCGCCGTACTTCTCGGCGACCGCGTGCTCGGTGTCGGCGAGCAGGGTGAAGGGCAGGTCGTACTTGCCGATGAACTTGGTGTGCGACTTCTCGTCGTCGGGGCTGACCCCCAGCACCACGGCGCCAGCCTTCTGCAGCGCCGAATGCTCGTCGCGGAACGCGCACGCTTCCTTGGTGCAGCCCGAGGTGTCGTCCTTCGGGTAGAAATAGAGCACCACGTTCTTGCCGGCGAAGTCGGCCAACTTCACGACCTTGCCGTCCTGGTCCTTGAGCGAAAACGCGGGCGCCTTCTTGCCTTCTTCGAGCATGCGACTGACCTTTCGAACCGGTGGGTGAATGCGGCCAGTCGAGCTAACACCGCCCCTGCAGTTGCGCCGCACGGAAAACGCCATGACCGAACCCTCGCCCGAGCGCTTTCGCGCCCAGCACCTGAAGCGCCTCTCGTGGATGCCGTGGCTCTGGTTCTCGCTCAAGGACAAGCACCGCGTCTGGGCCGAGCCCTGGCAGGCCGAGGTGCAGCGCCGCCTGATGGAAGAGGAAACGGTCTTCATCGCCGAGGGCTGCTTCATTTCCCCCGACGCGGGCATCTTCGCCGAGCTGGGTCGACCGGTTCGAATCGGCCCGCGGTGCACGGTGGCGGCGCACGCGTTCCTGCACGGGCCCATCACCCTGGGCGCCGACGTGAGCATCAACGCCCGCGCCAGCCTCGATGGCGGTGCGGTGGGCATCACCATCGGCGACGGCACCCGCATCGCCAGCAGTGCCTCGCTCTACGCCTTCGACCACGGGCAGGCGCCCGACCGCCCGGTGCGTGAGCAGCCGGTGACCTCGAAGGGCATCGTCATCGGCGCCGACGTGTGGGTGGGTGCGCACGCCGGCATCACCGACGGGGTGACCATCGGCGACCACGCCATCATCGGCATGGGCGCGGTGGTGACCAGTGACGTGCCGGCCTGGGCCATCGTCGGAGGCGTGCCGGCGCGCATCATCGGCGACCGCCGCACCCCGTGACCGCTTCGACCCGCGCGGCTCAGCGCTGACGTTCGATGACGCCGCAGGCGATGCGCGCGCCTGCGTTGCCTGCGGGGTCACTCTTCAGGTCGTCGGCCGAGGCGTGAATGACGATGGACGTGCCCTGGGTCGGCAACAGCGAGCGCGCGCCGGGTTGGAGCGAGGCGTCCTTGAGCACGAACGACGCAGTGCCGGTGCCAGCGGCGTCGACCATCAGGTTCGGCAGGTCGCCCACGTGCGGGCCGCGCGGGTTTTCCGCGCCGTGCTCTTTGGCCGAGGGGTTGAAGTGACCGCCGGCAGAAATGAAGCCAGGTCGCTCGCACAGCCCGACGGCGTGCACGTGCAGGCCATGCGCTCCGGGGCTGAGCCCCACCACCGAGACCACCACGCGCACGCCGTCCTCGGTCGGCGTCAACGCCGCGGTGCCGATGGTCTTGCCGGTGGTGTCGCGCAGGGTGGCCTTCGCGTCGACCGCGCGCGCAGAGAACGGGAGGACGGCGACGAGAGCGGCGAGCAACAGGCGCATGGTGACTCCGGGGTGAAGGTGGCGTCAGGCCTGTTGCAAAGCCTGGCCCGACGCGCCGGCTTCCGAATGCCGCGGGGCTGCGTGGCCCGGGCGTGGTCAGACTGATGCGACCCAACCACCCTGAGCGAGCGTCAGGGCCGGCCGCTCGAGGGCGCGTTCGAGCCGCTCGCCGACCGCTGCGGGCGGTTGGCGTGCGCGGTCGTCGCCCCATCGAACCGGCTGTGACACGCTGCCCGGCGTGGAGCTGATTCCCCAGACCTCCCTGGTGCGTGCGACCTGGCGGGCGTTGCTGTTGCCCCGTCGCCTGGTGCCGATTCTGGTGGTCTCGGTGCCCCTGCTGGTCGCGCAGTCGACCTGGAGCGACGATCAGTTGAGCGTGCCCCTGGGCGCGCTGATGGTGCTCGCCTTCGTCTCGCTCGCGCCGGTGTCGTACCGCGTGCTCTTTCCCGACGGGCTCGACTTCAGCCATGGCGCGGTGCGGGTGGTGCTCTACGCGCTCATCGGCGCAGGGGTCATCTTGTCCATCGGCGCGGGCATTCCCCGCGTGCTCCACATGCGCGAGACCTTCCTCACCGACCGCACGAGCCTGTCGGTCATCATCGCGCTGTTCCTGGTGGGCGGCTGGGGGCTGGGTCGCGACATCGGCTTCGAGCAACGGGTGGCGCGGCTGCAGCAGGAAGCCGAACGCGCGCAGTTGCTCGCGCTCAAGGCGCACCTCGACCCGCATTTCCTCTTCAACACGCTCAACGCCATCGCCGAGTGGTGCCGCATCGACGGGGAAGTGGCCGAGCGGGCGGTGCTCTCGCTCTCGGCCATGTTGCGGGTGATGCTCGAGGGCGTGCGGGCGCCGAGCTGGCCGCTCGAGAAGGAACTCGAGCTGGCGCGGCAGTTGCTCGCCTTGCACCTGTTGCGCGACAAGGCGCTCTTCACCCTGGTCGAGCAGGTCGACCCCGGGGCCAGGGCGCTGGTGCCGCCGATGTGCCTGGTGACGCTGGTCGAGAACGCGGTGAAGCACGGGCCGGCCGCGGGGCATCGGGGGGAATTGCGGCTCGAGGTCGCGAAGGTCGGAGCGCAGGTGACCATCGCGGTCGAGAACCCGGGGCCCTATGCCGGCCCACGCATCGGCGGGGTGGGGCTGCCCATGCTCGAGCAGCACTTGCGGTTGGCGTTCGGTACGCGGGCGGGCGTGACGCTGGCCGACGTGGGTGGGCGCACGCGGGCGACGCTGACCGTGCCAGCGACGTGAGGGCCTTCGCTTCGGCTACTCGTCACCGCCTCGAGGGAAGAGCGCCTTTCGCAACACCCTCACCTGCTCGGCGAAGAAGGCCTTCGTCACCGGCGCCTTGCGGAAGATGGCGTCGAACCCATGGAACGCGCCAGGCACCCGGAACAGGTCACACGGCACGCCCGCAGCCTGCAGGCGCTTCGAGTACGCGACGTCTTCGTCGTGGAACAGGTCGTTGGTGCCGACCCCAATCCACGCCGGAGGCAACCCGGACAGGTCTTCGCGGCGGGCGGCGGCGGCATAGGGCGAGGTGGTGGGGGCTCCCGGTGCGTGGCCCAGGTACACCGACCACGCGTACGCGTTGCTGCCGGCGGTCCACACGCGCACGAAGCGCAGGTCCTGGTCCTTTCGCGTCACGGTGCGGTCGTCGACCATCGGGTAGACGAGCAACTGGAACGCGGGGCGTACTTCTTTCTTGTCGTGGGCGTAGAGCGCGAGGGACGCCGCCAGCCCACCGCCCGCACTCGCACCGCCGATGGCGATGCGGGCCGGGTCGACGTTCAGGCGCGCGGCGTTCGCGTGCACCCACTTCAGCGTCGCGTACGCGTCCTCCACCGCGGCAGGGGCCTGGTGCTCGGGAGCGAGGCGGTACCGCGCGGCCGCCACGGTGACGCCCAGTTCGCGCGCGAAGGCGATGCACATGGCCTCGTCCTGCTCGGGCTGGCCGATGAGGTAGCCACCGCCGTGCAGCCAGACGAGCGCGGGAGCCGCCGCGGTGAGCGACTTCGGGCGGTACAGCCGCAGCGACGCACCGCCCTCGTCGACGTCCTCCACGGTCAGGTCGGGCAGCGTCGGCAACCGCGCACGCTTCGTACGCCCGCGCAGGAACGACACCAGCCGAGGGCCGAACGAAAACCCGGGGATGAAGCGGCCGAGCCAGAGGTCGGGGTGGAAGCTCATGTCGTCAGTGGACCATATCGCCGGACCCGCATGTTGACTTCAGGAAGGTCGACTCCGAGTGCCTGGCGGCCACGCACCCTGGTGCACAGCGGCGTGCAGTGCCTTGCACAGGGCTCGGTTCACGAGCGCCAAGGTCCTCGTTTTCACGGGCGGAAGTGCCAGGCACACGAGTTGCTCAGTCGGCCACCATGAAACTGACGGCCCTGATTCTGCTGATTGGCTCGACCCTGTGTTTCGCTCAGTCGCAGGAGCAGACGCTCCCGACGACGGCTTCCGGCAAGAGCCCGACCGCCCTTCCTCCTGAACGGACTGAAGATGGGCGTTACCGATTTCGCGGCGTCGTGCCAGACGGCTTTTCGTTGGTGAGTCAGCCTCGGTACGAACTGGTCATTCCCGGGCTGGTGTCGCTCGCCCTCGGCTTTACCATCAGCGCCTCCTACGGCATCGCCTTCAAGGATTCTGCTGCGCTCGTTCCGGTCCTTGGTCCATGGTTGAGCATGTCGAACCCGACGGGCGGTGCCTTTGGGAGTCTCGGCTACGGCGGCTCCTTCCTGGAAGTCATCTCCATCGCGACCCAGGCGGCGGGGCTTCTGATGGCCGTCGTGGGCTTCGCGGTGCCGCGGCGGTGGCTCGAGAAGTCCGAAGGGGGGGCCTCGTCCGTGAAAATCTCCTTCGTCCCTTCCGCCCCCGGCGCGCGAGCGGGAGCACGTGTGGTGGCGACCTTCTGAAGGCCAACGGCGGGGAGCGCAGCGCCAGGCGCACGCCGGGTCGACGGACCAGCCCGGCCGAGGCTTCCAGCAGCCGTTCACCCCACCCTTTCGACCGCTCGGTCGACGGGGGAGCGCCGTCCTCACCCGGCTGTGCCAGCATGGACGGGCCATGGCACTCAAGGTCCTCATCGCCGACGACGAACAACTGGCCCGCGCACGGTTGACCCGCCTGCTCTCGGCCATGCCCGAGGTCGAGGTGATGGGCGAGGCGAAGGACGGCGACGAGGTGCTGGCGCAGGTACGCAAGCGCGGCGAGCTCGACCTGGTGCTGCTCGACATTCAGATGCCGAAGCTGACCGGCGTCGAAGCGATGTCGCTCTGGCCCAAGGACGGGCCGATGGTCATCTTCTGCACCGCCCACGCCGAACACGCGGTGAAGGCCTTCGACACCGGCGCGGTCGACTACCTGCTCAAGCCCATCGAGGCCGACCGGCTGAGCAAGGCGTTGGCGCGCGCCGCCGACCGCGGCAGCCGCGAGCGCTTCCAGACCGAGGTCAAGACGCAGCAGCTCTCTCGCCTGGCGGTGACCACCCGACAGGGGGTGGTGCTGCTCGACCCGACCAGCATCACCCACGCCACGCTCGACGACGAACTGGTGACCGTCTTCACCAGGGACGGCTCGCACCTGACCGACTTCACGCTGCAGGACCTGGTCGAGCGACTGCCCGAGGGGAAATTCGAGCGGGTCCACCGGCGCTCGCTGCTCAACCTGGAAGCGGTGGCGCGGCTCGAGCCGCTCGAGACCGGCGGGTACCTGGCGCGCACCCACTCGGGGCAGACGGTCGAGGTCTCGCGGCAGTCGGCGCGCGAACTGCGACGTCGCCTGGGGCTGCGCAAGCCGCAGGGCGAAACCGACTAGACTGGCCTGCATGTTCCTGAACGCGGTGACCCTCTTCGTGCTCGTCGCCGCGCCACCCGCCCCCTCGCCCCCGCCGGCCATCGACGTCGCGGTGCGCCAGCTCTGTGAGGCCGGCCTGGCGAACGGGCTCTGCGGCGTCTGGCAGGCGTGCGGCCCGGTTCGAAAGGGTGCGTGCTCGAGCACCGACCACGACGGCAAGGGCCCCACCGACGACTGGCGCGAACGCAGGTGCGCGGTAGACGTACGCAACGGCTACCTGACCTGCACCGAGAACACGCACGTGATGGACGGGCCCGGCCAGGGCGACGTGCTGACCGCGCGGTGGGACGCGGCGCTGTTCGTCGGCAAGGGCGCGGTGGTGGTGGGCGTGGCCGAACGCACAGATCGCCCCGAGGCGGCGTTCTTCACCCCGCAGGGAAAGACCTGGAAGCCCGCCACCCCCCTGCCGAAGCTCGACGCCAGGACCTTCGCGCTCACCGAGCCGAAGCGACCCGCCGTGCTCGTCAACGGACAGAACGGCTTTCACGCCGAGTTCTTCGTCGAGCTCGACCTGCCGCGTGAGGGCACGACGGTGAGCGCCGAGGGCCGCTGGGTCGACACCTTCCGCGACGACAGCGGCTACGGCCAGTCGGACACCCGACTCACGAGCGCGACGCTCGAGCTGACCTGGAACGCCGCGACCGCGACCTTCGTGGTGCAGCGCCCGCACTGAAGGTGCGCGCGAGGCAGGTTGCTGAAGAACCCCGGACCGAGCCCGAACGCCGAGCTTCGAGCCGCGCAAGGAAGAGGCCCGCGGGAATATTGGTCGGTATTTCAAGGGCCTCTGACGCAGCCCGGCGACGAAGATTCGGCGTTCTGGCGACGGGAGGGGTTTTTCAGCAGCCTGCTAAAAGACCGAGACCGCCGTCTTGGTGGTGAGCAGCTCCAACGCCATGGTACCCGCCAGCGAATTGCCGCGCGCATCGAGCCCGGGCGACCACACCGCGACCGTGTACTGGCCCGGCATCACCGCCACCACGCCGCCGCCGACGCCGCTCTTCGCGGGCAGGCCGACCCGATAGGCGTAGTCGCCCGCCTCGTCGTACACGCCGCAGGTGAGCATCACCGCGTTGATGCGCTTGGCCTGCCGCGCGGTGGTCAGCACGGTGCCATCGGCGCCCACGCCACCGTTCGCGAGGTAGCTGAACGCGCGCGCCAGCTCTTCACAACTGAGGCTGGTGGCGCACAGCTCGAAGTACGCGTCGAGCACCGCGTCGGCGTCGTTGCGCAGGTTGTCGAACGACTTGAGGAAGTGCGCGAGCGCGCGGTTGCGGTGCCCGGTGCGCGCTTCACCGTCGGCGACCTCGCGCTCGACCTGCACCGCAGCCCCCAGGGCCTGCGAGAAGAACTCGGCGATGGCGGTGCGCGGCGCGGCAGCGAGCGTGAGATCCAGCGTCACCAGCGCCCCGCCGTTGATGAAGGGGTTGCGCGGAATGCCGTGCTCGAGCTCGAGCTGAATGAGCGAATTGAAGGCGCTGCCCGACGGCTCGCGACCGACCCGTTCCCACACCGCGTCGCCGTGCAGCTTCATGGCGAGCGTCAGCGGCACCAGCTTGGCGATGCTCTGCACCGAGAAGCGCTGACCCGACGCACCGACCGTGAAGACCCGGCCGTCGACGGTGCGCAGCGCCATGCCGAATTGCTCGAGCGGCACCCGCGCCAGGGGCGGCACGTAGTCGACCACCCGCCCCTTCGACAGCAGGGGAGCGACCTCGACCGCGATTTCCTCGAGCACCTGCTGGTAGTTCATGTGGCCAGCATCGCGCGCAGCGCGGGGGTGAGCGGAATGGGCACCGGCCGCCGCTGACCGTCGATGACCACCATCTCGATGACGGCTTCGACCAGCAGCTTGCCGTCGCTCTTGCGGTGGGCGCGTTGGTCGAACACCACGCGGTACTCGCTTTCCAGGCGGGCCACGCTGCGAATCTCGAGCAGGTCGCCGAACACCGCGCCTTCCTTGAACTGCTGGTTGGCCTTGTAGACCACGAAGCCCTTCTGCTCGTCGCGCCACATGCGCACCAATTCGGCAGCGCCCAGCACGTGCTCGCGGGCCCGCTCGAAGTAGCGCAGGTAGTTCGCGTGGTAGACGACGCCCGAGAAGTCGGTGTCTTCGTAATAGACCTGCACCTCGAAGGTGTGGGGCGTCATGTCGGCAGGCTCTACCCCACCCGAGCACCGGGGCGCGAGAACGGCTACAGCGACCTTCGCCATGACCAACAACGACGTGCTGCGCAGCGTGCGCTTCCTCCTGGGCCTCAACGACGGCGCCATCGCCGACCTGGTGCGGCTGGGCGGAGGCACGGTGTCACCGCTGCAGGCCATCGCCTGGCTGCGGCCCGACGACGAGCCCGGCTTCGCGCCCTGCCCCGACCTCGAGATGGCCCAATTCCTGGAAGGCGTGGTGGTGCACAAGCGGGGGAAGGACCCCTCACGCCCCGCGCGGGCGCTGCCGGCTCGCATCACCAACAACCTGGTGCTCAAGACCCTGCGGGTGGCCTTCGCGCTGAAGGAAGACGACCTGCTGACCATGTTGCACGCCTCGGGCTTCGAGGTGTCGCGAGGAGAACTGAGCGCCCTCTTCCGCGCCCCCGACCACCGCAATTACCGGCCGTGTGGCGACCAGTTCCTGCGCAACGTCTTGAAGAGCCTGGGCGAACGCTGAAAGCGGGCCCCGCTCGTGGTCCATTGGCCAGTTGGTTCGTGGCGCGGCCCCGCGTCGTGACGCTGCTCGACGTGTGAAGCGCCCGGGTCAGGGCGTGGGCTTGGCCGCGTACCGCTTGAGCATGTCGTCGACCAGGGCTTGATCGAGCTCGACCGTCTTGCCCGACTCGCGCAGCGTCCGGTACGCCTTCTCGGCGTGCTCGAGCTTCTCGCCGGTCGTCTCGACGGCGTGCGCGGTGTGGCGGTAGGTCATGACCGTCAGCCCCACGGCGATGACGCCCAGCACGATGCCGGCGAGCCACGGTTCCCTGCGGCGCAGCAGCAGCGCAATCGAGGCCAGCACGATGCCCAGCTCGGCGGCCAACTGCGCGTGCTCGTACTCTTCCTGCGCTTCGGCGTGCGCGGCGATGACCGGGTCATACGCGTCGACCCAGTCCTTCGCGCTGTTGGCTTCCGCAAAGTAGCGGTTGGCCGAATTGGCGATGCTCAGCACGTCGGCCGGGTTCAGCTTCGATTCCTCGGCGAAGGCGCGCAACTGGGCCAGGGTGAGAATGGTGGTGCGGTGCTTGATGTCTTGCGCCTGGTACTTGGCGTGCGCGTGCTGTTGCTCGACGAGGAACTGGAGCAGCTCGGCGCGCTCGAAGCCGACCCGCGCCGAGGCGAAGGCCAGCAGCACGCCCAGAATCGCCATGGTGATGCCGACGCGCATGGGCAGCGGGTTGCCGTCAGACGGGCCGTGACCGCCGTGTGCGGCGTGCCCGGAGTGTTCAGCCCGTTCCAGTGATTCGGTCGCGTGTGCCATGGGCGGTTGGCTAGCACCCGGGTCGGGCGGCGACCAAGCAGTTCTTCACGCCGCCCCCTTCGGCGAGACTCGCGCGGCCCGGGTTGAGTGGTACCATGCGCGGTTTTCATGCAATTCACGAAGCGCCCGAGTGCGTCGGCGACCCGGTTGGTTCGCATCATTCGCCTCGCAGGCCCCGCGCTGTTGATGCTGTGGTTCCTGTCGGTGCACGGCGTTCAGGCCGAAGCGAGTGCCGACGCCGGCCCAGGCCCCAAGATGCCGGCGCCCAACGTGGTCGAGCAGCCCACCGTCGCGCGGCCGGGCGGCCCCCAGAAGGTGAAGGTCGGTTTCTACCTGCAGAACATTCCGGAAATCGACGTGAAGACGAACTCGTACGCCGCCGAGTTCTACCTCTGGTTCGTGTGGAACGGCGACCTCGACCCCACGCATTCGTTCGAGCTGACCAACGTGGTGAACGTGGGCGAACTGACGAAGATTCCCATCTTCACCGATGACGCCGGCAACCCCGCGCCCGAGACCCTGCCCGACGGCAGCAAGCTGCAGCAGTTCCACATCTACGGGCGCTTCGGCCGGCCCTTCCCGCTGACGCTGTACCCGTTCGACGACCACGACGTGTTCATCGCCATCGAAGACGCGCGGCATTCGAATTCGGTGATGGTCTACGAGCTCGACGAACCGGGCACCGCCATGCGCAAGGACCTGGTCATTCCCGGGTGGAAGTTGAGCCCCATGAAGGCCGCGCTGTCGGTCTCGCGCTTCGAGACGGCCTTCGGCGACACGCGCACCGGCCGGGTCGACGAATCGTATTCGCACGCCGAGTTCACGGTGCACATCGAGCGGCCGCTGGTGGGCATCATTTCGAAGACGCTCATTCCCATCGCGCTCATCATTCTCATCACCTTCGGCGCCTTCTTCCTGCAGCCGGCCGACATCGACGCGCGGCTGTGCCTGACCATCACCGCGCTCATCTCGGCGGTCGCGCTGCAGGGCACGGCGGCGACCGAACTGCCTCCGACCGGCTCGTTGCTGCTGCTCGATAAGGTCTACATCTTGAGCTACCTGGCGATTCTGGCGGTCACCTTCTGCTCCATCGGCTCGAACCGGTTCTTCCACGCCGAGAAGCCGGCCTCGGCGGCGAAGGTCGACCGCGTGGGGCTGTGGGCCACGGCGCTGGGGTACTTCGGGGTGATGGCCTTCTTCGTGGTGAGAGCGCAGTGAAGGCGTGGGTGCTGCTGGCGTCGCTCTGGCCCGCGCTCGCCCTCGCGGCCCCCGAAGGTCAGCGCACGGTCGTCGTCGGCACCCACGTGAACCAGGTGTACGGCATCGACATCAAGAACAACCAGTTCACCGTCGACTTCTACGTGTGGTTCCGCTGGGAAGGTGACGACTTCAAACCCATCGAGTCGTTCGAGGTGGCAGGCGGGCGCATCATTTCGAAGACCGGCATCGAGCGGAAGAAGCTGGGCGCGCTCGACTACACCTCGGCGCGCGTGGTCGCGACCATCAACACCTTCTGGGACCTGCGGCGCTTTCCGCTCGATTCGCACACGCTGGAAATCGAGCTCGAAGACGCCGAGCACGACGAGCGCACGCTGGTGTACCAACGCGACGGCGACAACATCGGCATCTCGCCCGACCTGCAGTTGCCGGGCTTCGTGGTCCGCTCGACGAACAGCGAGGCGAGGACGCACGTCTACCACACCAATTACGGCGACACGTCGATGCCCTCGAACAACGAGTCGCGCTATTCGCGGTACCACTTCACCATCGACATCGAGCGGCCGGGCTTCGGGCGCTTCTGGAAGGTCTTCTTCGGGCTCTTCATTTCGGTGCTGGTCTCGTGGTGCGCCTTCTGGGTGCGCCCGAAAGAATCGAGCCCGCGCGTGAGCCTGGGCGTGGGCGCCACCTTCGCGGCCTCGGCGGTGACGGTGACCATCAACAACTCGCTGCCCGACACCAACGCGGTGACCCTGGCCGACAAGTTCATCATGCTGACGCTGGGCTTCATCGTGGCCTCGGTGGTGGTGACGATTCTCGCGCTCACCCTGCACGCACAGAACCAGGAAGCGCTGCAGCAGCACGTCGACCGCGTCTGCCGGTGGCTGTTCCCGGTGACGTACGGCGTGCTGCTGTGGCTGACGGTGAGCACCGCGTAGCGCGCTTCGAAGCGACTCACGCGTTGCCCCCGGCAGACGCGTCAGGACCGCGAGCCCCCCGACCCCTCTGGCAGGTGCAAGAAAGCGCCGGTGACGTAGGGTTCGCCGCATGGAACTCGCCGACCGCGCCCGTGAACTGCTTCGCCTGCACCTGGCCCCCGAGCTGTTGGTGCTGGTCAACGTGTGGGACGTCATCAGCGCGAAGGTGGTCGCCGCCGCACCCGGCGTGAAGGCCCTGGCCACCGCCAGCCAGTCCATCGCCGCCTCGCACGGCTACCCCGACGGCGAGCAGATTCCGCGCGACGAGATGATCGACGCGGTCGGCCGCATCGCCCGCGCCGTGTCGCTGCCCGTCACCGCCGACCTCGAGGCTGGCTACGGCGATGCGGGTGAGACGGTGCGACGCGCGATTCAGGTCGGCATCGTCGGCGCCAACCTCGAGGACCAGCTCAAGCCCCTGCCCGAGGCGGTGAAGGCGGTGGCCGCCGCAGTGCAGGCCGGTACCTCGGCGGGCGTGCCCTTCGTGCTCAACGCGCGCACCGACGCCTTCCTGCGCCTGGGCGACAAGCCGCGCTCGGTCGCGCTGGCCGACGCCATCGAGCGCGGGCGCGCCTACCTCGAGGCGGGCGCTTCGACCTTCTTCGTGCCCGGCAAGCTGGACGAGGCCGAGGTCACCGCCCTGGTCGCTGCGCTCGGCCGCCAGAAGGTGAACCTCATCGCAGTGCCGGGCTCGCTGCCCCTGCCGAAGATGCAGGAATTGGGCGTGGCCCGCGTCTCGTTCGGCCCCTGGAGCCAGAACGTGGCGCTGACCGCCTTCGCCGATTTCGCCGCGGCGGCCCTGGCGGGGGGCTCGCTGCCCTCGACGACCCGCCGGTTGAACTGAACGTCGGTTTCGTTGGTGATGGCGGCACGCGCGCTGTACAGGCTCACCCGCACATGGCCATCGACATCGAGCCGCTCTACCTGAAGGCGCTGGAGCTCCGCATTCCCCGCATCGCGCCCAAGCGCGACAACGGCCTGCGCCTGTTCAACGGGTACACCGAAGGCTACCCGCGCGTGGCCGTGGACCTCTACGGCACCACCCTGGTCATTCACGACGCCACCAGCGCCGAAGGCAACGCCTCGCTGGTCGACCGCCTGCTCGAGCTGACGAAGGACCGGCTGCCCTGGCTGGAAGCGGCCATCTGCAAGCTGCGCGAGTCCGACGTGCCCTCGATGCGCAACGGCTCGCAGTTGCTCGGCACCGAGGCCGACCTCTGCACCCGCCTCGAGGAAGACGACGTCAGCTACGCCATTCGCCTGCAGCTCAACCGCGACGCCAGCTTCTACCTCGACACGGCTCCGTTGCGCGCGTGGGCCAAGGCCAACCTCGCCGGCAAGCGGGTGCTCAACACGTTCTCGTACACCGGCAGCCTGGGCGCAGCGGCGATGGCGGGCGGCGCGTCGCGCGTGGTGTCCACCGACTTGAACCGTCAGTTCCTCACCGTGGCCAAGGACACCTGGTCGATGAACGGCTGGGCCATCAAGAAGATGGACTTCATCACCGGCGACTTCTTCGACGTGGTGGGCAAGCTCAAGCGCGGGCCCGAGCTGTTCGACTGCGTGTTCGTCGACCCGCCGTTCTTCTCGGTCACCATGCAGGGCCGGGTGGACCTCGAGGCCGACATGCTGCGCATTCTGAACAAGGCGCGCCCGCTGGTGGCCGACGGTGGCGTGCTGGTGGCCATCAACAACGGCGTGTTCGTCTCGGGCGCGGCGTTCGACAAGACCCTGGCCGAGGTCTGCGCCGACGGCTTCTTGACCGTCGAGCAGCGGCTGAACGTGCCCGACGACTTCGCTGGGCACCCTGGCACGCGGCAAGGCACGCTGCCCACCGACCCCGCGCCGTGGAACCATTCGACCAAGATGGCCATCTTGCGCGTGAAGCGGAAGGACGGGCGGGTCTAGTCAGAAGAGCTGTTGGTACTGGTCGACCTTGAAGCCGACCAGCACCGTCTTGCCCGACACCAGCACCGGCCGCTTCACCAGCTTGCCGTCTTGCGACAACCAGCGAACGATGGTCGCGTCATCGGCCGCGTCGACCTTCGCCTTGCCCAGCGCGCGGTAGCTCTGCCCGCTGGTGTTGAGCCACTTGCGCACCGGCAGGCCGCTGGCGGCGATCCACCCGGTCAGTTCCTTCACGGTGGGAGGCTGCTCGACGATGGCCCGCACCTCGGCCTCGACGCCGTGTTCGCTGAGCCACTTCAACGCCTTCCGGCAGGTGCTGCAGCCGGCATACGAGAGCACCAGAGGCTTTCCCATGCTCGCCACGTTACCTGCTACGAGCCCGACTTCGACATGAGTCTGCGCTTCGACGAGGCCTACTACCGCCGGTTCTACGAAGACCCGTCGACCCGCATCTACACCCAGCAGCGGCACGCCAAGCTGGTCTCGGGCGTGGTCAGCCTCATCGAATGGTTCGGCGTCGAGCTCGAGTCGGTGCTCGACGTGGGCGCAGGGCTGGGCTGGTGGGGGCAGTGGTTCGCTCGCCATCGCTCGAAGGTGCAGGTGCGCTCGACCGAGCTCGAACCCGACATCTGCGCGAAGTACGGCCACGAACAGGCCGACCTCACCACCCTGCGCCTCTCGCAGCACTTCGACCTGGTGGTCTGCCAGGGCGTGCTGCCCTACCTCGACGATGCGGGCGTCGAGAAGGCCATCGCCAACCTGGCGGCGATGAGCGGGCAGTTCCTCTACCTCGAGGCCATCACCAAAGAGGACTTCGCCAGCGCCATCGACGCCGAGCGCACCGATCTGCGGGTGACCCTGCGCACCGCCGCGTCGTACCGCCGACTGCTCAAGCCCCACTTCCGTGAGATCGGCGCCGGCCTGTACACCGCTCGCCGAGCGGACCTGCCGTTCTACGCGCTCGAAGCCCAGCGCTGACACGTGTTCGTGACCCAACTATTCGACTCCATCAAAGCGACGCTTGATGGGCGTCAAATCGAGAGATGATCGACCTCCACGTGGCTTCTCATCGGACCTGCGAGGTGTACGAATAGGGCAGGTTTCGCAGGGGGACCGCGCGATGGCTGCCAAAGAATCGTTGATGGTGGGAGTCGGTGCGTCGGCAGGTGGGCTCGAAGCGCTGGAGCGGTTCTTCGGCGGCATTCCCGACGACCTCAACGCCTCGTTCGTGGTGGTGCAGCACCTCTCGCCCGACCACAAGAGCCTGATGGCCGACCTGCTGGCCAAGCACACCAGCATGCCCGTGCGCGAGGCGGTCGACGGGCAGGAACTGCTGCCCCGCACGGTGGCGATGGTGCCCCCCCACGCGAACCTGGTGGTCGAGTCGGGCCGCCTGCGCTTCCGCGAACGCACCGGCGGTCACGCGCCCAACCTGCCCATCAACCTGCTGCTGACCTCGCTGGCCGAGGCCTACGGCGAGCGCGCCGCAGGCGTGGTGCTCTCGGGCACCGGCAGCGACGGGCGCATCGGCCTCGAGAGCATCAAGCAGCACGGCGGCTTCCTGCTGGTGCAGGACCCCACCACGGCCCGCTTCGACGGCATGCCGCTGGCGGCCATTTCGACCGGGCTGGTCGACGTGGTGGCGGCCCCCGACGCCATGGGGCAGGAACTGCTCTCGCTGCAGCAGCACGGCACCGCCCAGCGCGAGATTCTGGCCTGGGGCACCGACGAGGCGTCGATTCAGGCCATCGAACAGCGGCTGCTCGGCGCGTCGGGCATCGACTTCGCCGAATACAAGCCGGCCACCGTGCTGCGGCGCATCGCCCGGCGCATGGCGGCGCTCACCGTGCCTCGTTGGCCGAATACGCGCGGCGGCTCGAGCTCGACCCCAACGAGGTGCAGGCGCTCTCGCGCGAACTGCTCATCAACGTGACCCAGTTCTTCCGCGACCCCGAGGTGTTCGCGGGCCTCGAGAAGCACTGGCTCAAGGCGCTGGTGGACCGCGCGGGTGGCGAGCAGGTGCGGGTGTGGGTCGCCGGCTGTTCCACCGGGCAGGAAGTGTACTCGCTGGGCATGCTGCTCACCGAGGCCGCGCCCCGGGGCGGCTTCAAGATCTTCGCCACCGACGTCGACAACCAGGCGCTCGAGGCCGCCGCGCTGGGCCTGTTCACCGACGCCGACCTCGCCGACGTGAACGAAGCGCGCCGCGCCCGCTTCTTCGTGCGCTCGGGCGATAAATGGGAAATCGAGCGCGAGCTGCGCCGCCGCGTCATCTTCGCGCCGCACAACGTGGCCCGCGACCCGCCCTTCACCCGGCTCGACCTGGTCTCGTGCCGCAACCTGCTCATCTACCTGTCGGCGCCCCTGCAGAAACGGGTGCTGGGCACCTTCGCCTTCGCGCTCAAGCCCGACGGGCTGCTCGTGCTGGGCTCGAGCGAGTCGCTGGGTGAGGTGAGCCCCCGCTTCGATGCCCTCGACACCCACCTGAAGGTCTTCCGCCGGCTCGACGGACCGCGCACCTTCCTGCCCAGCCCCTCGGCCACCCACGCCCGCCTCGCCACGGCGCCGGTCAGCGACCAGCAGCAGGCCATCGACGCGGCGACCAGGCTGCTGCTCGACCGCGTGGTGCCCGCGGCGGTGATGACCAACGACAAGCTCGAGCTGGTGCGGGTGTTCGGCAACGCCGAGCGGCTGCTCTCGCTGCCCTCGGGCGCGGTCAGCCTGGCGCTCCCCGCCCTGCTGCCGCCGCCGCTGCAGACCGTCACCACGCTCGCTGCCCACCGCGCCTTGTCCAGCGGCACGGACACCGCAATGGCCGTCGCCGCCGACGAGCACAACGTCGGGCTGGTGCGGGTGCAGCCCTTCACCGCCGGCCGCTCGGCCGGTCGCTTCCTGGTCGTCACCTACGAGCGCGGCGTGCCGCGGCCCGAGCGCGTCGACGCGGTCAGCGACGAGGCCACCAGTCAAATCGCCGACCTGCAGCGCGAGCTGCTCTTCGTTCGCGAGAGCCTGCAGGCCACCATCGAAGAGCTCGAGACCTCGAACGAGGAACTGCAGGCCACCAACGAGGAACTGTTGGCCGCCAACGAAGAGCTGCAGAGCACCAACGAAGAGTTGCAGTCGGTCAACGAAGAGCTCAACACCGTCAACGCCGAGCACCAGGCGAAGATCCGCGAGCTCACCCAGGTCAACGCCGATCTCGACAACCTGTTCGACGCCACCACGGTG
>CAIWFK010000897.1 GCA_903911905.1 uncultured Myxococcales bacterium
CCGGCAACATCGTCAACAAGCTGGGGCCGGCGGTGAACTCCGGGCGCTCGCTCTTCCTCTACGGGCCGCCGGGCAACGGCAAGACCTCGCTGGCCGAGGCGATCAGCGCCATGTTCGGCGGCGAGGCCTGGGTGCCGTACTGCCTCGAGGTCGACGGGCAGATCATCAAGGTCTTCGACAAGCTGGTGCACCACCCGGTCGAGCTCGAGGGCCCCCGCCGCGCCGACGGCCGACGCCAGACCTTCGAAATGGACCAGCGCTGGCAATTGACCAAGCGCCCGGCGGTGATCGTGGGCGGCGAGCTGACGCTCGAGACGCTCGACCTCATCTATTCGGACACCGCGCGCTTCTACGAGGCCCCGTTCCAGGTCAAGGCCAACGGCGGCATGCTGCTGATCGACGACTTCGGTCGCCAGAAGGTGCACCCCACCGACCTGCTCAACCGGTGGATCGTGCCGCTGGAAAAGCGGGTCGATTACCTGACCCTGCACACCGGCAAGAAGTTCGAGATTCCGTTCGATCAGCTGATCGTCTTCTCGACCAACCTCGACCCCAAGGAGCTGGTCGACGAGGCCTTCCTGCGGCGCATCAAGTACAAGATCGAGGTCGGCAACCCCGACGAAAAGCAGTACCGCGAAATCTTCCGCCGGGTGTGTGAGGCGTCGGGCGTGCCCTACGTCGAGCAGGCGGTCACCTACCTGCTCGAACACACCTACAAGCCGCGCAGCCTGCAGCTGCGCTCGTGTCACCCGCGAGACCTGGTGGGCCTGGTGAAGGACGCCGCCCGCTACCGGGCCCAGGCGCCGGCCTTGTCGCGCGATCTGCTCGACATGGCGGTCGAGGTCTTTCTGGTCGACGTCTGAGATTTGGCGTTGGGCACGCAGGTGCGCCTACACTGTCGGTCACGGTGGTGACCCCCTCCAACAGCCCCGGTTTCAAGGTGCGCGCGGCCCGTCGCGGCGACGCGGCGCCCCTGGTGGCCCTGCTGGCCGAAGAGGGCATCACCGCCGACGCCCACACCGTGACCTGGATCATCAGTCACCCCGAAATGGAGCTGGTGGTGGCCGCCGACGCGCTCGACAAGGCGGTCGGCTTCATCACGCTCTCGCACCGGCCGATTCTCAAGCTGGGCGGCCGCTCGGGCGTGATCGACGAGCTGCTGGTGACGAAGTCGTGGCGCCGTCGAGGCGTGGGCCGCGAGCTGCTCAAGAAGGTGGTCGAGCGGGCCAAGGTGCTCAGCGTGAAGCGGCTCGAAGTGCAGAGCCACGGCGCGCCCGACGAGGGCCTGGTGGCGTTCTTCAAGGCCTGCGGGTTCGACCTGTCGAGCGCGGGCGTCTTCCGCCTCAAGTAGTCAGTCGGTGCCCCAGTCGACCTCGACGGTGGGCGAGGCGAACCTGGCCGCCACCGCGTCGAGCCGCTGCTGCACCTGGGCCGGCACGTCGACGAAGCGGGCTCCGAGCGCATCGCCGCGAACCCAGGCCACCACCGCGTCGACCGCGAACTGGTGCTCGCCGATGGCCAGGTCGAGCCGCAGCAGCTCGCCCGGCTGGTGGGTGGCGCGCGAACGCAGGCACAGCCCGCCGGCCGAGAAGTTCACCGAGAAGAGGTTGAAGGCGCGCGCGGCCTCGGCCTCGGCCCGGAAGCGAACGTCGAAGCGGGTCTGAATGCGGGGGTCGCCCCGCCGTTCCGTGGCGCGAGTCATGGCCGTTCAGTGGCGGGGAAGAGCGTAGCACCGGCCACTTTTTGCGCGCGACCCCTGCTCGGTTCCCGCTACAGTCCTCACCCGTGGAACTCGAACTGACGGGGTTTGGCGAATTCGAAGGCGTCGAGCTGCTGCAGAAGCTCCACCTCTTCCAGAAGCTCACCTTCGACGAGACGACGAGACTGGGCGGCATCATCCAGTACATCGACGTGCCGGCGAACACGATCGTGATCGAAGAGAACGCCCTGGGCGACGCGCTCTACGTGATCGCCAAAGGTGAGGTGCGCATCACCCGCGACATCAACAACGACGGCAAGCACGACGACAACGAGGAAATCGGCCGCCTGAAGGACGGCGACCTCTTCGGCGAGATGTCGCTCATCGACGACGTGCTGACCAGCGCTCGGGTGACGACCATCGGCCCCAGCCGCCTGCTCAAGATGCCGCGCGCGGCCTTCGAGAGCCTGCTGGCCAGCGACGAGAAGCTGGCGATCAAGGTCTACCGTTCGTTCTGCCGCACGCTCAGCGACCGCCTGCGTCGCACCACCGCGCTGCTGGCGAAGTCGCAGGCGATGCAGGTCTCGGTTCGCTGAACAGACGGGGGCACACACACTTCCATGGAACTGGCGACCTTCAATCAATTCCTCGCGGCGGCCGTGAAGAACGGTGCGTCTGACGTGCACTTCAAGGTGGGCAGCGCGCCGGCGCTGCGGGTCAACGGGCAACTGTTGCCGGTGAAGGTGCCGGCGCTGCAGGCCGAAGACACCAACCGCATCGCCAAGCACATTCTGTCGAACAGCCGCTTCAAGGGCACGCTCGACGACCTGCAGGACTGGGACACCAGCTACGCGCTCGAGGGCGTGGGCCGCTTCCGCGCCAACATCTTCCGCAACAAAGGGCACCTGGGCGCGATCATGCGCTCGATTCCCCTGACGGTGCCCGACTTCGAGAAGCTGGGCCTGCCCAAGGTGCTCGAGAAGATCTCGCAGGAAGAGCGGGGCCTGGTGCTGGTCACCGGCGTCACCGGCTCGGGCAAG
>CAIWFK010000898.1 GCA_903911905.1 uncultured Myxococcales bacterium
CGGCCATCGTGCTCGACGACCACCTGGTGCACACCGACCCGGCGCGCCTGGAGTGGTTCAGCCGGGTGTTGGGCGAGGTGGCGACCGACGCGCAGGTGCTGCTCTTCACCTGCCGACCCCACGACTACCTGAAGAAGGCCGAGCTGCCGACGAAGGGCGCGGCGACGCGCGAGACGGCAGGCGGAGCGGTGTGCGCGGTCGACCTCGAGGCGGTCATCGAGACCTGGGCCGCGCGCACGAAGGTGGGCAAGGCGCCGAAGGTGCCCTGAGCAGGCCAGGGGTGTTTCCGCCCGCACTGCACGCCGGCGTCGCATTTCGTGGGCACCGGGCCGGGAAAGTGATTGATGGCTCGCCGATGTCCACGCTCACCATCGCCGGAGCGGGTCCCCTCGCCGTGGCGCTCGCGCAGCGCCGTGCGGGCGCGCGGGTGATTTCGCCGCGAGCGGTGACCGAGCCCACGTGGTGGCGGGCCGACCTGACCAGCATTCCCGAGGCCGAGGTGGCCCTCGCGGGCACGAAGACGCTGGTGGTGCTGGCCCGTTCGCGTGGGGCACCGGCGCGGCTGACCCAGGCCGCCACCGACGACCTCGACCGGTTGCTGGCCGACTCGCTGGGGCGCGCGGCGAAGCGGGTGGGGGTCACGCACGTGGTGCTCTTCGCGTGTGGCGCCGACGACGTGCGGGTGCCGCTGCTTCGTGCGTCGGGCGTGCCGCTCTCGGTGTTGCACGGGGGCGGGCCCGACCCCGTCGCGCAGCTCGAGGCGCTCATCGACCGCGGGCCGGGCGCCGACGTCAGCACCGAGGCCTACCGCGCCGAGCGCGCCCCCGTCGTTCCTCGCGACGACCTGCTGGTCTGTTCGGTGCAGCGGTTCGGTCGGCCCGCGGGGTGGTCGGCCGAGCAGGTGGCCCGGGCCTACCTGCAGTGGCTGCCCGGCAAGTTTCCCACGGTGCGCACCTCGACCGTGGGGGCGACCAGCGCCATCACCGCCTTCGGCACCCGCGCGCTGGTGTTGCGTGAAGCGCCCGGTCGCAGCGAGCCCGATTCGTTCGTGCTCGAGGTGGCCGACGGCGCGCTGTCGAAGAACGGTGCGGCGCGCTTCGAGTTCCGGGTGCTGCTCGACCAGACGACGGCGATGGTGGCGCTGGTGGGCTTCGAGCCGACGCTGCCGTTCCCGCTCTACCACGTGACCCAGGCCTTCATGCACGAGCGCATCATGAAGCGCTTCGGTGCGTTCCTGGCCGACCAGCGCTGACGCGACCCCGAAAGGAAGGAAAGCCCATGGCCGACTGCCTGTTCTGCAAGATCGTCGAAGGCACGATTCCCGCGAAGAAGGTGCACGAAGACGAGCACACGCTGGCCTTCCACGACATCGCGCCCCACGCGCCGACCCACGTGCTGGTGATTCCCAGGCGGCACGTGCCCACGCTCAACGACGTCACGCTCGAAGACCGCGAGCTGATGGGCAGCCTGTTGCTCTCGGCGACGAAGGTGGCGCGCGAGCTGGGGGTGGCCGACAGCGGCTACCGGCTGGTGATGAACTGCAACCGCGACGCGGGTCAAACCGTGTTCCACGTGCACGTGCACGTGCTGGGTGGCCGCCCGTTGGCCTGGCCTCCGGGGTAACGGTCGGGCGGGGTTGTGTGCTTGAAACCCCGCCATGCGCACCACCCTGCTGGCTGGTTCCTCGCACCCCGCACTCGCCGCCGACCTCGCCGCCGAGCTGCGGTTGCCGGTGGGCGCGAGCTCGATTGCCACCTTTCCCGACGGTGAGCTCGACGTCGACGTGACGGCCGACGTTCGCGGCACCGACGTGTTCATCGTGCAGGCGCTCTGCGCGCCCGTCGGAGAGCACCTGCTCGAGCTGACCTTGATGGCCGACGCCTGTCACCGCCAGGGCGCGCGCAGCGTGACCGCGATTCTGCCGTACCTGGGCTACGCGCGGCAGGACCGGCGCGAGGCGGGTACCGAGCCGTTGGGCGCGCGCGTGGTGGCCGAGCTCATCGCCGCCGGGCGCATCGACCGGGTGGTGTGACTGGACCTGCACAGCAAGGCCGTCGAGGGCTGTTTCCCCCTGCCGGTGGAGCACGCGATGGTGGTGCCCGCGCTCATCGAGCACGTGCGGGCCAGCCTGAAGACGCCCGCGGTGGTGGTCTCTCCCGACCTGGGAGCGGTCAAGCGCGCCGAGGCCTTCGCGAGGCCCCTGGGGTTGCCGGTGGCGGTGGTGCACAAGCAGCGGCTCTCGGGCAGCGACGTGCAGGCCCACGAAGTTCGTCGCGGTCCCAGGGCCGTAGGGCACGTTGGTGGTCGTGGACGCGTCCATCAGGCCCGCGGCGTCGAC
>CAIWFK010000899.1 GCA_903911905.1 uncultured Myxococcales bacterium
GTCGACGCCCGCGTTCACGCATTCCACCAGGTCGATGGGCGTACCGACGCCCATCAGGTAGCGCGGCTTGGTCACCGGCAACTGCCGCGCGGTGTGCATGCACATCTCGTAGAGCAGCTCGCGCGATTCACCGACCGCCAGCCCGCCGATGGCGAACCCGTCGAAGGGGTGCGCGGTCAGGAACGACGCACTCTCGGTGCGCAGATCGGCGAACACCCCGCCCTGCACGATGGCGAAGGCGGCCTGCCCGGTGTCCTTGCGGTTGCGTTCGGCCAGCGAGCGCAGCGCCCAGCGGTGGGTGCGGTTCATCGCGTCGGCCGTCACGTCGCGCGGTGAGGTGGAAGGCAGGCACACGTCCAACACCATCATGATGTCCGACCCGATGGC
Organism: uncultured Myxococcales bacterium; assembly: GCA_903911905.1. Lineage (GTDB taxonomy): Bacteria > Myxococcota > Myxococcia > Myxococcales > Myxococcaceae > Xiheilimnobacterium > Xiheilimnobacterium phototrophicum. The sequence continues at coordinate 388 of CAIWFK010000899.1, forward strand.
CTGCTGGGTCTGAATCGAGGTCTCGGGCGAGAGCAGGTGGCGGTGGTTGTCGAACGGGCTCTTGAAGCGCGCACCCTCTTCGGTGATCGCCCGCTCACCCGGCAGGCTGAAGATCTGGAAGCCGCCCGAGTCGGTCAGCACCCCGCCGGTCCACTTCATGAAGTTGTGGATTCCGCCGAACTTCTCGAAGACCTCCACGCCCGGCCGCAAGAGCAGGTGGTAGGTATTCGACAGGCAGATCGACGCGCCCGTCCGACCGATTTCCCACATCTCGTGGTTGCGCACGTGGGCATGGGTGGCCACCGGCATGAAGGTGGGCGTGGGCGTCGGCCCCCGGCGGGTGTGGAGGATTCCAGCCCTCGCGCCCGAGGGCGCAGTGGCGAGCAACTCGTATCGAATGGGAGAGTCCATCGGCGCGAGGCCTGTAAGCACCGACCCCAGCCCATGTCGAGCGGGGGGTTTTGTGGGGGTCTGCCGATTCGGGGCTAGACTGCGGCCCATGGGTGAGTCGCGACGTCGGGCGCATGTGACCAGCCGTGGTCGAACGGAAGACGCGTGGGACGCGGGGCTGCACGCCGACAGCGATCGCGGCCCCATCGACGTGGGGCTGGCCATCGACGCGCAGGCGGTCGGGGTGGTGGTCGATGCCCCCGGCCTCGGTACCCTGCGCCTGGCCTTCGACGTGGCGCTCGACGGGACCACCCGACTGGCCGCCGGAACCCGGACCCTGGGCAACGGCCAGCAGGCGCCCTTCATCGCCATCGACGAGGCGAAGGTGCTGCAGTTGGAGGGCGTCAACGCCCGGTTGACCGAGCAACTGGACGCCCTGCGCAGCGAACTGGCTGCCCACGGTCACCACAGCGCTGCCCAGGTGGACGCGCTGCAGCGCGCGCTCGCCGAGACCGCCGCCCAGAAGCAGGCCGTCGAGGCCGCGCTCGAAGAGCAACGCCAGGCGCTGACCGCCCAGTTCGAGGCCGAGGCGGCGCGACTGACGGCGCAGCTGGAGTCGCAGCGCCAGGCCGCAGCCGCGCAGCTCGAGGCCGAGACCTCCCGCCTCGACGCCGCGCTCCAGACCGAGAAGGATCAACGCCTCGTCGCCCTGGGCGATCGCGAAAAGGCCCGCGCCGAACTGGAGCGCCTGAA
>CAIWFK010000900.1 GCA_903911905.1 uncultured Myxococcales bacterium
CTCGTCGAGGAACCACGCCTCACCCAGCCAGTCAGGGGAGTCGTACACCGCCGCCGAGATGGCCCCCTCCATCGCGGCCACCAGCACCGCGACCCGACGCTCGGGGTGTGCGAGCAGGGGTCGCGCGCGCCGAATCGGAGCCACCAACAGCGCAGTGAAGTGCTGCATGGTCTCGCGAAGGAAGGCGTGGCCGCTCTGCGCGGCCATCGGTTCCCGCAGGGCGCGGGTCAAGGCGAAGTGTTCGCGCTTCACGGTGAGCAGCGCGCCCAGCGCCTGGCGCACGAGGGCCTCGAGGTCGTCGGGCGGCGCTTCAGCCAACGCCCCCGTCATCGCCTGCATCATCAACCCGAAGTAGCGGACCTTGAGCGCCGTCACCAGCGACTGCTTGTCGGGGAAGTACTGGTACACGGTGCCCACCGACACCCCGGCCCGCTGCGCCACCAGGGTGGTGGTCAACGCCTGGTACCCCTCCTTCACCAGAACCTGAAGGGTGGCCTCGAGCAGCGCGTCGGTGGTGGCCCTCGATCGCTCCTGACTCGGTTGTTTTCGCTGGCGAATTCGCCGTCGCAGCCGGGCGTCGGGGAACGCGAATGGTGAACCTGAAGAAAGCTTCATATTTTTCAGCATGCGCTGCGACGCGCAGAACTTCAACCTGGAGCGAGCATGAAGACGATTCTCATCACTGGAGCGACGCGGGGGCTGGGGCTGGCCATCGCCCAGGCCTTGAACGCGGTCGATGGCCTTTCGCTGGTGCTGGCCGTTCGTGACGTGCACGCCGGCGAGCAGGTGGCCCGCGGCCTTCGCCGGGACACGCGCGTGGTGGCACTCGACGTCGGCCAGCAGGCGTCGATCGCCCGCTTCGTGAACGGCTGGAACGAGCCGCTGGCGGGGCTGGTGAACAACGCGGGGTTGCAACTGACCGGCCCCACCTCGTTCACCGCTGACGGCGTCGAGCAGACCCTGGCGGTCAACCACCTCGGCGCCCTGCAGCTCACGCTGGGCCTGCTGCCCCACCTTCGTGGAGGGCGCGTGCTGGCGATCGGCAGTGGCACGCATCACCCCGAGCACCCCGGTGCCACCCGCTTCGGGTTTCGCGGCGCGCGCTACACCACCATCGACGCGCTCGCCCGCGGGGTCACCGACGCGCCCGACGACCGACAGGCAGGCCTGGACCGCTACGCCACCAGCAAGCTGCTGGGCATGGTGACCATGATGGAAATGGCCCGGCGTGCTCCCCAGACCACCTTTCTCACGCTCGACCCGGGCATGATGCCGGGCACGGGCCTGGCGAGGACGGCGCCCTGGTACCAGCGCCTGGCGTGGTCGACGGTGGTGAAGTGGCTGGTGCCGGTGCTGGACGACGCGAGCACGCCCACGCGCTCGGCGCAGGCTGCGCGGCGACTGCTGCTCGACGACGGCGTGCGAAGCGGAGAAGTCTACGACGCGGCGGGCCAGGTCTCTTCGCGGGTCTGGCCGCCGGCGCGCGAGCCCACGCTGGCGGCCCGCGCCGTCGACGAGAGCGTGGCCTTCCTCGGTCCACCACTGGTGGCACGTGTCTGAGCGGGTGCTCAGGCGCTCGCCCAGCGGGGCACCGAGGTCCTCATCACCGGTCGCGATGCAGCCCGGGGCCAGGCGGCGCTCGAACGGCTTCGTGCACTCGCGCTGGCCCCTGGCGAACAGGTCGACCGGGTCGACGTGCAGGTGAACAACGTGGGTGGGCTCTACGCCGTGGCTCGAAGCGACGCGCCGAAACCTCGGGTAGCGGTCAGTTCGAGGCGTACGTCGGCTCGATCTTCAACACCTCGGCCTTGAGCGCCGGGTCGTCAGCCACCGACGAATTGAGCACCACCCACTCGAGCTTCATGGTGCGCGCACCGGGAGGCAGCGACACGGTCTTGGTCAGCGCGGCCTGCCGCTCGCGAATCGACTGCATGGTGCGCTCGAGATCGGCCCTGGCCTTCGGGTCCTTCGCGGCCTTGAGCCGCCCTTCCAGCGTCGCCACCTGCCCCTTGACGAACTCCAGGTGCTGCCGGTCGCGCTCGGCGGCGGTCAGGTCGCTGATGGGCCCCTTCCCCTTCCCCGGCTCGAAGGTCAGCTTGCCCAGCGCCTGCCCCTTCTGCGCCGAAGCGAAGACGAAGGTGTCACTGCCCTCGACCCGCTGCGGCGGCTGGGTGCCGCGGAATTCCCCGCTTTGCACCACGAAATCGACCTGCCCCTTGAGCTGCTGCGCCAGCTCGAGGCTGTCGGCGTAGTTGCTGGCCGCCAGCACCAGCGTCACGTCGTGCTTGCCCAGCTTCTTCAAGGCTGCGCGCACCGCCTCGACCGTGCCCACCGCGGCCACGTCGGGAGCGCCGATCACGATGGGCCCCGGCGCCGAGACGCCGATGATCGCCAGCTTGAGCCCCGCGACCTCGACGATCATCGAGGCCTCGAACACCGGCTTGCCCCCGCGCTGCAGGTTGCACGAGAGCAGCTTGACCGGGCTCTTCTTCGCCTCGCTCAACAAGAAGTCGAGCCCCGCCGAGAGATCGCGCACCCCCACCGCCATGGCCTTCGTGCCCAGCGTGCCCATCTGCTCGAGCACGAACCGCGCCCGCACCAGGTCGGCAGCAGAGGCATTGCCCGCGTTGCGGAACAGCGCATTGCCTGCGTCGAGCACCAGCACGTTGGGCCCGTGCGCGGCGTCGAGCACCGTCTTGCGCTTGGGCAGCCCGCCGGTGGGGTTGGCGTGGCAGCCACACGGAGCGACCTCGCCGCCGTTGTCGCCTTCGAACAGAATGGTGAGCGGGGCTCCGGCCAGCGCCGGCGTCGCGAGCAACGCCAGCACGAGCCAGGCGCGCCTCACTTCTTGGCGCCCTTCTTCGGTTCCGGCTTGTTCAGGTCGGCCAGCTTCTGCTTCGCCGTCTTCGCCGCGTCAGACTTGGGGAACTGCTTCTGCACTTCTTCCAGGGCCAGCTTCGCCTCGGCCACCATCTTCAGTTCCTTGAAGCAGTCGGCGCTGCGCAGGTAGGCGACGGGCGCGGAATGGGTCTTGGGGTGGTCCTGAATCACCTTGCCGTACTCGTAGAGCGCTTCACGGCACTTCTGCTCGCCGTACCAGCTCTCGCCGATGGCGAAGTGCGCCTCGCCCACCCCTTCGTCGCGCGGCCACTTCTTCAAGAACTCGGTGTACAGCCGGCGGGCCAGGTCCTGGTCGCCGGCCTTCGCCTTGTCGTCGGCCAGCTTCAGGAAGTCCTTCGGGTCGTCGGGCTTCTTGAGCTCTTCCTTCTTCGGCTCGCTCTTCGTGGGGCCCTGGTCCGCCGCGCCCGCACTCGCGGTACCCTGCGAGGCCAGCTTCTGCTCGAGTTCCTGCAGGCGATGCTGGTCGGCTTCGATCTGCCCGCGCAGCATGGCCACGTCCTGAATGGCGCCGTCGACCTTCACCCCGATGTTGGCGCCGGTGGTGCGCGAGGCCGTGTCGAGCTGCGCCAGGGCGTCCTGCAGGCGCGAGGTGGTCTGGTCCAGCTTGTCCTGGGTGTCCTTGAGCGCGGCCTTGAGCTTGCCGTTCTCGGAGGTCACCGAGTCGACGCGCTCCTCGAGCACCCGACCGCGATCGGCAGGAAAGAAGCAGCCACTGAAGACGAGCACGAGGGCAGACAGGCGACGCATGCCTGCTCCTCTACCACAGGGGGCCGCTCAGCCGCGACGGCGGCGCAGCACGGTCAGCCCCAGGGCCAGGAGCCCCAGGCCCGCCAGCCCATCGGAGCCGCTCGAGCAGCCGCAGCCCTTCTTCGCGGCGGTGTTGGTGATGGTCACCGCCACCTTCGCCGGAGCGCTCGAGCTGACCGCGTCGCTGACCACCAACTGCAGGGTCACCACCGCGTCGGCGTCGACCATGGGTGCCGTGAAGCCCACCGTGTCGGTGGTGTCGTTGGTCAACGTCACCGCCGGGCCCGAGACCTGCGACCACTGGTAGGTGATGGCGTCACCGTCGGGGTCGACGCCTGAACCGGCGACCGTCACCGCGTCGCCTTCGTTGGCCTGCTGCGAGGCCGGCACCGTCGCCACCGGCGGGTGGTTGACGTTCTTGACCAACACCTTCTGGGTGAAGGGGCCCACCACGGCGCGCCCGTCGCTGACCGAGAGGTCGAAGGTCATCGGGCTGTCGGCGGTCACCATGGGCGCGATGAAGCTGTTGGCCTGGGTGACGGTCACCAGGGGGCCACTGGTCTGCACCCAGGTCTCGGTGACCGGGTCGCCGTCGGGGTCGCTGGTGGTCGCGGTCAGCACCACC
>CAIWFK010000901.1 GCA_903911905.1 uncultured Myxococcales bacterium
GCGACTCCTGCGCGCGCGCCGACAACGTCAACGCCGGCCGCTTCAGTTCCCGACAGACCTCGCGCAGCAGCAACTGCGCCAACGGCAGAATGTCTTCGGGCCGCTCACGCAAGGCGGGCAACCGCACCGGGAACGCGGCGAGCCGATGGTACAAGTCTTCCCGGAAGCTGCCATCGCGCACCATGGCCTCGAGGTCGCAGTTGGTCGCCGCCACCCAGCGGACCTCGGCATCGAGCGTTCGATTCCCGCCCACCCGTTCGAACGTGCGCTCCTGCAGCACCCGCAACAGCCGCGCCTGCAGGTCGAGCCGAAGCTCACCCACTTCGTCGAGGAAGAACGTGCCGCCCGCGGCGTGCTCGATGCGTCCACGCCGCTGACCCACCGCGCCGGTGAACGCGCCCTTCTCGTGCCCGAACAGCTCGCTCTCGAGCAGCGACTCAGCCAGCGCCGCGCAGTTGAGCGCCACGAACGGCCCCTTCGCGCGGGGACTCATGGCATGAACCGCGCGGGCCGCGACCTCCTTGCCCACCCCGCTCTCTCCGAGCAGCAACACCGTCGCCTCGGTGCGCGCCACCTTGGTCAGCGCCTCGACCACCGGCTTCATGGCCTTCGCGCCCCAGGTCAACGGCGGCCGCTCGTCGTCGCGGGCGGTCACGCTTTCCTTGAAGTCCAGCAACGCTCGGCGCTCGAGGGCGCGCGCCACCACCAGGCGCAGCTCGGCCGGGCTGCCCAACGGCTTCTGCAGAAAATCGAACGCACCGGCGCGCATGGCCTCGACCGCGACCTCGATGGTGCCGTGCGCGGTCAGCATGATGACCTGGGTCCCGGGGTGCTCCTCCTTCACTCGCGCCAGCACGCCGAGCCCATCGACCCCGGGCATCTTCAGGTCGGTGAGCACCAGGTCGAACCCACTGCGCGAGAGGATGGTCAGCGCCTCGGCGCCATCGACCGCCTGGGTGACCTGGTGCCCTTCGGTGACGAGCGCCGCGTCGAGGAACGCCCTGATGCCTTCTTCGTCGTCGACGACCAGCAGCCGCGCCATGGTTCCCGTCAGTCTACGCTCAACGGCCCTGCGGCGGCGGCCCCGAGGGGCGGCAGGCCAACGGTTTGTCCGACGCGGGCGTGAAGCAGGTGCCCGTCACCTCGTGCCCATCGTGGGTGAAGCTGCAGGGGGCGTCGACGCTCTTGCCCTCGCAGGCCTTGAGCGCTTCCTGCGGAGGCGGACCCCGGTGGCCGCCCGGCCCGCCCTGCCCCTGCTGACCGCTCTGCTCCTGCGCCAGTGCGGCGAACGCTGCGACGAACGTCGCGACCATCACGACTCGAATCGACTTCATGGGTGCTCCCTGGTTGGGGTGAACGGCACCACCACCCTCTGCACACGCCGTGCTCAGGCCGGAACCTCGACCCGGAAGCACGCGCCGCCGCCGTGCGCGTCGCCCACCGAGATGGACCCGCCGTGCAGCGCCACGATCTGCCGGGCAATCGCCAGCCCCAGCCCCACGCCCTTCGTACGCGTGGTGACGAAGGGCTCGAAGATGCGCTCGCGCTCGGCGACGGGCACGCCCGGGCCATGGTCCCGCACCTCGAGCACCAGCGTCGCGCCCTGCTGCGCCAGCCGCACCTCGACCGGCGTTCCCGCCGAGGCCTGCAGCGCGTTGTCGACCAGGTTCGTGACCACCTGCCCCAGCCGCACCGGGTCGAGCGACCAGGTCCCCCGCGCCGCGACGTCGTCGATGGCCAGCCGACCTGCGTCGACGCCGGCCAGCACGCCGCGCAGCCACGGCCCCAACGTCGTCGGCACCTTCGTGATGGCACCGGTGCGCGCCAGCTCGAGCAGACTCGCGCTCAACCGCTCGAGGCGCCACGCCTCGTCGACCACCCGCTGCGCCTGAGGCTTCTGTGGAGCGGGCACCGTCTCGAGCAGCAACTGCGCGTGCCCCTTGAGCGACGCCAGCGGGTTCCTCAGCTCGTGCGCCACCACGCCCGACATGGTGCCCAGGCTGGCCAGCCGGCGCTCGCGCTCGAGTTCGTGCAGGGCCTCGTCGCGACCGCGCAGCAGCCGACGCGCGAAGACGCTCAGCGCCAACAACCCCGCGCCACCGAGCAACCCCGCCACCACCGTCGCGTTCGCCGTGCGCTCGACCTTCACGGCGAGGCGCGGCTCGAAGCAGAGCACCAGCGACACACCGAGCGGCCGCGGGCCCGGACCCTCGTCGTCATCGATTCCGTCGGGTGGAGGTCGCGGAGGCGGCGGGCGACCCGGCCCACCCGGGAGCGGGCGCGAGCGCACCCAGGCCAACTCACCGTCGCGCGTCACGTCTCCGGGCGGCTGCTGCCGGGCTCGCGCGAAATTCGACGGCAGCGGCCCCGACTTCGCCAGCACCCGACCATCGCCTTCCACCAGGGCCACGAAGCGCACGCCGGAATCGCCCTGCTGCGCCAGCGCCCGCGTCAGACCTTCGTCGGTCGGTGGCCCATGGGCCTGATCGCGCCACGACCGGTGGGCCCACTCGAGCAGTTGGTCCCCTTCGCCGCGCAGCAGCAGCTCGGCCGAACGCCGCGTCTGCGACCACCCGAAGAGCATCACCGCCAGCATGGCCGCCGCCCCCACCGCGGGAAGCGCCACCACCAGTCCTGAACGAAGGCCTCGGGTCACCTGAGTGTGCACTGTACCCTTCACCCTGCAGGACCGGTGCTCGACCTCGCTTCCTCGTGCCGGCAACTGGCTGGAGTGCGGAATCCGCACTCGCTCACTGCGGAATCCGCACGACCCTGAGCTCGTTCACGGGGAGCCGCCGGTTGGCACGTCGCGTGGAAGGGACGGTTCTCAGTTCCCCTTCCCGAAAGGTCTCGAATGAAGCGAGCAGCGTACGGTCTGGTGGTCGCGGTTCTGGCAGCATGTGGGCAGGTGTCGGGAGACGACGGCGGCGTCGGCGGAGGCGGTGGAAGCGCCACTGGTGGCGGCACCTCCACCGGCGGCGGCACCTCCACCGGCGGCGGCACCTCCACCGGCGGCGGCACCTCCACCGGCGGCGGCACGGTCAGCGACGGCGGGGTCAGCACGGCCAGCGTGCAGTGCGGCTATTCGTACAGCGGGTTCAATGCCAGCGCCTCGGTCAACGCTACCAGCACCGTGTCGTGGAACTGCACCGCCACCGCCCGCTCGGTCACGAGCAACGGTCTGCCCGACCACGACGTCGGCACCTTCCCCAACTCGAACTGCCCCAACACCATCGCGAGCTACCAGGTCTCGGCCACCATGCCGCTGACCCCGGTGAACACCGGCACCGCTTCCCGCATCATGGTGGTCGGCTACGCGCTCAACGGCGTGAAGTTCGACCCCGGCACCGCCGGCACCTGCTCCGAGAGCAACGGCACCACCACCTGCAGCCTCATCGGCAACACCGGCAACTGGAACATCGAGGCGCTGGGCCAGTCGAGCTTCAACTTCGGCGTCGATTCCAACAACGCCCACGTGCAGCCCACCGGCGAATACCACTACCACGGCATGCCTGAAGGCGTGCTCACGCGCCTGGGCTCGGGGCAGGTCAGGCCCACGCTCATCGGCTACGCGCTCGACGGGTTCCCGGTGTACGCCCGCTACGGCTACAGCTCGCCCATGGACGCGAGCTCGGCGGTGAAGGTGCTGACCAGCAGCTACCGCGTCAAGACCAGCCCCGACACCGGTCGCCCGTCGACCAGCACCTACCCGATGGGCACCTTCCTGCAGGACTGGGAATACGTCGCGGGCTCGGGCGACCTCGACGAGTGCAACGGCCGCATCGACGTCACGCCCGAATTTCCCCAGGGGCTGTACCACTACTACGTCACCGACTCGTACCCGTACATCCAGCGCTGCGTGAAGGGCACGGCCGCCGCCCAGACCGGCGGAGGCGGAGGCGGCATGGGTGATGGCGGCATGGGCACCGGCACCCCGGCCGCCTGCATGCCCGGCCAGACCTCGATGTGCTGCGGCGACGGCACCTGCGACGGCCCCGAGACCCACGCCAACTGCGCGACGGACTGCCCGTGAACGTGCGCGCCCTCGCCCTCCTCATGCTGGCGCCGCTGACCGCGCACGCGCACCTCATGGTCGCGCAGCACGGCACGCTCAACCTGGTCGGCGACGGCGCGTTCCTGGTGCTCTCGCTGCCCGCCAGCGCCTTCGCCTGGGCCGACGACGACGGTGATGGGCGGCTGTCAGCGTCGGAGTTCGCCGCCCACCAGCCCCGCCTGCAGGAGGCCGTGAAGGCCGGGGTCACGCTCGAGGACGAGCATGGGCTCCGGCCGCTCGACGGGCTCCTGCTGGGGCTCTCGCCCGACGACGACGCCCAGGCCCGGCCTGCGGCGCAACTGGTCGCCCTCGGCCGCTTCGGGCTCGCCAGCCCGTCGACGCCGCTCACGCTGGGCTTCACGCTGCTCGGCACCACGCCCGACGCGAGGTCCGAGGCCATCACCGTCACGAGGGGAGACGAGACACAGCTCGCGCTCTTCACGCCGGCGCGGGGTCGGCTGGCGGTGTTGCCGTCCGGGCTCGCGGTGCTCGCCGACGCCTTTGCCCTGGGTGCGCGTCACATTCTCGAGGGCGTCGATCACCTGCTGTTCCTGTTGGTGGTGCTGGCGGCCGGCGGTGGGCTTCGTCGAATCGCCCTGACCCTCACCGCGTTCACGCTGGGCCACGCCACCACGCTGGCGCTCAGCGTGCTGACCGGCTTCGAGCTGTCGGCGCGGCTGGTCGAGCCCGCCATCGCGCTCACCATCGTCGCCGTCGCGAGGCTCGACTGGAGACGCCCCGCCAGCCCCGGCGCGGACCTGCCGCGCCTCGCGCTGGTCTTTGGGTGTGCGTTGATTCACGGCCTCGCCCTGGCCGGAGGCCTTCGCGCGCTCGGCCTCGATCAGCGCCACCTCGCAGCGGTGCTCGCGGGCTTCAATCTGGGCGTCGAGGCGGGTCAGCTCGGCGTCATCGCCGTGGCCGCGCTGGTGACGGTGACCCTGCTGCGAGTGGTCGGCCGCCACCGGCTGGGCCCCGCGCAGCGACTGGCGACCGCGACGTCCATCGCCGTGGGCTGCGTGTGGTTCGTTCAGCGCGTGGCGGGGTCGTGAATCGCCACCTGCGTGGAGCCGACCCGGTGAGGCCGTTGTCCTCGGGTGAATGCGTTCGAGCCTGAGGCTCCTCACCCTCGCGACGGTGGCGGTGGCCGGTGAGCCGCTCCGGCAGCTCCCCGCAGAGGTCCTTCAGCGCACCTGGGCCACCGAGCGCGCCACCGCCCATTCCGTGACGGTCACCGACCTCGTCGCGCGCGTGGTGCACCTCGACGACGAGCGGCTCGCGATCGAACTGCAGACCGACACCGTTGGCGTCGTGCGCTGCGAAGTGCTCGAACCAGTCGTCGAGCAGGCCGAAGCGCTCCAACCGCGCCAGCTCGTCGCCCTGCGTGGCGCGGTGGTCACCTCGTCAGCCGCCCCTGCGCTCGCGCGGTGCTCCCTCACCTCCGTGGGTCTGCAACCACGCAGCCCGGGTACTCGGCGCGCCGAGCAGGCCAGCGTGTTGCTCGACTCGCGCGAACGCTGCCAGGGCACTGGCTGCGGCTCCGACGACGTCCAGCTCACGCTCGCGCCGGCTCGGCTGCTGCGCACGCCGTGAGCACGTCACCCCGCGAACCCGAGCTTCAGGCCTGCTCCGAGCACCGCGCAGGCGACCAGCGTGCGACCCAGCCCCTGGTTGAAGGGGAAGACCAGCGCGAAGGCGAGCGCGGCCACCACCAGCGCCCGCCACTCGACCGTGCCCCACTCGGGCGCCGGCAACGAGAGCGGACCGAATTCCACCACGCCGACCTTCGCGAACACCACGTGCAGCGCGAAGAAGAGCGTGAGGTTGGCGATGACGCCCACGACTGACGCGGTGATGGCGGCCAGGGCGGCGGCCAGTCGCTGATTCGAGCGCAAGGCCTCGACCCACGGCGCCAACACGAAGATCCACAAGAAGCACGGGGTGAAGGTCACCCACAGCGTCACCGCCGCGCCCAGGGTGCCGGCGAGCAGTGGAGACAGCGAGCCCGGGTGGAAGAAGGCCGCGCCAAAGCCCGCGAACTCCAGCACCAGAATCAGCGGGCCGGGCGTACTCTCGGCCAGCCCCAGACCGTCGAGCATCTGCGGCGCGGTCAGCCAGCCGAACGACACCACCTGGTGCGCGACCCACGCCAGCACGGCGTAGGCCCCACCGAAGGTCACCACCGCAGCTTCGCTGAAGAAGATGCCCTCGCGGGTCAGCACGTCGTCGGCGCCGCGCCACCACCACAGGGCCACCACGGGCAGCGCCCACAACCCCAGCCAGGTCACGGCCAGCCCCAGCGCCCGTCGAAGGTTGGGCGTGGTGTGGGGCAGCGCGCCCTCGGCCAGCAGCCGGTCGATGAGCGATGGCTGGGTGTTCCCCGACGCACGCGCGGTCGCCCCTCGCACCGGCAGGCCCAGCGCGCCCAACACCGCGCTCACCCCCACCACCGCGGGGAAGGGGACCGCGAAGAGCGACAACGCCACGAACGCGCTCATCGCCAGCGCCACCGCAGCCCGGGTCTGGAGCGCCCGCTTGCCCACCCGCACCACGGCCTCGAGCACCACCGCCAGCAGCCCGGCCTTGAGCCCGAAGAAGAGCGCGTCGACCAGCGGCACCGAATGAAACACCGCCCACAGCGCGCTCAGACCCCACATCACCAACGCGCCGGGCAACACGAAGAGCCCGCCCGCCACGAGCCCGCCCCGTGTGCCGTGCAGCAGCCACCCGATGTAGGTCGCCAACTGCTGCGCTTCGGGGCCGGGCAACAGCGTGCAGAAGTTGAGCGCGTGAAGAAACCGCTCTTCGGAAATCCATCGGCGCTGCTCGACCAGTTCGCGGTGCATGACGGCGATCTGCGCGGCGGGCCCACCGAAGCTGAGCAGCCCGATTCGCAGCCACACCGGCCACGCGTCCTTCACGGTGAGGGTCGGGGTCGGCATCGCGCGCTCGGCGTTCTAGCAGGTCACCGCGCGACGACTCGAAAAGCGCCGGAGCGCCGAGCAGTGAAGGCCCCGGCGCTCCGAGTGCTGCGTCGTCGTCGACTTCGGCGTCAGGGGCAGCCGACGCTCGGGGCCTGCACGCCGTAGCCGAACGGGGGCGTGGCCCCGGCTCCGCCCACGGTGATGACCGGCCGCAGCGCCACCGTCACGCCGCTGCACCACAGCCCCACCGACGGGCCACCCTGCCCCGACCCACCGGCGCCACCGGCACCACCGCGGCCGCCGGTGCCGCCCCACCCGCCGCTGCCCGACGAGTTGCCGCCGTTGCTCACGCCCGAGCCGCCCAGGCCGCCCTGCCCGCCATACCCACCAGCGCCTCCCGAGCCGCCGAGCCCACCATTGCCGCCCCCCGTCGTGGAGAGCGCGACCGAGGTCATGCTGGGCGACGAGTTCACCAACACCACGGCGATCGAGGCACCACCGCCGGTGCCGCCCAGGCCGCCCGAGCCACCCTTTCCTCCGGCGCCGCCACCGCCGCCAGC
>CAIWFK010000902.1 GCA_903911905.1 uncultured Myxococcales bacterium
CACCACTTCGCCGTACTGGCCCTGCCCCTTCGCTGCGTCGTTCTTGCTGGCCACGAAGCGGTGCCTACCTCACTTCGGGCCGGGCTTCACCTGCGTCACCAGCGCCTCGAGCTGATCGCCACCGCCCACCGTCACGGTGATGGGCTGGCCCGTGGTGACGTCGGTGGCAGCGCGCACCACCCGACCATCGGGGCGACGGGCGATGGCGTACCCGCGCCCCAGCACCCCCAGCGGGCTCATGGCGTTGAGGGTGGCCGCCAGCTGCGCCAACTGCCGGCGCTCGGCCGTCACCCGGCGTGACACCAGCCCCGGGAGCGCCCTGGCCATCACCGCCAGGGCAGCGCGCGACTGGCGCAGCGCCGGGCGAGGTGACCCGCGCTCCAGCCCCACCGACAGCCGGCCGAGCGCCGCGCGGCGTTCGACCAGGCCCCGGCGCGCCACCGCCTCGAGCCGGGCCTCGAGTTCGGCCAGCGCCACCTGACGGGCCCTCAACTGGGCCTGGGGTCGCACCCGCTGCAGCCGGGCGGTCAGCTCGCGCAGCACCTCGGCGCTGGTGCGCAGCGTGCGCCGAAGCCTGCGCGCGGCGCGCTCCGAGGCGTCGGTCAGTCGAAGTCGTTCCTGCGTCAGTCGACGACGCGGGTCGCCCAGCCCGGCCTCGAGCACGGCCAGGCTCGAGCGACGGGTCGTCACCAGCTTGTGGGCCGAGCGCGACAGTGCGACCCGCAGCCCCGCGAGCTGAAGCTCGAGCGCAGCGAGCTCGGGCACCACCAGTTCGGCGGCGGCGCTGGGCGTGGGCGCCCGCACGTCGGCGACGAGATCGCTGAGCGTGGTGTCGATTTCGTGCCCGACCGCCGAGACCACCGGCACCGGCGACTCGAAGATGGTGCGGACGATGGCTTCTTCGTTGAAGGTCCACAGGTCGTCGACGCTACCGCCGCCCCGGGCTACCACGATCACGTCGACGTCGGTACGCCAGAGCGACCGAATGGCCCGCCGCACCTCGAACACCGCCCCATCGCCCTGCACGCGAGCGTCGGCCACCAGCACCGACATGCGAGGGTGTCGCCGGTAGAGCACCTTGAGGAAGTCGCGCAGCGCCGCGCCGCTCGCGCTGGTCACCACCCCGATGCGCCTGGGCAGGAAGGGCAAGGGCCGGCGTGGGCGGGTGCGCAGCTCACCCATCAGCCCTTCGGCGGCCAGCTTCTGCTTGAGCTGCTCGAAGGCCAGGGCCATCGCGCCCAGGCCGACCGGTTCGATCTTCTGGACGATGAGCGAGTACCGGCCCTGGGGCTCGTACACGTTGACCGAGCCTTCGATGATCACCGACAGGCCGTCCTTGAGCTTGAACTTCAGCCCCCGGGCGGTGGTCTGCCAGACCTTCACGTCGACCACCGACTGCGCGTCCTTGAGCGAGAAGTAGAGGTGCCCGCGGGTATTGGTACCGCGGAAGTTCGACACCTCGCCCCGAACGATCACCCGGTTGAGCCGGGGCTCGAGCAGTTCCTTGATCTGCGAGGTCAGCTCGGAAACGCTCAGCACCCGGGGTTGCACGGGCGCCGCCGGTTTCTCGCGGCGCCAGGCTGGCTGCGCTGGTGGGGCCACCGCGGCAGGTACGGAAACCTTCGCCGACGCAACCGAGGCCGCAGGCGCCGGGGGAAGCGGAGGTGCCGGTGCCGGGGCCTGCTCGGCCCGTGGCGGCTGCGAGGCCGGCGGTCGCTCGGCCGGAGCGCCGCCGAACAGGTCCTGCTGCTTCACTGCTTCTGCAGCTCGGCGAGCCGGGTCTTGGCCTTCTGGTTGTAGTCGTCGTCGGCCGGGGTCATGCTGACCACTTCCTTGAACAACCGAATGGCGTCGTCAGGCTGGCTGTCCTTGAGCTGGTAGGCGCGCAGGTACACGTCCTTCGCCTGGGTGCGGGCCTCGTTGACCAGGGCCTGGGCGCCGGCGTGGTTGGGGTCGGCCGAGAGCACCTTGCGGGCGTACTCGGTTGCGCGGCTCCAGTTCCCGGTGGTCTTGAGCTGCGAGGCCTTCATGAACAGGCGGGCGACCAGTTGGGTGCGAATGGTCTTCGACTGCTCGCTCGAGGTGCCGCCGGCGATCTTCTTGTCGAGCTCGTACAGGCCGATGAGGTCGTTCTCGTTCAGGTCTTCGACCTTCTTCGACTTGGCGTCCCATTCCTTGATCTGCGCTTCGAGGTCGCGGCACTTGGGCTGCTTGTTGGCGCAGGCTTGCGCGAGCGAGAGCGCGCCCGTGGCGTCGCCGGTCTTGAAGCGCGACTGCACCTCGACCCACGGCGTTTCGGGAGGAGGCGGCACGTAGGTGGGGTTCTTGATGGCGTAGATCATCGCCTCGGCGGCCTTCTTGATCTCGGCCGCTTCGCGATCGTCTTCGTGCGCGGCCAGAATGTCCTCAGCGATGGCCTTGGCCTTTTCCTGAACCGCCAGGTCCTTCTGGGTCATGGCGCGCACTTCGACCAGCTTTTCCTGAACGCGGGCGTCGAGCGCTTCCTTCGCGGCGTGCAGCGGCGTCTCGGACTGGGGCGTGGTCTTGACCTTCTTGAGCGCGGCCGCCGCCTTGCCCAGCTCACCCGCCTTGGTCGCCGCGGCGGCCTCGTCGAACGCGTTCTGATTGGGAATTTCCTTGTCCGCGATCGCCAGGTAATTGCCGACCTGCTTGGTCTCGAAGTCGGGGTCGGTCTCGGTGATCTGGGTGAGCCTGGCCTTGGCCTCGACCCACTTGTTGGCCTTCACCAGGCTCTTGGCGTCCTTGAACATGTCCGCCATCTCTTCGCGGTGTTTGCGCGCGAGCTCGGCGTTCTCGGCGTCGGCCCGGGCCTTCTTCTGCTGAATGGCCTTGAACCCCACCCCGCCCGCAGCCAGCAACACCACCACGGCCACGATTCGCAGGGTGGTCTTGCGCTTCTTGGCCCGCTCGGCCGCGGGGTCTTCGGCAGCGCGCGAGGTGCGCACCGGCCGCCCGCGACCACTCGAGCGCTCGATGGCGCTGGCCGGTCGACCACCACGCGGAGGCGCCGGGCGACGGGTGGCTTCGGCTTCGCCCTCACCGCCTTCGGCTCCGCCAGCATCACCGCCCTGGAACCGCAGCTCGGTGTCACCCAGGGTGATCACGTCGCCATCGACCAGCTCGGTTTCGTCGGACACGGCCTCGCCGTTGAGCAGCGTGCCGTTGCCCGAGCCCAGGTCGCTCACCGCCCAGCCGGTCTCGGTCTTGCGAACCAGCGCGTGCTTGCGCGAGACCGACGTGTCGGGAATGGACACCGGGTTCTCGGACGCGCGGCCGATCGCCAGCTCGTCACCCTCGAGCGTGAACTCCTGACCCGAAGCGGGGCCAGCCTGCGCGACGAGCATGGCGGCCGGGCTCGCGGCCCGACGCGCGGCCGGAGCGCCAGGTCGGCGAGGCACGCTCCCGGTGGCGCGGGGAGCAGCGGCCGCACCTCCTGTCGGAGGGCGACGACGGGGGGGCGGGTTTCCGGGCGGCGGGGGCAATGAAGTGACCTTTTGCGAAGTGGGTGGGGGGAACGACGGGAAGCGTCAGCCTGCGGCGCCACCGAACATGAACGCGAACACGATGGGCCCGAAGAGCACCATGAACACCGTGGGGAAGATGCAGGCGATGAGCGGGAAGAGCATCTTCACCGGCGCCTCGTTGGCCAGCTTCTCGGCCCGCTGGGTGCGCTCGATGCGCAACTGCGTCGACTGAATGCGCAGCACCTTGCCGAGGCTGGTACCCATCTTGTCGGCCTGAATGAGCGCGGTGACGAACGAGCTCAAGGCCGGCAGGTCGACTCGAACGATCATCGACTTGAGCGCCTCTTCACGGGTCTTGCCCATCTTCAGTTGCTTGAGCACCAGGGCGAACTCGTCGCGCAGGGGGCCCTGCTTGCCCTTTTCGACCACCTTGGCCAGCGCGGCCGTGAAGTCGAGGCCGGCTTCGACCGACAGCGTGAGCAGGTCGAGGTTGAAGGGCAGCGCGCGGCTGATCTGCAGGTGGCGGCGGCTGACCGAGTCGTTCACCCAGAACATGGGGTAGAACAGGCCGATCAGCGCGATGATGCCGACCCACGCCAGGTTGAAGCCCAGCGCGTTGCACACGATGACGCCGAAGATCAGCCCGAAGACGAAGCCGACTTCCTGCAGGGCCATGATGTCTTCAGGCTTGTAGGTGTTCGGGTCGCCCGCCTTGATCAGGCTGCGGCGAATGCGGTCTTCGTAGCCCGGCCACATGAAGCGGCGGTTCATCACGCCCAGCTTGCGAATGACGACGCTGCCGGCGCCAGCCACGCCACCGGCCGATTCTTCCTTCACCTCGACCAAGAACGGAGAAATGACGTTCGACAGGCCCAGGCCCAGCATGGCGAAGGTCGCGGCGAAGAAGAGCGCGCCGGTCGCCAACAGAATGGTGGTCCAGATCTCTGACATGGGGTCGTTGGCTCGCTAGATGTCGATGTTGACGATGCGGCGAATGACGAGCATTCCCAGCACTTCCATCACGATGATGGCGAGCACCAGCAGGTAGCCGAAGATGTGATCGAGCATCGGCTGCATCAGGTCGGGGCGCATGTAGTTGAGCACCACGCCCAGCACGAGCGGCATGGCACCGACCACCC
>CAIWFK010000903.1 GCA_903911905.1 uncultured Myxococcales bacterium
CAGGTCGGTGGCCATCACCTCGGCCCCCGACAGCCGCTCGATGCCGCGCACCACCGCCGTGTGCCCGTCGATGGTGATGTCGGCGCCCATGCGGCGCAGCTCGGCCACGTGCATGAAGCGGTTCTCGAAGATGTTCTCGGCGATCACCGAGGCCCCGTTGGCGGTGGCCATCAGCGCCATCAGCTGGGCCTGCATGTCGGTGGGGAAGCCGGGGTGCTCCTGGGTCTTGATGTCGACGCTGCGCACCCGTTCCTTCGCGGTGCAGCGAATGCCCTCGGCCTCGACCGTGACCTTGCAGCCGGTCTCGCGCAGCTTCTGGATCACCGGCTCGAGGTGCTCGGGCACCGCCCGCTTGACCAGCACGTCGCCGCGGGTGATGGCCGCCGAGACGAGCAGGGTGCCGGCCTCGATGCGGTCGGCAATGATCGCGTGATCGACCGGCTTGAGCTCGTCGACCCCGTCGATGGTGATGACGTCGCTGCCCGCGCCCGAAATGCGGGCCCCCATCTTGTTGAGCACCCGGGCCAGCTCTTCGACCTCGGGCTCGCGCGCAGCGTTCTCGATCAGCGTGCGGCCCTTCGCCAGCACCGCGGCCATCATCACGTTCTCGGTGCCGGTGACGGTGATGAGGTCGAAGGCGATGGTGGCGCCCTTGAGCCGCTTGGCGCGCGCCTCGACGTAGCCTTCGCTCAGCTCGATCTCGGCGCCGAGCGCCTCGAGCCCCTTCAGGTGCTGGTCGATGGGCCGGGCGCCGATGGCGCAGCCGCCGGGCATCGAGACCCGGGCGCGGCCGTAGCGGGCCAGCAGGGGCCCCAGCACCAGCACCGAGGCGCGCATGGTCTTCACCAGCTCGTACGGGGCCTCGGGGGTCACGCCCTTCTCGGGCACCTCGATCTCGACCACGTCCTGCTTGCGGCCGGTCAGGCGCGCCGACGAGCAGCCCATCTCGTCGAGCACCTTGAGCATGGTGGTGACGTCGGCCAGCACCGGCACGTTGCGGAAGGTGTGCTTGCCGGCCGCGAGCAGCGAGCTGGCCAGAATGGGCAGCGCGGCGTTCTTGGCCCCCGAGGCCCAGGTCTCACCGACCAGCGGCCCATTGCCCTTGATGACGATCGAATCCATGGTGTTCAGCCTTTCGTGGGGGCGCGACCGAACGCGAGGCGGTCGAGCCGCGCCAGGTCCTTCTCGATGCGCACGTCGAGGTACGCGGACCGCGTCAACTGTGTCTGCACGGCCGCTCCCTGGTCATCGCCCAGCTCGAGTGCAAGCAGCCCGCCAGGCTTGAGCCGCGCGGTGGCCTGCTCGACGATCTTCCCCAGCAGCACCAGGCCGTCGGCCCCGCCATCGAGCGCCAGCTTCGGTTCCTTCTGCACCTCGCGCTGCAGCCCGGCCAATTCACCGGTGGCGATGTACGGTGGGTTCGAGACGATCACGTCGAAGGTCGCCCCCGGCGGAATCGGCGCGAACAGGTCGCCCTGGAAGAAGGTCACCCGGCTGTCCACACCCAGGGCTTCGGCGTTGGCCTTCGCCACCGCCAGCGCGTCGGCCGACACGTCGCTGGCCCACACCGAGGCCTGCTCGCGCTCGGCGGCGATGGAAATGGCGATGCAGCCCGACCCCGTGCACAGGTCGAGCACCCGGGCCGGCTGATCTTTGGGCAACGCGCGCAGCACCGCTTCGACCAGGAGCTCGGTCTCGGACCGGGGAATGAGCACGCGCGAGTCGACCGCGAAGGGCCGGCCGTAAAATTCCTTCTGGCCCAGCAGGTACTGGGTGGGCTCTCCGGCCAGGCGGCGCTGAATCAGCGCCTTGTACGAGGCCAGCTCGTCCTTCGAGAGCGGGCGCTCGAGGTCCATGTACAGCTGCACGCGGGCCAGCTTCAGAATCGAGCCCAACAGCAGCTCGGCGGTCAGGCGCGGCGCGTCGACGTCCTGCTTTTCGAAGTGGCCGCGGGTCCAATCGAGCAGCCGGCGAATGGTCCACGGGTCGCTGGCAGCAGGGGGAGCGGTGCTCATGAGGGGCGCGACTCCTGCTGCTTGAGGGCCTCGGCGCGGAAGAACGTGCGCAGCGCGCCGAGCAGATCATCGATCTCGCCCACCATCGCGGCTGGCAGGTTGTGGCGGGTGTAGCCGATGCGGTGATCGGTCAACCGGTCCTGAGGGAAGTTGTAGGTGCGAATCTTCTCGCTGCGATCGCCGGTGCCGACCTGGCCCTTGCGGGTCGCGTCGCGCTCGGTGCGCAGCTTTTCCTGCTCGAGCTCGTACAGCTTGGCGAGCAGCATGCGCCGCGCCATCACCCGGTTCTTGAGCTGGCTCTTTTCCTGCTGGCACTTCACGACGATGCCGGTCGGCTTGTGAATCAAGCGCACCGCCGAGTCGGTGGTGTTGACCGACTGACCGCCGGCGCCAGTCGACCGCATCACCTGCATCTCGATGTCGGCGTCCTTGAGCTGCACGTCGGCCTCTTCGGCTTCGGGCATCACCGCCACCGTCACCGTCGAGGTGTGAATGCGCCCCTGGGTCTCGGTCGCCGGCACCCGCTGCACGCGGTGCACGCCCGATTCCCACTTCAGCGACGAGAACACCGCGTCGCCCGCGACCGAGATGGTGGCGTCCTTGATGCCGCCCTGGTTGCCGGGCGAGAGGTCGACCAATTCGGTCTTCCACCCGCGCTTGGCCGCGTAGCGCAGGTACATCTGCATCACCTCTTCGGCGAACAGCGAGGCCTCGTCGCCACCCGCCGCGGGCCGAATCTCGATGATGACGTTCTTCTCGTCGTTCGGGTCCTTGGGCAGCAGCAG
>CAIWFK010000904.1 GCA_903911905.1 uncultured Myxococcales bacterium
CTGAACCCGCACCAGCTCGAGGCGGCGGTCTTCGCCCTCGACTCGCTCTCGCGCGGCGGCTGCATGCTGGCCGACGAAGTGGGCCTGGGCAAGACCATCGAAGCGGGCATCGTGATTGCCCAGTTGGTCAGCGAAGGAAAGAACCGCATTCTGGTGCTCGCGCCGGCCACGCTGCGCTCGCAGTGGCAGAGCGAGCTGAAGGAAAAGTTCGACCTCGAATCGGTGGTGGTCGACGGCCGCACCGTGCGGGCCACCGGCAACTGCTTCGATCAGCCCTGCGTGGTCATCGCCTCGCACCCCTTCGCCGCCAACCGCAGCGAGCTGGTGGGGCAGATCACCTGGGACCTGGTGATCATCGACGAAGCGCACCGCCTGCGAAATTCGCACAAGCCGGGCAACAAGACGGGCAAGGCGCTCAAGGCGGGGCTCAAGAGCTCGCCCAAGCTGCTGCTGACCGCGACCCCGCTGCAGAACGACCTGACCGAGCTCTTCGGCCTGCTCTCGCTGCTCGACGAACAGATTCTGGGGCCCGAAGACGCGTTCCGCGCCCACTTCCCCATCGACCCCGAGAACGGCGGCCTGACCGAGACCGCCAGCAAGACGCTCAAGGCCCGCATCGCGCCGGTGGTGCAGCGCACGCTGCGTCGCCAGGTGAAGGAATACGTCAAGTACACCAACCGCCGCTCGGTGGTCGAAGACTTCACGCCGTCGGCCGACGAGCAGTCGCTGTACGAGGACGTGTCGGAATACCTGCGCCGCAACGAGTGCGCGGCCATCGAACCCGGCAAGCGCACGCTGCTGACGCTGGTGTACCGCAAGCTGCTGGCCAGCTCGACCTACGCCATCGCGCCGACCTTGCGGAAGCTGTCCGAGACGCTCGAGCAGCGGCTGGGCTACGCGAAGCTGGGGCAGGCGGCGAACGGGCTGCTCTTCGAGCCCGAAGAGGTCAAGCAGTACGCCGAAGAAGCCGAAGAGATCGCCGACGACGCCATCGGCGCGCCCTCGGCCATCAAGAACATGGAGCGCGAGGTCTGGGAGCTCAAGCAGTTCGCCGACCGCGCCGACAAGATCACCATCAACTCGAAGGGCGAGGCGCTCAAGCGCGCGCTCGATCGTGTCTTCACCGTGGCCCGCGCGCACCAGTGGCCCGAGAAGGCGGTGATCTTCACCGAGAGCAAGCGCACGCTCGAGTACCTGGCGAACCTGCTCTCGGCCCACGGGTGGGAAGGCAAGATTTCGAAGCTGACCGGTGACGCCGGCACCCCCGAAGCGCGCCGCCAGTTGGTCGACGACTTCAAGCACAAGACCCAGATTCTGCTCTCGACCGAAGCCGGCGCCGAGGGCCTCAACCTGCAGTTCTGCAACCTGGTCGTGAACTACGACCTGCCGTGGAACCCCCAGCGCGTCGAGCAGCGCATCGGTCGCTGCCACCGCTACGGCCAGCAGCGCGACGTGCTGGTGCTCAACTTCCTCAACCGGGCCAACGCGGCCGACGCGCGGCTGTACGAGCTGCTCGAGCGAAAGTTGAACCTCTTCGACGGCGTCTTCGGCGCGTCCGACGAGATTCTGGGCGCGCTCGAGAGCGGCGTCGACTTCGAGAAGCGGGTGCTGGCGATCTACCAGTCGTGCCGCATGCCCGAGGAAATCAACGCCGCGTTCGACTCGCTCCGGAAGGACCTCGAGAGCCGCATCGACCAGCGCATGACCGAAGCGCGCGCGATGCTGCTCGAGCGCTTCGACGGCGACGTGCGCAAGCGCCTGCGCATGGCGGGCGAAATGGCCAAGGAAGCCGTCTCGCGCCGCAAGGCGACCGAGAAGACCTTCACCGGTTCGGTGCTGGGCACCGCAGGCGTGGGCCGTCGGCAGTTGGCCCTGGCCGCCAAGGAAGTGCGGGCGCGCCAGAACGACGCCATTTCGTACGTGGTGCTCGACGGGTCGACCCTGCCGCCGAAGCTGGCAGGCCTCTCGGGCAAGGAAGGCTGGTGGTTCGCCTACCGGTTCGAGCTGACCGGCCTCAAACCCGAAGAGAAGCTGGTGCACGTGGTGCTGACCCGCCACGGCGAGTCGTTCCGGGTGGTGCCGTGGGCCGACGCCGAGGGCATGCCCCGCATCTCGGCGCGCGAGGAGACCACCCGCAAGCCGGCCGGCATCTCGTCGTCGCTGCAACACGAGCAGGCGCTGATGGCGGCGAAGGACGAACTGGTGCGCCAGGCCGAGCGCAAGAACGCGATGGAGCTCGATGCCGCCAAGGACCGGGCCGACCGCTTCGCCGAAGACTGTCTGTTTTCGCCCCGTCAGCAGGTCGAGCGCGCCCGCGGCGAATGGGAAATGGCGCGGGCCGCGGTGCTCTTGATCGACGACCACGCCGAGCGCATCAAGGCCCGGGCATCGGCCGAGCGGCTCGAGCGCGAATACCGCCGCAAGCTGACCCAACTGCGCGCCGCCGAGGAACAACGCTACGCCGAGAAGGACCGCACGCTGGCAGCCCTGGCGCAGAAGGCCAAGGTGGTCGCCAATCGCACGCTGGTTGCTTCCGCGTGGTTCTGGGTGGAGTAGCCTTCCCCTCGTCAGGGCCGGGCTGGACGGGTGTCACCGGCGTGGTGTGGCCGACCCACGCGCCGGGGTGTCGCTTGCGAAAGCGGAAACGAGAGGGCTCCCGTGTCGATGGTCGTGCTTGCGATGACAGTCTTGACCGCCGCGCCCCCGTCGGTGCTGATCGTTCCGTCCTCGCCGGCAGCGCGGCCTACCTGTGAGTCGCTGGTCGAGGTCTTCGCCGCCCAGAACGTGCGGGTGAAGCTGGCGGGCGAAAAGGCCGAGGCCACCGGGTGCGTGAAGAAGGCCGCGGGCCGCACCGCGTGTCTGGTCGACTCGCTCGAGCGCGCGAAGGTCGACGGCATCGTGCTGGTGACCACCACTGCCCGCGGCGCGCAGTTGACCGTGGCGATGCAGTTGCTCTCGCGTACGGGCGAGAGCGAGCGGCAGGAAAAGGTCGGGGGCCTCAAGGCGAAGCTGCTGACCTGGGTCAGGCCCGCCGTCGAGCGCATCGTGGCGACCCTGCAGGCGGTGATCGTCGAAGAGCCCCAGAGCGTGCCCGTCGTCGACAAGCCGCAGCCGGTGCCTGCACCCGTGCGCATTGCCGATGCCCCCGTGACGCCGAAGCTGACCCCGCCCGAGCCGGCGCACCCCGAGCTGGTCGCCGCGCCGCCCGCCCCGGCCAGGCCCTCGAAGGCCGGCGCGTGGGTGGTGACGGGCGTGGCGATCGCCTCCGGGGGCACCGCAGCGGCATTCGGCGGGCTGGGCCTGAGCGCGAAGGGCCGCCTCGACCACCTCGACAACGGGGTCTCCCCGCTGACCTATTCGCAGGCCGTGGCGCTCCAGGGCCAGACCAACCAGGACCTGACGATCGCGCTGGGTGCCGGCATCGGTGCCGCCGTCGCCGCGGTGATTGCGGGGGTGTTGTGGGCGAACTGAAACGGTGGCTTCCCCTGCTGGGCCTGACGCTGCTGGCCGGCTGCCAGTGCGCGCAGTTGCCCGACGGGCTCTTCGCCTGCGAGGCTGACCAGTCGTGCCCCCAGCCCGGCTACACCTGTGGCGCCGACTTCGTCTGTCACCCGCCCAGCGACGGCGGGTCGACCGACGCAGGGCCAACCGACGCGGGCGGACCCGACTCGGGAACGCTCGACGCAGGCGCCGAAGATGCGGGTCCGATGGACGCGGGCCAGGTCGACGCCGGCGGTCTCGACGCAGGCGAGGTCGACGCCGGGAACCTCGACGCGGGCCAGGTCGACGCGGGTGCCCCCGACGCCGGCCCGACCGACGCAGGCGTGGACGCCGGCACCATCGACGCCGGCTGTCTGACGATGCCCGACCTGCCCGACGACAACTTCCTCGACTCCAACTGCGACGGCATCGACGGCGACGCGGCGAACGCGGCCTTCGTCGCTCCGACGGGTGACGACCAGGGCCCGGGCAGCATGAACCAGCCCTTCCGCACCATCGCGGCAGCCATCGCCAGCGCGCGACCGCAGATTCTGGTCGCCACCGGCACCTACTTCGAGTCGCTGACCTTCTCGAACGCGCGCATCTGGGGCGGCTACGACGCGACCAACGGCTGGAGCCGGTCGACCGCGCAGCCGATCATCATGGGCAGCCTGACGCTGCAGAACCCCTCGGTGATCACGCTCGACACCCTGGCGGTGCAGCCGCCGGCGCCCATCGTCGCGGGCGCGTCGTCGATCGCGGTGGTCATCACCGGCACGCCGGTGACGCCGCCGACCCTGCACCGCATGACCATCACCGCGGCTTCGGGTGTGGCGGGCGCGGCTGGCACCCCCGGCACGAACGGGTTGCCCGGCGACTTTGGTCAAGTGGGGGTGGGCGCGGCTGCGGGCCCGGGCGGCGCGGCGGTGATGTGTGATGCGACCAGCAGCTCGGGAGCTGGCTTCCCGGGTGGCGCGGGTGGCGTCATGGGCACCGGTGACGGCCAGGCCGGCGGCGGCGCGAGCCTGGGTGGCGCGTTCGGTGCGGGCTCGAGCTGCCTGGCGGCCGGCTGCATGGGCAACGTCGGCGGCCAGGGCCTCTCGCCTTCGGCCGGGCTCGACGGTACCCCCGGGGCGGCCGGCACCATGGGCACCTTCTTCGGCACGGTGTGGACGCCGGCCAGGGGAGGCACCGGCCAGCGGGGGGTTCACGGCCTGGGCGGCGGCGGCGGTGGTGGCGGCGGCGCGTTGCTCGACATGAACAGCCTGGTCTTCGCGGCGGGCGGTGGCGCTGGCGGGGGCGGCAGCGGCGGCTGCGGAGGGACTCCCGGCACCGGAGGTCAGGGCGGTGGAGCGTCGATTGGCATCGCCCTCATCGGCGCGGGGGCCACCGTCACGGTCACCGATTCACTCATCGTCACCGGCGCTGGCGGCAACGGAGGCCCGGGTGGAGCTGGAGGCACAGGCGGCGCAGGCGGTCAGGCCTCGTTCGGCAACCTCGGGGTGACCGCCAACGGCAGCACCGCCGGTACCGGGGGTCAGGGTGGCCGGGGCGCCAACGGCGGCGCCGGTGGCCAGGGCGGTGGCGGCCAGGGTGGGCCGTCGGTCGGCATCTCCACGCAGGGCGGCACGGTCAACGCGACCAACGTCACCTACACCCTGGGCCTGCCGGGAGCAGGCGGGGCGCCGAATGGCACCACCGGCCTCGCGGTGAACGTCGGCACCTTCTGAAAGCCAACGCCTTCAGACCTTGAGGCGAATGGCCGCCGGCAGAATGGTCATCGCGCAGGGCAGCCGGCCAGGCTGCTCACCGTCACAGTCGATCAGCACGCGCCCTTCGGCGGTGGCGGTCATGGTGTGGCAGCGACGGGTGCGCGTGCCCTTCCACTTCACGTGTTCACCCGAATAGATGCCGGCGCTGCGCAGCACGAAGTCGCTCAGGCGGTACCCGCTCCAGATGGTGACCTCGAAGATGCCGTCGCTCACGTCGGCCTCGGGCGCGACCAGCATGCCGCCGCCGAAGTACTTGCCGTTGGCGATGGACAGCGTGGTGACGGGAATCGTCTCTTCGGCGCCGCCGTCGAAGGTGACCTTCACCAGGTGATCGTCGTACTTGCTGAGCGCCTTGAGCGAGCCCCACATGAACGACACCTTGCCGCCCAGCGCCTTGGTGGTGGCGTTGACCTCTTCGTCCACCACGCCCGAGACCCCGAAGCTGCAGATGTTGGCGAAGTAGCGCACGGCGCGCGCGCCCTGGTGCGAGACGTACTCGAGCCGGCCCACGTCGAAGGGTCGGGTGTCGGGGGTCTTCAAGCGGCGCACGGCCGCTTCGAAGTCGGTGTCCCAGGCGAAGGTCTTGCGGAAGTCGCCGCCGGTGCCGCGGGGCAGCACGGCGAGCGCGGCGTTGGGGTTGAGCGGCGTGGGGCTGCCGTCTTCGGGAAAGAAGCCGTTGGTCACCTCGTTGATGGTGCCGTCGCCGCCCACCGCGACGATGCACTCGTAGCCAGCGCCCAGCGCGCGGCGGGTCAATTCGGCGGCGTGCATGGGCCCCTGCGTGAACTCGACCCCGAAGTCCGACAGCGTGCGCGCGATGGTGGCCGCATATTCGCCCCAGCGCTTGCCGGTGACGCCGTTGGCGCTGCGGGGGTTGACGACGAAGAAGGTCTTCACGGGGCCTCCAGCCAGCGACGCAACAAGCCGATCACATCGAACGACCGCCTGCCAGCGCGCTCGAACATGCGCTTGCTGGTGGGGCACGCGGTCACCACCGCCACGTCGGTGCCGCTGGCCGCTTCGACGGCCTGCCGACGGGCCACTTCGACCGAGACCTCGGGCATGGTGCGCGGCAAGAGCCCGCCGCCTCCCGAGCAGCCGGCCTCCCGCCGGTTCGAGGGCGCCTCGACCAGGTGCGCCACCGCCCGCTTCACCAGCGCGCGCGGCGCGTCGTACTGGCCCAGCCCCCGACCCAGGTGACAGGCGTCGTGGTAGCCCACCGTGTCGGGCAGCGGCGGGCGGGCGGGCGCGTGGGGCAGGTTCTCGGCCAGCACTTCGACCACCGTGCGCACCCGGGTCTTCACCGTGACGCCGAACGAGGGGTAGAGCTTCATCAGCGTGTACGCACAGCCGGGGTCGAGCACCACCAGCTCGGGCACCTGGTCGAGGGTCTGGGCCATCGAGCGGGCGTGCTCGCGGAACGCGTCGTGTGCGCCGGCCGCGTAGAGCGGGTACCCACAACAGCCCTGCGCGGCGCGGGCCACGCCCATCGGCGCACCGAAGGCACTGGCCACCACCAGCAGGTCTTCGATGAGCCCGGGGCGCTTGACCAGCGTGCTGCAGCCGGGGAACAGCGGGTACTTCACCGCGCTCTGCGCACGCCAGCCCTGCACCAACGCGGCCAGCTCGACGCCGAAGGGGTTCTGCGCTTCCTTGAAGGTGGCCAGCGACGAGGCGGCGCCCTTCGGTTGCAGGCCCGCGGCGATGGTCTGGGTGCGGGCGGCGAAGAGCGCGGGCCCGGCCTGGTTGTCGTGCTTGCAGAAGCTCGAGCAGCGCAGGCAGCCGGTGCAGGCGTGCACGGCCTCGGCGGTCTCGGCGTCGAGGGGGCGCTGTTCCTGTTCGACCAGGTGCGCGGCGGTCATCTTGCCCCACGTCGAGAGCGACTCGACCTGCGAGGCCTCGGACACCGGGCACGCGTGGCGACAGCCCTTGGGGCAGAAGGCGCAGTACGTGTAGGCCTGCGAATGGGTGGTGGGGGTCGGGCTCACGGAGCGCCTCCGAAGATCGAATTGGGGTCCAGCGCGAGCAACCGCCCACCGAGCGACGACCAGGGCGTGGGAGCGTCGAGCGGCACGCCGGCGACGTCACCACGGGCCACCACGGTGGTCAGGCTGAGCCGAAAGAGCTGCAAGGTGGTGGGCTGCGAGAGCGCCTCTCGCACCGCGGCCCAGGTCGATTCGTGCTCGACCGCCACCGGTGGTTCGCGCTCACCCTCGCCTGCCGCGCGACCGCCCGCCCCGTCGACCAGCCGGCCGAGCAGCTCGCGATCGCGCTCGACGCCTCCGACCGAGCCGGCCCACCGCCACTGGGCCAGCACGCGCCCGGCGGTGGTGTCGACGTGAATGCGCAGGGGCACCATGCCTTCGGCCAGCACCCGCTGCACGGTCGAGAGGAACGCGTTGACCGAGGGAAAGCTGAAGGTCGCGCGCACGTCGCGCTCGGGCAGGGGCAGGCAGCGCACCGTGGCGCCGGTCACCAGGCCCAGGCGCCCGTGCGCTCCGAGCAGCAGGGCGCTCAAGTCGGGCCCGGCGGCGCTTCGGGGCGCGAGCGGGGTCTGCCAGAGCCGACCGTCGTGGAGCATGCCTTCGACGCGGGTGCAGATGGGCTCGAGCCGGCCCATGGGAATCGAGCGCAGCCCGGCGTAGGGCCCTTCGAGGAACTCGGCCAACGGCAGGCGCATGGCCGCCGGGGTGAGCGGGCCGAGGGTGAGGCCCACCTCGCGCAAGCGGGCGTCGAGCTCGGCAAGCCGCACGCCAGCGCCCACGTCGACGGTCATCGAGCGATCGCGCGCCGGCTCGACCTGGGTCAGCCGCGAGCGATCGAGCCGCACGTCTCCACCCAACCGGGCGCCTCGATCGGCGAGCGAATGCAGTTGCTGGGTCAGCTCGCGGGTCGAGCCGGGCGTGAGGACCTCGGGCCGTTGCGGGCGGCGGGGGACTTCGCGCGCCGCGGGGCGATCGGGCTCGGTGCCCAGCTTGCCGGGGTTGAGCACGTGGTCGGGGTCCAACACCGCCTTGAGCGCCGCGAGGGCAAAGCGGGCATCACCGAGCGAGACTTGCAGCGCGCGGGCCTTGAGCAGCCCGACGCCGTGGTGGTGGCTGACGTTGCCACCCGCCCCCACCGCCGCCGCGAGCGCGACGCGCCAGAGCTGCTGGTAGCGCGCTTCCATGTCGGCCTCGTCGTCGCCCGAGCCGACGAACGAGAAGTAGAGCGAACAGCCGTCGGCGTAGGCGTGCGAGAAGTGGCAGGACAAGCAGCTTCGTATCCCAGTGATTATGCAGATCGTCTCAGCGCTGTGGGCTGCAC
>CAIWFK010000905.1 GCA_903911905.1 uncultured Myxococcales bacterium
CTGCTGCTGCAGCCGCTGGTCGAGAACGCGATTCTGCACGGGCTGGCGCAGCGCACCGGCGGTCGGGTCGACGTCAGCGCCCGACGCGAGGGCGACCGCATCGTCATCGAGGTTCGGGACGATGGGCCCGGCCCGAAAGCCTCGCTGCATCAAGGCACGCGCACCAGCGTGCGCGATCTGCTCGAGCGGCTGACGCTCAGCTACGGCGAGCGAGGGACCTTCGCGCTCGAGGAGGCCGAGGGTGGCGGTTGTCTGGCCCGCCTCGCGTTGCCGGCGCCATGACGCTCGACGTGCTGGTGGTCGACGACGAGGCCCCGGCGCGACGTCGCCTGGCGCGGCAGGTGACCGAGCTGGGGCACACGGTGGTGGGGGAAGCCGGCGATGGGGAAGCGGCGCTCGCGGCCATCGCCACCCATTCGCCCGACGTGATGCTGCTCGACATTCGCATGCCCGGCGTCGACGGGCTCACCCTGGCCCAGCGCTCCTCGGGGCTGCCGCCCATCATCTTCTGCACCGCCTGGAGCGAGTTCGCGGTGCAGGCCTTCGAGGTGAACGCCGTCGATTACCTGCTCAAGCCGGTGCGGTTGGAACGGCTCGGTGCGGCGCTGGGCAAGGTGAAGCCAGGGGTGCCCGCGGCCGGTACGGCGAAGGCGCTCGAGGCCATCGCTCCCGTCAGCCCGACGCGGCTCATCACCGGGCAACGCGGGGCGGTGCGGTTCTTCGACGCGCGCGAGGTGACGCGGTTCTGGGCCAGCGACAAGTACACGCTGTTCCAGGCCGATGGTGCCGAGCACCTGCTCGAGGAGTCCCTGGCGGCGCTCGCACAGCGGTTGGCACCGTTCGGGTTCGTGCAGGTGCATCGCGCGGAGTTGGTGCGGCTGGACGCGGTGCGGGCGTTGCGCACCGAAGACGGCGTGAACGAGCTCGAGCTCGACGACGGGCAGGTCGCGCGGGTCAGTCGGCGGGAACTGGGCACGGTGCGCAAGGCGCTCGGGCTCGGCGCGTAGTCCGCACGCGACTCGACGTTCGACCCCACCCACCGCTCGTCGGCCACCCACGACCGCCCGTCGCTCCTGAAGCGCCGTTCATCGGGGCCTCGCCTCTTCGCGAGCACACGCCCGGTATTTCTTCGTTCATGAAGACCGCGTTCCTCGCCGCGCTGCTGCTGACCACCACCCTGCTCGCCCTGGCGAAGCCCGCGCGCAACGCTGCGACCAACCCGCTCACCCTCGCGACGCCGGTGCTCGAGCACTTCCGTGCCGTGGTCGACGAGCGACTTGCGGCCGGCAGCTACACCTACGTGCACCTTCGTGACGCCACCGGCACCGAGCGCTGGCTCGCCACCTTGAGCGCGACCGACCCGGGCGCCACGCAGGTCACCGTCGACGTCTTCGCGCGGCTCGACCGCTTCGAGTCCCCTCGCCTGGGCCGCACCTTCTCGCCGTTGTCGTTCGGTCGTCTGTCCCCCACCCCTGGAGTCCACCCATGAAGCGTCTGTCACTGCTGGTCCTCGTCGTCGTGTCGGTCTCGTGCGGTCCCACCCTTGCTCCGATTCCCGAGCCGACCATCACCCTCGCCGCCGGTACCGGCGCCATCGCCGCCAGCATCTCGAACGTGAAGGTGGGCAAGGGCTTCGTCTACTGCGCGCTCTTCAACTCGAGCACCGGTTTTCCCGGCGCGTCACCCATCAAGGGTGGCAGCACCAAGGCGAGCCCCGACGCGGCGACGGTGACCTGCCGGTACGACTCGCTGCCCGGCGGCGACTACGCCATCTCGATCTTCCAGGACGAGAACGGCGACGGCGTTCTCGACACCAACGCCTTCGGCGCACCGACCGAGGGCTACGGCGCCAGCCAGAACGCCATTCCCGGCACCTCCGCGCCGACCTTCGACGCCAACAAGGTGACGGTGGTCGAAGGCCAGGAGCTCGCCGTCTCGATGCAGCTGCACTGATCCACGCCCACACGGAGAACCTCCATGAACCCTGTCCGTTCGATGATGATGATGACGATGGCGATGCTGGCGCTGGTCGGCTGCGGCACCGCGCACCCCAACGACACGCTTTGCGTGCGCAGCTACACCGAGCCTGACCTGCGCGTGGCCGGCGCGCTCACCGGCCCAGGCGTCGACGCGGCGACTGGCAAGCTCGCCGCCGGCACCTACCTCTTCAGCAGCACCTATCTGCGGCTCTCGACCGACGCCGCCGGCCAGCAGACGTTTCAATCGGCGTTCAAGGCCATCTCGGACAGCCTGGCCACCACGCCCGGCCTCGTCGCGTTTCAATTCGCGACCTCGGACGAGTGTCTGACGGCGCGCACGCTCTCGGTGTGGAAGGACGACGCTTCGATGTACGGCTTCGTCGGTGGGGCCGCACATTCGAGCGCCATCTCCGAGATGTCGAAGCTCAGCCGCGGCGGCGGAGTGGTGACCCATTGGTCGGGCACCGAGGCCGACGCGACGATGGACGTGGGCATCGCGCACGTCTCGGTCGCGGCGGGCTCGCTGTGAAGGTCGCACCCCGAACGGTGCGAATGGAACCCAGTACGCCATGGGCAGGAAGTGCAGCCCGACCACTGCCGCCGGCCCCGACCTCCCAAGACTCAGCGCGGCGAACACCGCGCCGAAGAACCCCATGATGATCGCGCCCCAGGCGCCCAGCTATTCCGCCCTCGCTCGCCGGCGGCGTGACCCCAGCAGCAGCCCCGCGAGCACGAACTCGGCGCCCGGCATGGCGCCACACCCACACCCCGACGCGCCGCCACCGCCCAGGCCCGCATCCGCACACTCCCCACTGCACGCCTGCTGCGAGTCCGGCTTCGCGCCCACACACGACACGTCGGCCACGGTGTTCATCGAGGTCTGCTCCACGCAGGTCACCTCACGCGTCTGCGTGCCAGCACCGCACGGCACCGAGCACGCCGAATACGCCCCCGCCTTCCACGCGTACGAGCACGCGTTCGTATTGCACGCCTGCTGCAGCGGCGGCTTCGGCAAGGTGCACAGCGAATCAGCCACCGTGGTCATCGACGTCTGATCGACGCAGCTCACGGTCCGCGTCTGGGTCCCACCGGCACACGGCGCCGAACACGCACCGAAGGCCGACGGCACCCACGTGTACCTCGGGCACGCCATGGTGTTGCACGCCTGGCTGGTCGCGGGCTTCGCCCCAGCACACGACGCAT
The DNA here is from genome assembly GCA_903911905.1 of uncultured Myxococcales bacterium. GTDB lineage: Bacteria > Myxococcota > Myxococcia > Myxococcales > Myxococcaceae > Xiheilimnobacterium > Xiheilimnobacterium phototrophicum. The sequence goes on from CAIWFK010000905.1 coordinate 3,183, forward strand.
CGGGGAACGGGCGGCCCACCTGGTCTTCACAGGTCACCACCCGCGTCTGGGTCCCACCGGCACACGCCACCGAGCACGCGCCCCACGGCCCGGCCTTGAACGCATAGACGGCCGGCGTGGTGAGGGTCGACGACGCCACGCACGCACCGCCCACGCACTGGCTGTTCGCGCCGCAGCTCACGCCGTCCGACATCATCACCTGAGCACCCGACGACAACCTGCTGCTGGTGCACGAGTTCATGTTGTCGTTCAGCCCACACCACAGGACCGAGCAGAAGTTGCCGTTGTTGAACGACGCCTGCGAGTTGCACGTCGTCATGCCCATGCCGGGAAAGCCGAGGGCAGGCAGGCTCAGGCATTCGGCGAGGTAGCTGACGCACTTGCCCTGGTAGCAGGTGCCGCCGGTCGCGGAGTTCCCGTCGTCGCACGCCACCCCCACCGGCAACGTCGAGGGCGGACAGGCCTCGTCGATGCCGTTGCACGTGCCGCCCAAATCGCAGGTGGGCGTCGCCGACGCACGACACGACTGCCCCGCGCCCGCGAGCTGACACTGATTGCAGCACCCGCCAGTCTTCGCGCACGTCGCTCCGGCAACCAGTTGGCAGGTCGCCCCGTCACAGCAGGGGTCGATGGTCGAGCAGTCGGCCGAGCCGCAGTCGCAGCGCTCGCCCGCCTCGACCACGCCATTTCCGCACCGCGGCGCGATGGTGACCGTCGGCAGGTTGTCCAGACACGTGTCTGCCGAGCTCGCGAGCCAGGTGGTGAACGACTGCTGGCTGCACGTCGAGAAGGCGCTGGGGGTGGTCGGACAGTTGGTGCACGCCGTCGCGGCCATGACGTACGCGTACGAATCGCAGGCGCTGCCCAGCACCCCCGTGTCGTGCACCAGGCCCACGGTGTGACCCAGCTCGTGCGCCACGGTCACGCCGTTGTACGCCGTGCTGAAGGTCGACTGCGAAATGCCGCCGCCGTTCGGAACGCGACAGGCCGCGCCCAGGTCCGCGAGGCCCACCGTCGCGCCGTCGAAGTCGAGGCCGGTGAGCAGGAAGTAATCGTCACCCGGCACCACCTGCCCCGCCGGCGAGAGGTGCTGCCCCACCCAACCCGAGAACGAATTGAGCAACGACGTCGACGACGCTTCCCCGTTGGCCAGGGTGGTCCAGGTGAAGGGCATGCTCACCGGGAACGACAGGTGCGACTTCACCACGATCGCCATCGACGGGGTCAGCGAGCCCGAGCGGTAGAGCGTGTCGGCGATGTTCGCCAGCTCGAGCGCGGCATCGCGGGTCATGGCACCGTGGGCGGTGGCGAAGCTGGGGTCGTTGAAGAGCGAGAGCTCGAGGTACTTGCTCGGTGGCACCAGCGCCTGCGTCTGAACGCCCGAGGCCGTCAGCGGCAGCCGTCTCGCCGTCGCGCGTCGGGGCGCGTCGAGCGGCTGCTGGGCGACCGACTGCACCAGCACCTCTTCTGGCGTGGCGCCGTGCTCGAGGGACCAGACCTGGCCATCGAGGGACAGCACGCCCCGCAGCCCGTCACAGCCATGCACCGCCACCACCCCTGGCGTTCCACCCGGCTGGTCGGACCAGTGCGCGACGCCGGTGAAGAGGCACCGCGTCAGCTCGGCCACCTCGACCGGCTCGTCGACGATCTGCAGACCGTCGGAGCGCTGCGCGCGGAAATCGGGCGAGAGCAACTGCGAGTTGCGCGTCAGGTCGAGCGTCACCGCGCGACCATCGAGCTGCAGTTCGAAGCGCAGGCGCCCGGCGTTCGGGTCGAACGGGACCTCGAGCGGCGCTTCGCGGCACGCGACGAGCGGAAAGAGGACCACCAGCAGCGCTCGTCGAAGGAAGGACATGGCGCTGCGAGCTATACGTGAGCGACCGGGGCGAATCGACCCTGCTTCGTCGATTCGAACCGACCGGGCCCGACGCCACCGCCCCGTCCCTTCGGGCAGCCGAATGATCGACCTGCGCCCGTCGAGCGGCCACAATGGCGCTCGCCATGGGCACCTGGGGCAGCGGACCATTCGAGAATGACGCAGCGAGCGACCTGCTGCTCGAGCTGGGCGAGAGCGACGTTCCCGCCGATGCGGTGGCGGCCTTGCTCGAAGGCATCGCCACCATGGAACGCGGCGAATACCTCGACGTCGACGATGGGCAGGCCTGCGTCGCGGTGGCCGAGCTCATCGCCCTGGCCTTCGGGCCCGGCACGCGCCCCAAACAGGTCGCGCCGCTCATCGCCGCGCTCGAGACCGACCCCTCGCTCGTGCAGCGCGCGCTCGAAGCCCTGCCCCGCGTGCTCGACAAGCGCAACTCCGAGCTCGCGCAGCTCTGGCCGCAGCTCGATCACCTCGACGCCCTCTACGAGCGACTGGTCGAACTGCGCGAGGCGCGCTCCAGTCTCCCGCCGTTGGACCTGGGTGGCCTGCTCGCCCCGCGGCGCTCCCCTCCGGTCGGTCGGCCGCCCCCGCAGCCCTGGTCCACCACCCCGCCCGACGTGCGCGCGCTGGTCGAATCGTCCGAGGCGCTCGCTTCGACCACCGCGGCCTGGGCCGGGGCCTGGGTGCTGACCACCCACGGCGTGCTCAACGTGTACGACGACCTCACGCCCGCCGACCTCGAGAAGCTGGCCCGCCAGCGCGTGACGCAGGTGCAGTTCGCCCGCCGGTTCAAGGTCGAGCCCACCACCCTCGCCCGGCTGGACGAGCTCTTCGCCGCTCAGCCGCGCCTGGTGCTCCACCTGCAGCTCAACGGCTTCGGCGCGTTCGACGACCTCGAGGTGCTGCACCAGTTGCCCCACCTGCGCGACCTGGTCGTGCAGGGCCGCTTCATGATGGAAGGCGCGGGCACCATTCTCGAGCGCTTTCCCACCCTGGTGCGGGTGGTGGTGGAAGGCACCGAGGCCCGTCGCGCTCGGTGAGCGGGACCAGCGCGAAGAGCGCCAGCCGCTCTACGACACGCTCCGGGCGCGGTTGTTCTTCGGCGCGTGCTCGAGTTCGAGCTTCCCCAGCAGCTCGAGCACCGGCGTCACGTAGTTCGCGAAGCGGCCGCGGTACCCCTTGCGCAGGCCGTAGTAGCCGCCGACCGGGTTCTTCGGCGAGCGCGCCCACGCTTCGATGCTGCCGTCGGGCGTCGGCTTGCCTTCGTCGGCGTTGCCCAGCAACACCCAGTCGCCCTGCTTCTTCAACATGGCCGGCAGGTCCTCGAGGCAGCGCAACTGGTACGACAGCCGCGTCGAACCGACCTGCACCATCAGCGCCGGCGGCGTGGCCGTCTCGTCGCGCCAGGCCTCGAACTCCGAGCTGAGCGAGGGCGTCTTGAGCACCCACGGGTCGGCCTCGGTGCCCGCGCCGTACGTCACGCGAGGGGTGGGCTTCTTCGCTGCGGGCGCCTTCTTCGGGGTCGGCTTCTTCGTGGCCATGGTGACTCCTGACGTCGGGGAGGGCGACCGGTCTACGCGGTCGAAGGTGACATCTTCTGTCATATATGAAACGAGCCTCGTCGAATGCGCGCCTCGCGACTGCTGCGGGTGTTGCTGCTGCTCCAGAACCGGGGCCGCCTGACCTGCGCCCAACTGGCGAGCGAGCTCGAGGTCACCCGTCGCACCGTGCTGCGCGACGTCGAGGCGTTGTCCGAGGCGGGCCTGCCTATGGTGGTGCACCGGGGCGCTCGCGGAGGCATTGAGCTGGGGTTCGATTACCGGTCCCGCCTCACCGGCCTCTCGGCCTCGGAAGCCGAAGCGCTGGGGCTGATTCTGGGCGCACCGGTGCCGATGCTCGACGCGGTGGGCCTGGGTGCCGCAGGGCGGGCCGCGCGCACCAAGCTGCTCGAGTCGCTCCCCGACGGCGTGCGTGAGACTGCGATGGTGGCGCAGCAGCGCTTTCGCATGGAAGCCGCCGCCGCCGACGCGCCGGACCCGCGCATCGCGCCGCTGGCGCTCGCGGTTCGAGAAGGTCGCCAGGTGCGCATTCGCGCGCACACCCCCACGGCGCGCACGCTCCACCCCGTGGCGTTGATCTTCGGGCCCGAGGGCTGGCTCCTCGACGACGCGCTCGCCCCGGGGCAGCCAGTGCCGCTCGACGACTGTGGTGACCTGAACATCTCGGCGTTGTCCTTTCGCTGACGCGCCGACACGGCGGGGTTGTCAGCGCGGGCCGGGGCGGTACCATGCGCGACCATGCTCATCACCACCCTGCTCTTCGCGCTGGCCGCTGGCGCTCCCGACGTGGACCCCGGCGTCGCCGACGCCCGCAAGCGACTCTCCGAGGTGCTCGTGGCGGCCGACGCGGGCAAGGCTCCGTGCAGCGACCTCGTCACCCCGAGCACGCGCTACCTCATCAACCACGCCGACCTCACCCTGGGCGACGTGAAGAAGAACGCGAAGCCGTTCCTGGCCGTCGCGCGCTGTGCCGAGAAGGAGAAGTACTTCGTGCTCGAGGCCGACATCGCCAAGATGCTGCGCAAGGCCGACCCGAAGAATGCACACCCCGAGCTGCTGGCCCGCGCGCTGATGGGCCTGGGCGACACCGACACCGCCATGACGGTGCTGGGCGAGCTGCTGGCCAAGTCGCCGAAGGACCCCGACCTGAACCTCACGCAGGCCAAGGGGTACTGCAAGCAGCGGCAGTGGAAGAAGTGCCTCGACGCGTCGAACAAGACGCTCGCGCTGGCCGAGAAGCTGAAGAATGAGGCCGAGAAGACCGCCGTCAGCGCCCGCGCCCACAAGTACAACGCGCGCGCCAGCCTGCACCTGGGCGACCTCGACACGCAGGAACTCTCGACGCTGCTGATGGACCTCAACGACGGTGACAAGGAATCGGTCGAGCAACTGCAGAACGCGCTGGTGCCGGCCAAGGCCTTCCGCCTGGTGGTCGAGCCCGAGTACGCCAGCCACGTCGCGCTGGGGGTGTACCACCTGGTCGGCAAGGTCGATCGCCTGGCGCCGCCGGTGCGCCTGTACGTGACCAACATCGGCGACGATCGCCAGTTGCGCATCGAAGCGAGCATCGCGGGCGTCACCAGCACCACCACCAAGACCGTGCCGCTGCGCAAGGGCAAGGACCTGGTGCTCGACCTGACGCCGCCCCTGCTGGCGACCTTCGACCCGTCGACGGTGCGCGCCACACGGCAGGCCAACCTCGAGCTCAAGCTGACGATCATCGGCGCCGACGGCACCGAGAAGGTCGCGCTGCAGGAATCGCACGAAATCAGCCTCGAGCCGCGCGACTTCCTGCCGATGTCGGCCGCGGTCGACAAGGAACAGCGGGTGAAGACCTATTCGTACCTGGCGGCGTGGGTGACGCCGAACGCCAAGGCCATCGACGCCTTCCTCACCGACGCCAAGAAGAACGCGCCGGGGCACTCGTTCTCGGGCGAGCAGTCGGCCACCTTGCCGCAGGTGAAGGCCCTGTTCGAAGCGCTCAAGGGCAAGGGCGTCTCGTACGTGATGGACCCCAACGTGATGTCGGGCATGGGCTTCGGGCAGCGCACGCGCCTGCCGACCGAGGTGCTGACCTCGACCAACGCGCAGTGCCTGGAAGGCACGCTGCTGTACGCCTCGCTGCTCGAAGCGGTGGGGCTCGAGCCGGCCATCGTGATCATTCCCGGCCATGCCTTCGTCGCCTGGCACGCGGGCCCGAAGGACGGCGTGCCCCCCACCAACGTCTATTTCCTCGAGACCACCATGACCCACGGCGCCGAGTTCGACGACGCGATCAAGGTGGCGAAGAAGGAGTTCATGCAGGCCGACGGCAACGACGAGGCCACGGTGCTCTTCGTCAGCGAGCTGCGGCACAAGGGCGTGACCCCGCAGCCGTTCGACTGAGGCCTGGCGGCTGGACGCCGGCCGGCGCGGTGGGCTACGCGCACCGCATGTCCCGAGCGGTCGAGACCACGGTGGTGATCATCGTCTGGGCACTGCTGCTGGCCTTCGGCGTGGCCGTCGCCCAGCCGAACGTGACGGGCGCGCTGGTCGTGCTTTTCTGCACAGCGGCCGTGGTCTCGCTGGCAGGCAGGCGAAGGCCGATGGTCGCGGCCGTCGCCTCGAGCGTGGGCGGGCTCACCGCGTTACTCGGGTGTGCCCTGGCGAGCGTCAGCCTGGCGCAGGCGCCGTCGAGAGGCGGAACGGCGCTGCTGCTCGGCGCGGCGATCTTCGGCGTGTCGGGGCTGCAGCACGCCCGGCGGGTGTGGTTCGGCGCGCGACCGCGACGGCAGGCGTGAGCGACGCGAAGACGCCACTCGACGAAGCGATCGACGCGGCCAGCGACGAGGTCGGGCTGCCCACGTGGTACCGCTCGTGCGTCAAGCCCATCGCCACCGCGCCACCCGAACGGTGGCCGCGGTGCTGCGACAGCGGCTGCGAGCCGTGCAACCTGGTGCTCTGCGAGGTCGCTCGGCGCGCGTTGGCGAAGCTGCCACCGGCTCCGTGATCAGGCCTTCACGGGCGGCGCGGCACCAGTGCTCTTGACCGCGATCTTCTTCGGCTGGGCGCCAGGCAGCTTGGGCACCACCACCGTGAGCACGCCCGCCTTCAGGTCGGCGTGGGCGTTGCCGGCGTCGGCGCCCTCGGGCAGCGCGAAGGTGCGGCTGAACGCGCCATAGCGCCGCTCGCACGAATAATACTGGTCACCCTGCTCGTCGACGTCTTCCGCGCGCTGCCCGGCGATGGTCAGCCGGCTGCCGGTGACGGTGACCTCGAGGTCGGCGTCCTTCACGCCCGGCACGTCGGCCTTGAAGCTGAAGCCGTCCTTCGTTTCCTTGATCTCGAAGGGGGCGGTGAAGGCGTTGACCGCCTCGGCGTCGAAGACCGGCGCCATTTCGCGGTACGGGTCCTGGCGGAAGAGGTCGCGGATCATCCGGTAGGAGTCGGCGGCAGAGGTGGGCGTGGGGTCGGCGGTCGGAGCTCGTTGAATCGCGATGTCGGTCATGGTTGCCTCGTGGGGTGATGCCCCCGCTGGTCGTCGCGGCGGCACCCAACGCCTCAGCAAGTCGCGGTCCACGGCGAAGCGCGCGGAATCGAGGCCCGTGGCGCGCGCACTCCACCAGGTTGGAGTGACGGCCCATCGCTCACGTCATTCCTGCACCCAGCCGGTGATGGTGCTGGGGGCGACCGAGGTGCCGCCGAAATAGAAGCCGGCCGCCCACTTGAGGCTCGAGGTCGAGGCCCCCGCGCAGCGCCTCGGCCATTCGGCGCGCGCGTCGATCACCCGGCCGCGAATGGTGCCGGAAAGGTGGAAGAGGTAGCGATCGTTCGCCGCGCCGCCGATGGCCAGCTCGTAGGTCAACGGCTCGCCGGCCTGCAGGTCGGCCTCGTCGAGCGTCACCAGCCCCTGCGGCGGGTACAGGTGCACGCCCGCGTTGTTGGCGTAGTGCGCCAGCTCGAGCACGGGCGGCGTCAGGTCGACCCGCCAGCGCCAGGCGAACATCAGCCCATCTTGCGCGAGGTCGAGCTGACCGCAGTCGGACAGCCCGGGCAGCTTGTTCCAATCGAACTGGTCGCCGGGCTGCGCGGGGGTGGTGAGGACGTAGGCCGCGCTGGGGTCGAAGATGAAGTGGTAGGTGCGGGCGCCGACGAAGGTGAAGCCCGCCAGCGGCAGCCGCGCCGCGCCGTTCAACGACACGAGCGCCGAATGCGCGCCGGGCAGCAACGTGTATTCGGCCCAGCCAGGGTGACCGGGTGGTCCCGCATCGGGAATGGGACTCGGGCCTGCGTCGGAGCTCATTCCCGCGTCCGAGAACGCTCCCGCGTCGAAGACCGAACCGGCGTCGGTGGCGTCTCCGGCGTCGAGGAAGGACCCAGCGTCAGTGGCGACTCCTGAATCGGAGCTCATTCCGGAATCGGAGCTCGACCCCGCATCGAGCCTTACGCCAGCGTCGAGGGCGCCACCATCGACCATCGCGCCTGCGTCGAAGCCGTCGTCACCGCGAGGCGCCCCACAGGCCACGAACACCACCCACACCAGCGTCGACCGGAGTCTCATCGGCGCGGCTCTGTCATGGACACCCGAGGACCGTCACGCCCGTTGCGCGAACGATGCAGTCCAGTTGGGATGTTCTCGAACCCGCGTCAGGACGGCATCGACTGCTTCTTGAACGTGTCGAGGTCCTTCTTCGCCGCCTTCACGTCCTGCTGCAGCGTCTGCAGCTTCGCCACGCCCGTACTCAGTGCGTTTCGAACCACTGGGTGACGCGCTCGGGCGCCACGCTCAGCCACTGGTGTCCGGCCGTGTCGTCGATGATGATATCGGTCGGCACGCCCGCGGTGACCAGCAGGCTCTCGTACGCCTGCGCGGTGTTGAGCGGCACGGTCAGGTCGAGTCGCCCGTGCAGGAACACGGTGGGCGGGTGCATCGGCGGCAGGGAGGCGGGCAGCACGCAGAGGGCGCCGCCGCAGGTGGCCCAACTGGCCGAGTTGATCGCCAGTGCGCGGAACACGCCCTGGTAGCTCAGCGCCATGCGGCTGGTCATGTACCCACCGCTCGAGATGCCGGTGGCGAACAGGCGCGAGGTGTCGGCCGGCCCGAATTCCCCACGGCCGATGGCGGCGATGAGCGCGTCGATGAACGGCTTGTCCTGGGTGGTGTTCCAGTCGAGCGTCAGGTTGGTCTGCCACGCCAGCCCATTCTGCGCGGTGGGGGCGATGACCGTGAAGCCGTGCGCCAGGAGCGTCGCCTGCAGCCTGGCCTGGTAGTAGCCGCCGAAGGGCTGGCTCGACGGCACGTCACCCCACGAGTTCGACGGCCCGAAGAAGCTGCCCTGGTACATCAGCACCACGGGGTAGCCGTTGGCCGGCGCCGGCGTGGTGGGCGTCTCGAAGTACACGTCGCGGGTGACCCCGCCGCCATCGAACGCGGTGCGCTGGAAGTCGCAGTGCACGAGGTCGGTCGTCACCGTGCACCGCGAGGCCGTACCGCCGTCGGCCATCACGCCGCCGTCAGCGGTGACGCCGCCATCGAACGAGCCCGCGTCACCAGTCGGCGAGGTGCCCACGCCGCACGCGCTCAGGGACAACATCAGCACCAGCCGCCAGCTCGAGTTCATGCGCGTCCCCTTAGCGTGAATCGCCGCGCGATTGCTCCTCGTTGCTGACGATGGCCGCGAGGTGCGCCGGGTAGCGCGCGCCTTGCACCGTGGTCGCCGCCAACACCGCGTCGATGCCCGCCAGCTCTTCGCGCGAGAGCGAGACCTCGGCACCGCCCACGTTTTCGTGCAGGCGGTTCAGCTTGGTGGTGCCGGGAATCGGCACGATCCACGGCTTCTGGGCCAACAACCAGGCCAGCGCAATCTGCGCGGTGGTCACCTGACGTCTGGCGGCGAGGGCGGCGAGCTGATCGACCAGCGACTGGTTCGCCTGGCGCGCCTCGGGCGTGAAGCGCGGCACGGTGTTGCGGAAATCGCCCCTGGGGAACTCGGTCGTGGCGTCGATGGCGCCCGTCAGGTACCCGCGCCCCAGCGGGCTGAAGGGGACCAGGCCGATACCCAGCTCCTCGAGCGTCGGCAGCACCGACTGCTCGGGCTCGCGCCACCACAGCGAATATTCGCTCTGCACCGCAGTCACCGGCTGCACGGCGTGGGCGCGCCGAATGGTGGCCGCGCTCGCCTCGGACAAGCCGAAGTGCCGAACCTTGCCCTCGGCGATCAACGCCTTCACCGTGCCGGCCACCTCTTCGATGGGCACGGCCGGGTCGACCCGGTGCTGGTAGAACAGGTCCAGTCGGTCGGTCTTCAGCCGCCTGAGCGAGGCCTCGGCCACCGCCCGAATCGTCTCGGGCCGGCTGTCGAGCCCCAGCGCCAGTTGCCCCTGGCGGAAGCCGAACTTGGTGCCCAGCACCACCCGGTCGCGCACCGGCGCGAGCCCTTCACCCACCCATTCCTCGTTGGTGTACGGCCCGTAGGCCTCGGCGGTGTCGAAGAAGGTGACCCCTGCGTCGAAGGCCTGGCGCAGCAGCGTCAGCGCCGCAGGCTTTTCCAGCGTGTGGCCGTACGAGAAGTTGAGCCCCATGCACCCGAAGCCCACGGCCGAGACCTCGAGAGACCTGCCGAGCGTGCGCGTCTTCATGGCGTGACCTTTCGTGAAGTGGTGCCACCTGCGTACGCCCGAGCCCACCGCCTGACTACGGTCGACAAAGGCAATAGGCTTTGAAGCCATGCTTCATAATCTACCGCAGCTCCAGACCTTCCTCGCCGTGGCGCGGCTGCGCAGCTTCACCGGGGCCGCGCGTGAACTGGGCGTCTCGCCCTCGGCCATCAGCCAGGCCATCAAGCAGCTCGAGGCCCACCTGCGCGTGCCGCTCTTCGCCCGCACCACCCGCAGCGTGGCGCTCACCGACGCCGGCCGCCGGTTGATGGACGGCGCGGGCCCGGCGCTGGGGCAGGCGCTCGAAGCGATGCGCTCGGTCGCTGCTCAGCCGGGCGAAGTGGTGGGCCGGCTGCGGCTGTCGGTGCCGCGTACGGCCGTACCGTTCGTCATCACCCCGGTACTGCCCACCTTCCAGGCGCGTCACCCGCGGGTCGAGGTCGAGGTGGTCATCGAAGACCGGTTCGTCGACGTGGTGGCCGACGGCTACGACGCCGGCGTGCGGCTGGCTGAATCGATCGAACGCGACATGGTGCAGGTGCGCCTGACCCGCGCGGCCCGCTTCGTGGTGGTGGGCGCGCCCGCCTACCTCGAGCGCCACGGCACGCCCGAACGCCCGGAAGATCTGCTCGAGCACGAATGCCTGACCTTCCGCTCGCAGACCACCCGGGCGCTGTACGCGTGGGAATTCGAGCGGGGGCGGCGCACCTGGCGGGTGCCGGTGCGGGGGCGCGTGGTGACCAACGACAGCCTGCTGTCGTTCGCGCTCGCCGAGCGAGGGCTGGGGCTGGCCTACGTCTTCGAGCCCACCGTCGCCGACGCGCTCGCGCGCCGCCGCCTGAAGCTGGTGCTCGAGCGCTACGCGGCGACGGTGCCTGGCTTCTTTCTGTACTTCCCCAGCCGCGCGCAGAAATCGCCTGCCCTGCAGGTGTTCGTCGAGACCGCGCGCGAGTTGCTGGTCGCCGGCTGAGGTGACGGACCCGAGGCCTGGTGGCGGCCGGTGCGTCACGAGCCGATGACCCGCTCTCGTTTCCCATCACCGGGTTCGACCTCTCGTCGTCGTCGATGCGGGCGGTTCGCTGGGGCTGATCGCGCCACCGCTGACAGCCTGCCTGGGTCAGCCCACGAATTCCTGAGGGGTCAGGCCACGTACCCGCCGGCACCGAAGGCGAAGGCACAGCCCGCCATCACCAGGGCCGAGGCGGCGATCACCCGCCGCCGCAGGTACGGCGTTTCGGCGAGCATCAGCGCCAGGGTGAGGAACAGCGGGAACCCCGCGATGACGTACCGACCGAGGCTCTGGAAGTCTTTGCTCGAGATCGCGGGAATGCCGACCACCATCAGGCAATACACGCCGTAGCCGACGCCCAGGCGGCGGAAGGTCGGCACCACCAGCGCCAGGGCACCGAGCGTGGTCAGCGCGTGCCCGCCCAGCCGCAGCGCGACCAGCGGCGCCACGCGGGGGAACATGGTCTGGAAGAACGACAGCTTGAGCCAACTGCTCCAGCCGGGCGGTTGGTCCCACCCGGGAGCGCCCTGCACGTGAATCCACGCCAGCGGGTCGCCGAAGCGCACGTCCAGGAACACCATCCAACAGGCCAGCCCCACCAACGAGAACACGGGCAGCAGGTCGACCGCGCGCACCGGCAGCACCTGGGTCCGCCGTCGCTCGATGGAGCGCACCAGCAGCCCCACCACCACGGCGAGCGCCACCGGGCGACAGGCCGTGGCCAGCGCGCCGACCAGGGTCGCCAGCACGGGGTGATCGAGCTCGAGCAGCAGGAACGCGCTCGCCACGCAGGTCAGGAACAGCCCGTCGGAATAGATGATGCCGTACAGGTACACCGCGAAGGGAAAGACCAGCAGCAGCCGCGTCGCGTCGTTCGACACCCGCGGCGCCAGCACCTTCGCCCAGCGACTGAAGACCCACGCCCCGAAGGCGCCGAAGGTGAGCGAGGCCAGCGCGCCCGCCACCCAGCGGTTGACGCCCAGCTTCACCAGCGCCATCAACGTCAGCGGAAAGAGCGGCCAGAAGGCCACCGGGCTCTGCTCGCCCGGGTGGTACCAATAGCCGTGCACGGCAATCTCGGTGTACCAACCCGCGTCCCAGTGGGCGACGCCCCGCAAGCTGGTGGGGAGATCACTCGCCACCGCCGGCCCCGGCATCACCATCGCGCCCAGGCCCATCAGCAGCAGTGACGTGATGGCGGTCAAGGCGCCGAACTGCGGCAGCGAAAGTTCGCGCGGTGGAGGAGCCGAATTCGCAGACGGCCTGGGCGGCGGGTTGTCGTCAGACGGCTGCGGCGCTGGCAGCGAAGCCACCACCGCGAGTCGACGCTGGGTCACGAGAAGCTCCTGCGCGCGCTGCGTGCATGAGCTACGCCAATCACGGGCTCGCCGCACCAACGGACCGACTTGCGGGGCGAAACGCCACGACCCGGGGACAGCCGGGGTCTGGCTGCCACCAGTCGCCCTTCGCGGCGGCCACCACTCGGCAGCCTCCGTTGCAGAGCGAGAGGTACTCGCAGCTTCGACAGGGGTCGGGGGCGCGCGCGGCATACCCCCGGAAGGCCTGGAACCCCGATTCGACCGCGCGATCGACGCCCGCCGCGTCGAAGATCGACGCTTCGGTGGGCCCTCCGAACGAACAGCCGGTGAGCGAGCCGTCGGGCATGACCGAAGCCAGCACGTTGCCGCCCTGGCAGCCCACCACGCCGAAGAACCGCGCCAGCGCGACCGACGGCCGGTGCCAGAAGACCATGGGGGCGAACGAGCAATCGAGCTTCAGGCGCACGCGGTGTCGAAAGGTGAGCCTGCGCACCAGGGGAAAGAGGGCGCGGGCCTGTTCGTCGGTGAGATCTTCCTGCGCGAAGGTCGCCGTGCCGCGACCGGCAGGCTTGAAGCGCAACAGCTCGACCTCGTCGAGCTTGAGCGACCGGGCCAGCGCCACCACCCTGGGCAGTTCGTCGAAGCTGCTGCGCGAGACCACGAAGTTGATGCCCACCCGCTTGCACGAGGCGCGCAACGCTCGCAGCGCCTTGACCGCGTGGGCGTAGCCGTCGAAGCCGCGCGCGCGCCGGTAGGCCTCGCCCACGCCGTCGACGCTGACGTTGATCTGCCCGAACACCGCGCAGGCGCGGGCCTGCTCCACCGTCAACCCAAGTCCCGCGGTGGTGAGGTTGGGCACCAGGCCCTTCGAGCGTGCGTAGTGGGCCAGCTCGAAGAGGTAGTCGAGGTCCATGGCCTCGCCGCCGCCGAGCGCGACGTGAAAGACCCCCAGCGCAGCCAGTCGGTCGATCGCCTGGCGTGCCGCGCGGGCCTCGAGGGCTGGGCCGTTCGGCGTGGCGTCGACGTAGCAACTGGTGCAGCCGGCCGAGCACCGCTTCGAGACCACCAGATGCACCTCGGTCGGTGCGCTCAGGTGCCCGGGGTCGTCACCTCGCCAGCGCGGCGAGTCCTTCACACCCAGCCGACGAGCCCAGGCGCGGTTCACCGACACCAGCGCGTGCGGCCGCTCGAGCGCCACCAGCGCGCCATTCCATTCAGGGCGAAGCTTCACGGCTTCTCCTGGTCTTCGCCGTGGAGGACGACGGGCGTGCGCCCGCGCAACAGCACCGAGGCGACCAGCGCCGAGAAGACCGCCGCGGCTCCGCCGAAGAGCAGGAAGGTCACGTCGATGCCCAGCGACGAGGAGTTCGGGTTCACCCCGAAGCGCACCCCCAAGATGCGCGGCCTGGGGTCTTCGGGGTCGATCATTCGGCACCTCCCATGAGGGTATCCAACACCCGCGGCCAGAGCTCGGCGACCGAGATGGCGATGAAGAGCAGACTGGCGCTCAGGAAGGTGGCGAGCGCGGCCTCGAGCACCCTCGTTCGAATCGTCAGTCGGCGCGAACGCAGCCGGGCGCCCGTCACCCACAACAGCCCCAGCCCACCCAGCGACACCGTCAGCACCGCGCTGCGCTCGTCATCGGGCCGCGAGAGTCCGGCGAGCGCGAGCAGGCCCAGCACCGGCCCGGCCCAGGTGAACTCCTCGGGCGGCGGCCAGAGCGACCGACGCGAGCGCCACGCTCCCACCAGCACCACCAGCGCGCTCACGGTCGCCAGGCCGAAGCTGGCCCATCGGCGCGTCATGGCGCCACGCATCGCCGACGCGCGCAGGAGCGCCTGTTCGGCCCAACGCGACCCCGGCGGAGCCCCCAGCGACTCGTAGGCCTGCGCCGCCTC
>CAIWFK010000906.1 GCA_903911905.1 uncultured Myxococcales bacterium
GTCGCTGCTCCACACTTCCTCGACAGTCGTCACTTCAGCTCGGCCACCCACTTCGTGGCGAACGCCCGGGCGGCCTCGACTGGCTCCTTGCCCGCGCGCCAGCACGCCTTCCACCAGCGCGGCTTGTCTTCGAGGGTATGGTCCACGAAGGCCTTGTCGGGGCCCAGCTTCGCGTTCCACGGCAGGTCCTTCGTCTCGGCGAGGAACTGGGTGAGCAGGCCCTTGAGGTGCGGCTCGAGCTCGTGTTCCCTGGCTTCGGCGCCGCGCTTCCATTCCGCCAGCTTCTGCTCGTAGCGCTTCTGCTTTTCCGGAGCGCGCGCGCGCGCGTCGGCGATCATCTTGTCGATGGCGGTGTTGCTCTCGTCGAGGGCCTTCTGAATCTGGGCGCGCTGGGCGGCGGGCGCCTGGGCGAGTTGTTCGGCCTGGTCGGAACGCCGCTTGGCCTGCTCAGCCTCGAGTTCCTTGAGGAGCGCCGAGGGGTCGTCGGGAGGCTTGCCGGCCTTCGAGGCGCCGAAACGTTGGTGGGCCTCGGGCGTGGCGAGGTACGCCTTGACCACGCCGAGGACGGCGGTGGCCAATTGCGCGCGTTGAGCGCCCGAGAGCGCGGTGAGGGGCCGGGTGCTGAAGTGCGCGCCGCTTGGCTCGACGGCTGACAGCGAGCCGGCCTTCAGCGCGAGGAGCGCGTCGGTGGTGAGCACCGACTCATTGACGCCCTGGGCGGCAAGGGTCGGGTCGGGCGAGGCAGTCAGGAGCAGGGCCAGGAAGAGCATCGGGCGAGGTCACCCTGCTTCGTGGACCTCGTCAACCGTTGGGAGGGTGCCAGACACGTCGTGCGGGGCATCGCCGGTCCATCACCCCTCGAAGCGAACACGCTTCGGCTGCTCACGGGCCGACCGCGTCGCGCGCCTCTTCGAGGAACCGCCCGCGCGGGTATTCCTCGAGGTACTTCCGGTACTCGTTGATGGCCTGCCTCGGCCGCAGCTCGAGCGCGAAGCACCTGGCCCGGAAGATGCGCGCCAACTCGGTCCGAGGGGTGCGTTGCGCGTCTTGCGCGAGGTCTTCGAGCCCCACCTGGAACCGCTCGCACGTGCCCTGCCCCAGCGCGGCCTCGGCGTGCTCCATGAACAACGACTCCAGGTCGCGCGCCAGCGGCTTGCTGCCCTGCCGCGCCGGCACCGCCGCCACCACCTCTGGCTCGTCGCGAAGCTTGCTCTGTTTCGGCTCCACGGCCGTCTGCACCGGAACGACCGCAGGCACTGGAACGGGCACCGGCTCCACCGCCGCAGGCAGACTCGCCCACTCGGTCGCGTCGGGTGGCGCCGCCGGCATCGGCTCGCGCTTGCTGAACGTGGCCTTCCCGCCCGGCACCATCGATGGCCACACCTCGGGAGGCTCTTCGATCACCACGTCGATCTTCGGCTCGACCCGCTGCACCACCGGCACCTCGTCGCGCTGCTGCACAGGCTGCTCGGTCGACGGCGCGCTGGCCAGGGCATCGGGCGGCAACGACACCTGTCGCGACCGCGCCGTCTTGCTGTCCAACCGGGGCAAGGTACGCGGCGTGCCCTGCGCACTGAGCAGCGGCGGCGCGCTCTGCTGCCCTCCCGACGCCGCCACCACCGCCTGGGTCTCGACCGCCATGGTGGCATCGGCCACCGCCGCCACCTCGTCGAGCTCCTTCGTCAGCGCCGCCGTGACCTTGCCCCTGGTCACCTTGCCGCGCGCATCGAGCAGCAACCGCTCGCCCAGCCCCACGAACACGTCGTCGTGCCCCGGCACCTCGACCCGCACCCGGCCCTCACTGACCGCGACCTCGGTACCCAGCGTCGACTTCGTCACCGCGAACACCGTCCCCACCACGTGCACCGTCAGCCCGCCGCTGCGCACCACGAAGCCCTTGCGGTCCTGATGCGACGCGCGCACCGCGACGTGCCCCGATTCCAGCGCCAGCGCCACGTCGTCGGCCTCGGCCTGGGTCAGCGTCACGTGCGAGGCCGCGCCCACCCGCAGGTGGCTCAGGTCGGGCAGATGCAGGAAGGCCTTGCCCGACGCCGTGGTGCTCAACGCATCGCCGCTGTGCAGTTCGGTGCCGTCCAGCAACGAGCCGTGCTCCCCGTCGCGCGACAACCCCTCGGCGCGATCGACCCGCGCAGTGACCGGCCGTGGAGGCACGTTCACCATCGCCACCGGTTCGGCCACCGCCACCGGCTCGGGGCGAGTCAGCACGAAGAGCGCCGCCGCCGCAGCAGCCACCGCCAGCCCACCCGCGAACGACAGGCGCAGCAGCATCGGCCGACGCGCCTGGCTGGCCAGCCGCTTCTCGACCAACGCTCCGATGACCTCGTCGACTTTGCTCCAGGTCACCTGGGGAATGGTGGCGCGCGCGCCCTCGAGCGCCTCGCGGGCGATCTGCACCGAGGCCAACTGCTCCCGGCACTCGGGGCACCCGTCGAGGTGATCTTCGAGCCCGCGCTTCTCGCCGGGGCCCAGCTCGTCGGCCGCGTAGGCCCAGAGCACCGATTCGTCGTGGCGGGTCATGGCATCACCTCACGGGTCAGCTCGCGCATGGCGGCGGTGAACTCGAGCCGCGCGTGGTGCAGTCGTGATCGCACCGTGTTGTACGACGTGCCGCAGGCCTGGGCGATCTCCTCGGGGCCCAGCCCGCACAGCTCGTGGTAGACGAACACCACGCGCTTCTTCGCCGACAGCTTCTCGAGCGCCTGGTGCACCAACCGTGAGGCCTGCGCCGCCTGGGCCGCGCGCTCGGGGTCGTGACCCGCCGCTTCCTGCTCGGGCGGCTCGTCGGTCAGGTCCTCCTTGCGCCGACGCCACCAGCGCAGGTGCATCAGCGCCACGTTCGCGCACACCCGGTAGAGGAAGGTGCGGAACTGCGACTCGCCGCGAAAGTTCGGCACCGCCTTGAGCAGGCGAATGTACGTTTCCTGCACCAGGTCATCGAGGTCGCTGCGCCGCCCCACCAGGTGCGCAAGCGTGCGCGCCACGTCGTCGCGGGTCAGCCGGTAGAGCTCTTCGAAGGCGAGCACGTCGTCCTTCTTGATGCGCTCGACCAGCCGCATCAGCCGCGCTTCGACCTGCGTGGTCGGCGGCGGCGTGGGAACCAGACGTGGCAACGGCAGGGCTTCGGCAGACACGGTCGACCTCCTGTCGGGCTGACGGACGGTCGGCGCGCTCGATTCAGCACTGGGGCGCGATACCTCGATCAACCGGAGCATGACCTTCTGTTGCCGCGAGCCCGGTGAAGTGATCGAGCCCACCAATTGATTTCCCGTTTTCGAGTTCCGACCGGCGAACCGCCCGTTTCCCCTCACGAATCGAAAGGTGTGATCGCCTCGATCGGCACCGGCATCGAAGTGGGTGATTGCGGCGTGGGGCCGCGACTTCAAGCACCAGCACAACGAGGGTTTCCATGCACCACCTGAGGATTGTGACGCTGTCCGTGTTTGCCGCGCTCAGCGGCTGTACCATCGTCGATTACGACGGCAGCTCGCAGTGCCAGTTCGGCTGCTCTGGCTGGGCCTGCACGTCGACCGCCGACTGTCATTCGAGCTGCGGCTGCAGCAACGGCACCTGCCAGACCCTGCCCACCTGCACCACCGCCGCCGACTGTGCACCCAACAATTCCTGCGTGAGCGGCCGCTGCGAACCCTCGTGCTCGAAGAACACCGACTGCCACCTGGGCGAGTTCTGCCTGGCCAGCGCCTGCCGGCCCATTCCCGCGGGCGGCAAGACCTGCACCACCTCGACCCAGTGCGGGCTCGACACCTGCATCGACGGCTACTGCGTGCGCCCGTGCACCCGGGTCGCCGACTGCGACCCCGGCTCGACCTGTGACAACGGCTTCTGCAACGCGGGCTCCGTCACCGACGGTGGCGTGGGCGGCGGTGCCGGCGGTGGCTCCGGCTCCACGGGCGGAGGCTCGGCGACGGGCGGCGGCAGTGCGACGGGCGGCGGCAGTTCGACGGGCGGCGGCAGTTCGACGGGCGGCGGCAGTTCGACGGGCGGCGGCTCGGGCGGTGGCGGCGGACACACCGTGCCCTCGACCTGCACCTACAACGCCGACTGCGGTCAGGGCGCGTGGTGCGTGAACAACACCTGCTTCTTCGGCTGCACCGTCGACAGCGACTGCGCCTCGGGTCAGTCGTGCCAGGCCGGCCTGTGCAAGCCGCGCCCCACCGGCATGTGCAGCAGCGCGGGTGACTGCGCGAGCGGGTCGGACTGCATCGACGGCAGTTGCCGCAACCAGTGCGCCAGCGACGCGACCTGCAGCACCGGCCTGACCTGCCGCATCGGCCACTGCCTGCCGCCGACCTCGGTGGTGTGCACCACCAACTGCGACTGCCCCACGGGCCTGCGCTGCGTGGCCGGCACCTGCGCGATGTGACGAACGCCTCTCCAGGGTGAAGGGCACTGGCGCCCACCGGTTCGCAGCTCGAGCCGGTGGGCGTCGGTCCGTCAGGGCACGAAGATCGGCTGCGGCACCTGCACGCGGACGCCGGCGTCGGTGATGCCCAACGCGCGCGGGTCGGCGCCCCAGCCCCACAGCTCGCCGTTGGCCTTGAGCGCGAAGGCGAAGTCCCGACCCGACGCCACGCTGGCCACGCCCGAGAGCCCGGGAATCTGCACGGGGTGGTTGGTGCTGGTGCCCGCGGCCGGAGTGCCCAGCTCGCTGCTGGCGTTGTTGCCCCACCCCCAGACGTTGCCGAACGAATCGAGGGCGATGACGTGGGTCTCACCGGCGGAGATGCCCACGATGTTGCTCAAGCCGAAGACCGGCACCGCGAAGGTGCGGGTCGCGACGGTCGAATTGTCACCGAGCATGCCGTTGAGGTTGCTGCCCCAGGCGTAGACGGCGCCACCGTCGAGCACGGCGTAGGCCGCGCCGCGAGAAGAGGTGATGGCCACCGCGTTGGTGATGGGCGTGCCGTCCACGTAGCGCACCTGCACCGCGCCGGCGCGGTCGGCCGGCGTCGCGTCACCCACCGGCCCGCCGCCCCAGGCCCAGACCGTTCCGTCGGCCCGCAGCGCGGTCTGCGCCGAGTACCCACTGACCACCTGCACCACGTTGCCCAACTGGCCGCCGTCGCTCATCAGCACCTGCTGCCCGGTGGCGCTGCCCGCCTGGCCGACGTTGTTGCCCAGCCACGCATAGCCCATGCACCAGAGCGTGCCGTCGAGCTTGATGAAGCACGAGCAGTACTCGCCTCCCTCGGCCTGGGCCACCGAGGCCAGCAGCGGCGAGGAAGGCGTCGGCACCGTCGCCGTACCGAGGGTCGTGGGGCTGCCCGCCTGTCCGTACGCATTCGACCCCAGCCCGCTGATGCTGTCCGTCGAGGTGACCACCAGCGCGGTGTTCGAGGTGGGGCCAAAGCCGATGCTCTTGACGGTCAGACCGGGGAACGGCTGCGCGAACAACGGGTAATTGTTGCCGCCGAGCGCGCCGTACGGCGTGCCGCCCGCGCCATAGAGCGTGCCATCGTTCTTGAGCACGTACGAGAAGCCCTCGCCGCCCACCACCTGCTTGATCGCCGAGGGTGCCTGAATCTGCACCGCCACCGTGACCACCGGCGTCTGGGTCGAGTTGAGCGCCGCGTCCCACGCGCGCGCGGTGTAGTGGCGGGTGCCGTTGTCGGCGTGGGTCAACGCGAAGGTGAAGGTCCAGGTGCTGCCGACGGTAGGCTGGGTCAGCTCGGCCACCTTGGTGAAGCCGTCGAAGAGCTCGACCTTCACCACGCCGACGTCGTCCATCGCCAGCGCGTCGAGCGAGAGCGGGCCTGCCGCGCTGATGGTGTTGGCGCTGGCCGTCAGCGAAATGGTGGGAGGCGTGGTGTCGGCGGCCGTCCCTCCTCCCGTGGCCGTTCCACCGCCCGTTGAAGTTCCGCCGCCCGTCGCCGTTCCACCGCCCGTCGTCGTTCCACCGCCCGTCGCGGCACCGCCGCCCGTGGCCGCACCACCGCCCGTTGCCGCACCACCGCCCGTTGCCGCACCACCGCCCGTTGCCGCACCACCGCCCGTTGCCGCACCACCGCCAGTGCCCGTGCTGCCGATGTTGACCGTGACGGTGACGGCGTTGCTCGTGCCCACCTTGTTGCCCGGGTCGTACGCCCTGGCCTGGTAGGTGTGGCTTCCGTTGTCCGCCGCGGTGAAGGTCAGGGCGTGCACGTACGGAGGCGAGGTGG
The DNA here is from genome assembly GCA_903911905.1 of uncultured Myxococcales bacterium. Classification (GTDB taxonomy): domain Bacteria; phylum Myxococcota; class Myxococcia; order Myxococcales; family Myxococcaceae; genus Xiheilimnobacterium; species Xiheilimnobacterium phototrophicum. The sequence continues at coordinate 6,198 of CAIWFK010000906.1, forward strand.
CCTCCGACAGCCTGGTGGACCCCTCGTAGAACTCGACCTTCGCGATCGCCGTGTCGTCGACCGCCGCGGCGAAGAGCGAGACGGTGCCCGCTTCGGTGACCGTCGCGTTGGTGACCGCCAGCGTCACGTCAGGAGAAATGTCGGTTCCCGAATCGGCCCCCGCCTCGCTGTTGTTGCACCCCGCGAGTACGATCGAGCAAAGAACGACGGCACACAGCGCCCCCAGGCTGTCTCTCACCTTGTTCATGCGCGACACCGTAGCGCCCCCGAATCGATCTCGCCCTTCGAAAACCTTCCCCCGCGTGCTGCTACCATTTCCCGCACGTCACGCCCGGCATGAGCTCCGAACTCGACCCGATTCTGGCCGCCCCCGACGACGACGCCCCGAGACTGGTGTGGGCTGACCAGGTCGGTGGCGAGCGCGGTGAGCTGGTGGTGGTGCAATGCGCGCTCGCCCGCAGCGACCTGCCGCGCGTCGATCGCAAGAGGCTGGTGACTCGCGAGGCCGAGCTGCTCCAACGGGCCTGGACCTTCTCGGACCTGCCGGCCAGCGTGCGCGGCACCTGGGTTCGCGGCTTCGTCGAGGTGATTTCGCTCGAGGTTCGCGACCAGGCCGTGAGCGAGCGGCTCTTCGAGTTCGCGCCGCTCTGTCGCGCGGTCGAGCTGCGTGACTCCGAGAGCATCAATTCCTTCATCGGGCCGCGGGCCGACGAGGCGTGGGCAGGGCTGCGAGACCAATTGGCGCGGGCCTTCGCGCGACTGCCCCCTGGCCGGCTCACCGGGCTGTCGTGGTCGGCCTCGATTCAGGAAAGCGGCGACTGGAACGACCCTGGCATCACCCACCGCTTCGGCGACGAGTTCCTGGCCCTGGTCGCGGCCACGCCGGCGCTCTCGGCGCTGCGGGAGCTGCGCGTGTACGACGGCGACCTCACCATCGCCGCGGCGCCACACCTCGCCACCCTGCCCTCACTCCACACGCTGGTCGGCAAGATGAAGGTGACCGGAGCCGAGGCGGTGAGCCTGCTGACCCGATTCCCGAACCTGGTGCACTTCGCTCCATGGAGCAGCGGCCTGTCGGGGCCACACCTCGAGACCCTGCTCGCCTCCGGGGTCGCCGCACGACTGGTGGAGCTGGACCTCAACGGCAACGGGCTGGGCCCCACCGACGTGCAACGCCTGGGCTCGTGTGACGCCCTGGGGGCATTGCGACGATTGGGCCTGGGGTACGCGAGCACGAGGCACGTGGCGCCTCTGGCAGACGGGCAAGCGCTGCGCTCGCTGGAAGGGCTGGCGCTCTCGGGAGTGCCGGTCGTCGACCTCTCGACGCTGGGTCGGGCGCCCTTCGCCCCTTCGCTGCGCACGCTGATCGCCTCGTCGGCCACCGTCACCGCGCGCGACGCGCTCACCCTGGCCCGGCTTCCCCGACTCGAGCACCTGGCGGTCGAGGTGGGCGATCGATCGGTGCGCGACGCGCTCGGCGCCATTCCGCGCCTGGTGACCTGAGCCGCCCTCAAAGCTTCAGAAGCGACGCTGAGAGCAGCACCAGCAGTGGGAGCGAGGCGAACATCACCGCGTAACCTGCCCCTTACTCCGAGGCGTTCACCACGTCAGCCGGAAGTCCACGCCCTCACTTCGCCGAGCGCACCTGATCGACGTGATCGCCTTCGACGCGTCGCAACGGGCTGAACTGCACCTCGCGCATCGCCGGCAACGCCCACGGGTCGGCAGCGAACGTCTCGGTGTATCGACCTCGGGTGACGGTCACGGTCTTCACGACGTTCCCATCGAGTTCGAGCTGCCCCGCGACGCCCTCGGCGGGCCACGGCGATTCCAGCCACCCTTCCACCAGCAGCTCGACGTAGCTGATCGCGTCCCACGAACCGACCGCGGGCGGGCCCGGCACGAACGCTCGACCATCGACCTCGAGCCCTCCACCGTCGAGGCCTGTCGGTGCTTGCCGAAACCGCACGGTGGTGCGCTCGAGGCCAGCCGCGCCAGTCGCCCAGGTCCGCTCTTCGAGGCCGACGCCCTGCTCGCCTGACGTCTGCTCGAGCGCCCGATTCCCTTCGTGGGGTTCGACCGTGTCTGGCAGAGGCGGCAGCGGCTCGTCGTGGCCGACCGAGTCGAGTGACACCTTCCTGGTCGCGTACCGTCGAAATCGGATCCCCGCGGTCGATTCCAGGCCCACCACGCCCGAGCCCGCCGCAAGCTCACCGGCGCTCGAGACACACCCGAGATCGTGCGGGCCCTCGTAGCCGGGCCTGGCGAGATGACTCCAACACGAACACGGCCACCGTCGGCCAGCACCTTCACACCACCTGGGCGTCGCACCCTCGTGGGACGCGCGGGTGCTGGGGCCCAGTCGCAGCAGGAGCGGCCGCTGAAACGTCGGGGGTACGCCCAGCGCTCCGGTGGGCTCGAAGGTGATGAGCACCTGCCTCGACGTCGCGTCGCGCGAGACCACTTGCAGCCGGGCCACCAGCGCCAGCCACGCCCGGTCCTCACCGCGCTCCAGCTCGTATTCGAAGGTGTAGCGGGCCCAGTCGCCCACCCGAACCGGCGAGGGAGGCCCCGCGTCCACGTCTTCGACCGGCGGTGGCGGGGGCGCGCGGCGACAGGCCAGTGGCGCCAGCACCAGCGCCGCGAGGATCAGCCCCCCCCCGCGACGTCACTTCGTGAGCGCCCGGCCCAGCTCGGCGTAGAGGTGAATCGCCGACGTGATCGACTTCTCGAAGTCGCCCAGGTGCAGGCTTTCGTTCTCGGAGTGCGCGTTGGTGTACGGGTCTTCGACGCCGATCAGCAGGGCCGGCACGCCACCCAATTCGCGCGCGAACGGCTCGACGAAGGGAATGGAGCCGCCGCAGCCGATGGCCACCGACTTGACGCCGTAGCCTGCTTCGAGCGCCTTGAACGCAGCCTGGAACGCCGGGCCCGACGGGTCGGTGTACCACCACTTGGCGGTGCTCTCGGGCGTGATGACCGTCTCGAGGCCCCACGGGGTCGCGGCCTTCAGCGCCGCCACCAGCTTCTGCTGCACGTCGACCGGGTCGAGGTCGGGGACGATGCGAATGCCCACGCGGCACCAGGCTGACTCGCAAACGATGTTGCGGGCGTCCTTCTTCGAGCTGGCCTGAATGGCGTTCACCGACAGCGAGGGCTGACGCCAGTTCGTTTCCCACGGGTGGCGATCGCCGCCCATCAACTGCACGCCGGGCAGCAGGCCCGCCTGCTTGCGGAAGTGGTCGCGGTCGCCGGGCAGCGCGGCGATCGACGCCTTCTCGGCCGCGTTGAGCGGCTTCACCTTGTCCTGAATTCCCGGAATCGCGATCGTGCCGTCGGGGTTGGTCAGCGTCGCCAGCATGCGCGCCAGCCCCATCACCGGGTCGGGCACCGGGCCGCCCCACATGCCCGAGTGCAGCGACTGCTTGAGCGCCTTGACCTCGACGTCGACGGTGACCAGGCCGCGCAGCGCGGTGGTGATCGACGGCAGGCCGGTTTCGAAGTTGCTCGTGTCGGTGAGCACGATCGCGTCGGCCTGCACCAGGTGCTTGAACTTCTGCAGGAAGGCGGTGAGGTGCTCCGAGCCGATTTCTTCTTCGCCTTCGATGACCACCTTCACGTTGAGCGGCAGCGAGCCGGTGGAGGCCAGCCACGCGTCGACCGCGCTGGTGTGCACCACGATGCCCGCCTTGTCGTCGGCCGCGCCGCGACCGTACAGACGGCCGTCGCGCTCGGTGGGCTCGAAGGGGTCGCTCTTCCACGCCGCAGCGTCACCGGCCGGCTGCACGTCGTGGTGGGCGTAGAGCAGCAGCGTTGGCTTGCCCGGGGCCTTGAGGATCTCGCCGAACACGTAGGGGTGCGCGCCGTCGACCTCGAGCAGTTGCACGTTCTCGAAGCCGCGCTTCTTGAGCAGCACTGCGGTCGCCTCGGCGCTCTCACGCACGTGCCTGGGGTCGAAGCCCGCGAACGACACGCTGGGAATGCGCACCAGGTGCTTCAGGTCTTCGAGGTATTCCTGCTTCTTCGACGCGAATCGGGCCAGGGCGGTGTCGACGCTCATGGACGTGCGGTGTACTCCAACGACGGGCAGTTGCAGAGCGCGCCGCCACGCGGTCTGCTGCGGTTTACTGATGCAGGCATCACTTTCGCTGCTGATGGCTGAGGCCGCGGGGAGCGCCGTGCACGCCATCGTTCCCGAGGGCGGTGTGGTGCGCTGCTGCGAGGTCTTCCCCTTCGAGCGGGGGTTCGACGAGCTGCTGGCGAAGGTGCGCGCGCTGCCAGCGCCGTTTCAACGGGTGCTCTCGGTCGAGCGTCGAGGGCCCACCACCATCGTCACGCTGGAGCGGTTCGTCGGGTTGCATGGTGACGAGCTGATTTCGCGACTCAAGGAGGTCGATCGCCTGTTGCCGCTGGCCGCCTGGGGCGCGTTGGCGAGGCAGTGGCTGACCGCGGCCGAAGGGCAGACCGTGGGGCGCTCGGCGCCGGGGAACCTCGGGTTCTCGCTCGAGGGCACCGTGGTGCTCAGTGCCGACCGGCACAACTTCGCGCTCGGGCAGTTGCGGCCCGTGCCCGCGCACCCCATCGTGGGGCGGGGGTTGCCGCGCACGCTCAGTCCAGAGGAGGCGCAGGGTCGGCCGCTGACTCCGGCGAGCCGGGTGTATTCGCTGGGAGTCGGGTTGATTCGACTGCTCACGCTCGAGCCGATCTTCGCCGAGCAGCCGGTGGAGCAGCTGCGGCAGGTGATCACCGGTCGCAGCACGTGGACGCCCGAGCGGCACCCCGAGATGACGCCGGAACTGGTGGCCGTGCTCGGTCGTGCCATCGCGAAGGAGCCCGCTGAGCGGTTCGCTTCGCCCAGCGCGTTTCTCGAAGCGCTCGAGGCGCAGCTTCCGGGGGCGGTGGCGGTGATGCCGGTCGTCGCGGGCGTGTGCGAGCCCGGGTATCGATCGATCGTCGCAGCGCTGGTGCGGGCTCCGGAGTTCGTGCCGAGGTCGTGGGCGCAGGGCGGGCTGCGGGTGATGGAGGACCGACTGCTCGAGCACGCCATTCCCGTCGAGTCGTTGCCGAGGCCGACGTGTCCGCCCGCACCGCCGGCGCCACCGTTGTTGGGGTTGCCGGGGAAGCAGTAGCCGACGGCATCACGCCTCGCCGACTCACTCCTCGAACGAGGCGATGGCCTGCCGCACCTCCTCGCTGAAGCTGGCCTCGATCTCCGGAAAGAACCCGCGCAGCACCCGCGCCATCGCCAGGTACTCGTGCAGCAGGTACCCGTAGAACGTCACCCCGGTCACCCGACTGCCGGGATTCTTGGCCAGGTGGTCGACCAACGTCTGCGCCGCGAGGCGAGTGGGCTCGAGCACTCCGAGATTCCCGGTACCCGCCCCCAACGCCACCATCGCCACCGTCACGGGCGCACCGAGCGTTTCGAGCTTCGCCCACAGCCGCTCACACCCGGCCTGCACCAGTTCCAGCGTGGGCATCGAGTCCGCGGTGAACCCGCCGCGGTAATCCATCACCGCCACGTGCGCGACCCACTTCGCGGTCGGGTGATGGCCCGCGTGCGTCATCAGCACCTCGCCCGGCGCCATCGGCCCGCCGAACGCCTCGAGCAACGCGGCCTCGAGCACCTTCTGGAACCCCGGCCCGCACGCCTCGCGAATGGCTCCGGACACGCCGCTGCCCAACTGCGCATTGGTGTTCGACGCATTGACCAGCACGACCTCAGGGCCGTCGGTGAGGCTACCCATCGAGAGGGAGACGGAGGTCTTCACCCAGCAAGAGTCTAACAGACCCTATTGCAAGTCAACACTGACCAGCGATGAGCGTGCACGACAACCCGCCATTGGCCACGCGCAGCCGGGTTTCGACCTCGAGGCCCAGATACTCGACGCCCTCCTCGAGGAAGAACGCATACCGCCACCCCTCGAGGCGCTTCACGGCGTTGCCGACCTTCTTGTAGAGCACCGCCAATTCGGACTTCTCGCCCACCCGCTTGCCGTACGGCAGGTTGGCGACGATCAGCCCCTTCGGTTCGCGTGCGGCGAGTGCGGTGGCATCGACCCGCTCGAGCACGAGCCGTTCCAACACCCCTGCCCGCCTGGCGTTTCGTCGCGCGGTCCCCAGCGCACCCGAAGTGAGATCGGTGCCGGTGATCACCGCCCCGAGGGCAGCCCGACTCCGCTCGAGCGAGGCGAACCGGGCCGCGACGTGCGAGGGAAACTTCTGGAACGCGAACTCCCGCGCGCGCCCCGGAGCCAGCCCCGCGGCGACCTCGGCGGCCTCGATGACGATGGTGCCCGAGCCGCACATCACGTCCCACAACGGCTCTGGCGGCGACCACTTCGCCAGCCGCAACAGTCCGGCCGCGAGCGACTCCCGCATCGGCGCGCGACCAACCTCCTGCCGGTACCCGCGGAAGTAGAGGAGCTCGCCCGACGTATCGACGCTGACCGTCGCCACGTCCTTGAGCACGCGCAGGGTCAGCCCCACGCCGTCCTTCGCGGTGCGCACCTCGCGCTGCAACCCGTCCGAGAAGCGCCGTTGGTGGTCGCCCTGGACCTCGACCTGGAACGCGGGCGCGAACCGGCCGAGTTCCAGCCGCTGCAGCTCGCGCGGCGTGCGAATGTCTCCCACGCGCAACAGCACGCGGTTCGCCAACCGGCTCCACAGGTTGACCTTCTCGTACGCGAAGTCGGGCCCCTCGAGCTCGACCCCGCCCACCTGCGCCACGCCGCCGGGCAGCCCCAGCTCACGCAGCTCGTCGACCAGCGCTGCCTCGAGCCCCAGCCCACACTGCACGTACAGCGCCTGGCTCACGCCGCCTCGAGCGCGCGCACGATGCGGGGGCGAACGCCGGTGGTCTCGAGCAGCGCGGCCAACCGGTGCTTCGCTTCGCGGTTCTCGTGGTGCACCTTGCGGCCCAGAATCAGCTCGTTCTTGAGCGAATGTTCCCAGCCCGCCAACTCGGTCACCGTCACCTGGTACCCGTTGGCCTCGAGCACCAGCGCCCGGATCACGTTGGTCAGGTGCGAGCCGAACTCGCGCCGATGCCAGGGGTGCGAGAACAACGCCTGCATCGCGGGCCCCACGCCAGCGCGCGCGTCCTTGAGCTGCTGCGCCACCTCGGCCTGGCAGCACGGCACCAGGGCCACGTGATCAGCCCCGTGCCGAATGGCCGCGAACATCGCGTCGTCGGTCGCCGTGTCGCAGGCGTGCAACGCGGTCATCAGGTGCACGCGATCGGGGTAGCGCGCCGCTTCGATGCTCGCGGTCTCGAAGCGCATGCGCGAATAGTGCAGCGCCTTCGCCCGCTCGGTGGCCCGCGCGCTCAGGTCTTCCCGCGACTCGACGCTGAGCAGCTCGCCTGCCTGCCGTTCCTTGAAGAACAGCTCGTAGAGCACGAAGCCCAGGTAGGCATTGCCGCTGCCCACGTCGACCACCACCGGCGCGGGGTAGCGCCCGAACACGTCGTCGAGCGCAGGCTGCACCAGCCCCACCAGGTGGTTGACCTGCTTGAGCTTGCGGCGCGCGTCGGCGTTGAGCTGCCCGTCACGCGTGACCAGGTGCAGCGTCTGCAGCAGCTCGAGCGACTGGTTGGGCAACAGCTCGCGGCGCACGTGCTTCGCGGCGACCTGCTCACGCGCCTTCGCGCCGGACGAGGACTTCACGTCACACCGAGACGACTTCGACGATCTCGGGGAACGCTTCCTTGAGGCGGGTCTCGATGCCCATGCGCAGCGTGGCGGTCGACGACGGGCACCCCGCGCAGCTGCCCTGCATGTGCACGTACACGGTGCCGTTCTCGAAGCGATCGAGCGTGATGTCGCCGCCGTCCATCGCGACGGCCGGTCGAATCTCGGCGTCGAGGATCTCACGAATGCGGGCCTCGAGGGCGCCGCCGGTGACCACCTGGGTCTTCCACTGCTCGAGCACCTCGGGCTTGACCACCACTTCACCAGCCGTCAGGTGGGTATCGATGGCGAGCATCACGTTGTCGTTGAGCTCGTCCCACTCGCCCTCTTCGCCCTTGGTCACCGTGACGAAGTTGGTGCCGAGCATGACCGCGGTGACGCCGCGAATGTCGAAGAGTTTGGTGGCCAGCGGCGACTTCTCGGTCGCCACGTCGCGGGTGGTGAAGTTCATGGCCCCACGCGGCAGCAACGCGGCGTCGACCACGTACTTGAGGGTGCTGGGGTTGGGGGTCCACTCGAGCTGAATGTTCACGGACATGGAAAGATTGCTCCTTGGGAGCCAGCTGTAAGACCGGACTGGACTGAAATCAAGCGCACCCTGCCCCGGCGTTCAGGTGGGGAGGTCGCTCAGGTCGAGCTCGAACTCCAGCGGCGAGGCGGCGTCGACCTCGATGGCCGAGGGAATGAGGTCGAGATCTTCCGCGGACGGCTCGGTGTGGAGCATGGGCTTGACGGGCTTGGCCAGCCCCGCGGTGCCCGGCTTGCCGCCCGGCGTGGGGAGCAGATCGTTGGCATCGCGCAGGTGCTGCACCAACTGCCGCGCCACCAGGTCGACCATCTGGAAGGCGAAGCGGTGCCCCGAGGCGAAGAGCATCTCGAAGTCGCGCTGCCCCATCTTGAGCAGCGTCGCGGGGCCGGTGGTCACACAACTGGCCGAGCGCGGGCCGCTGTCCAGACAGGCCACCACGCCGAACATGGTGCCGGCCGGCAGGTTGGCCAGCGTCTTGCCGTTGCGGCCGACCGACACCTCGCCTTCGACGATGAACCACGCCCCGTCGCTGGGCTCTCCTTCGGCGAACACCGGAGTGAGCGTGTCGACCTGCACCATCGACAGCTTCTGACCGAGCGCCAGCTTCACCACCGAGGGCAGGTGCGAGAAGGGGCCGAAGCGGTTGAGCACCTCGACCTCGGGGCGACCGGTGACCTGCAGCCCCGGGGTGTGCACGTCGGCGTGGCCCGAGGTGACGATGCGTTCGTTGGTCTGCCTCAGCCGCGAGCAGAGATCGACACACACCTTGCGCAGCACCTTGAAGGCCGCCGGCACGAAGGTGGCGCGCATGGCGTGGAATTCCTGCGCGTCGATCTGGTGGGCCTGACCGCCGCTGGTCACCACCGCGGTGCCCGAGCGGGGACCGTCGTCGACCAGCGCCATTTCGCCGACCACGTCGCCGGTTCGGGCGTAGGCCACCACCACCGGCCGTCGCTGCCCCGCGTGCGTGGAGTTGATCGACACCTCGGCGCCCGGCCCCAGCACCCACATCGCCTTGCCGGCCTCGCCCTCGCGGAAGAGCACTTCGCCCGGCTTCAGCTCGACCGGCCGCAACAGCCGCAACACCTCCTGCAGATCGTCTGCAGTGACCAGCGAGAAGAGCGGAATGGTGCGAATGAACTGTTCGAGCGCAGGGTTGGTAGCCACCGCGTTCTTTCCTAGCACGCCCGGGGGGGTACACTCTGCCCCGCCATGACAAAGAGCTTCGAGGGGGCGATCTGCTGCGCGCTGGTGCTGGTGGGGTGGTCTGCGTTCGCGCAGCGCCTGTCGTTTCCCGACTTCGTGGGGCCCGGCGCCGCGCCGCTGCGCACCCAGCTCGTCACCCAGGTCTGCGACAGCGCCGACTGCGTGCCCGCCTCGAAGGTGACCACCGGAGGCCGGCCCGATCTGAAGAAGGCGAAGAAGGAAAACGTGCAGTTCTTCGTGACCGGTACGGTGACGAAGAAGGGCAAGGTCTCGTCGCTCGACCTGACGGTGACGCCGGTGACGAAGGGCAAGCCCACCCACAAGTCGCTGGCCATCGAGCCTTCTGGCCTGTTGTCGCCGAAGAATCTGCAGCAGGCGGTCGACCTGCTCAACGGCGCGCTGGGCACGCCCGCGCCGTCCAGCACGCCAGACCCGAAGCCCACGCCGCCGGTGCCGCCGCCCACCACCTCGCCGACGCCGAAGCCTCGCGCCGACGCCACGCCCGCGGCCGAGCCCACGCCGGCGACGCCAGCCGAACCCGAGCCCGCGCCCACCCCGAAGGCCAGCAGCAAGCCGCACTTCCTCGTCGTCGACGTCGGCGCTGACCTGACGGGCCGCGCGCTGACCTTCGTGCAGACCTCGACGCCGAACCTGCGCAACTACGGCCTGCCGATCTTCCCGCTGCCGGCGCTGCACCTCGAGTTCTACCCGTTGGCCCTGGTGCGGGAGGACCTGATCAGCGGGCTGGGCCTGGAAGCCGGCTTCGCCTTCAACCCCGCGCTCAAGTCGCGGCTGGCCAGCGACACCGTCACCTTCGCCACCAGCGCGATGCGGGTCGACGTGGGCCTGAAGTTCCGCATTCTTCCCATTTCCAGCTTCGCCATCGCCTTCGTGCCCTACGCGGGGCTGCGCCTGCAGTCGTTTTCGGTGGGCGCGGCGTCGACCAACGAGCTGCTGGGTCTGCCCAACGTCAGCTACACCGGCCTGCGCGCGGGCCTGGGGCTCGAGGTACCGCTGGTGGACGACCTGTTGACCGCCTTCGGCCGCTTCGGCGTCATTCCGGTGTTCTCGAGCGGGCAGCTCATCTCGGCGACCTACTTCCCCTCGGGCTCGACCTTCGGCCTCGAGGCTGACGTGGGCCTGGGCGTGCAGATCGTCAGGGTGCTGCAGGTGCGCGCGAGCTTCGAGTACACGCAGTTTGCGGCGACCTTCAAGACCACCGCGACCGACACCTACGTGGCGGCGGGCGCGATCGATCGCTGGCTGGGCGGCAACGTGTCGGTGCGCCTGCAGTTCTGAAGGCTCAGCCGACCACGCGGTTGCGGCCGCTCTTCTTCGCCTTGTAGAGCGCCGCGTCGGCCACCTTGATGAACTGCTGGGGCTCGGTCATCTCGGCGGTGAGATCGGCCACGCCGATCGACACCGTGACCTTGATGTCCTTGCCCTCGAAGGCGAAGCGGTGGTCTTCGATGAGCTTGCGCAGCTTCTCGGCGAACTTGCGGGCGTTGTCGCCGCCCGATTCGGGCATCACGTAGGCGAATTCCTCGCCGCCGTAGCGCGCGAAGCACTCTTCCTTGCGCACCCGGTGCCGCACCACGCTGGCCAGCTCGCGCAGCACGTAGTCACCGGCCAGGTGCCCGTTCTGATCGTTGATGGCCTTGAAGTGATCGATGTCGAACATGATCAACGACAGCGAGCGGTTGTACCGGTGGCACCGACCCATTTCGCGCTCGAGGAACTCGAGGAAGAAGCGCTTGTTGTTGATCTGGGTGAGGCCGTCGTTGATGGTGAGCTGGTAGATTTCCTCGTGGTAGAGCGACTCGATGTTGTCGCCCGAGAGGAACTTGAAGATCGCCCCGCCGACCTTCACCAGGTCGCCCGAGCGCAGCGGCATCTCGGAGCGGATCTCTTCGTCGTTCAGGTAGGTGCCGTTGGTCGACTGCAGGTCGTTGACGAAGTACTTGCCGCTCTTGAGCAGCACCTGCGCATGCCGGCGCGACACGTTGTCCAGCTCGACGACGATGAAGTTCTTCTCGTCGCGGCCGATGGTGAACTCGCGCTCCCCTTCGTCGAGCCGGTACTTCTTGCCCAGCTCGGGGCCGTAGAGCTGCACCAGACAGAACTCTGCGTCGACCTCGACCGGCTTGTTCAGCTTCGAGATCTTGGTGACCCGGGTCTCGCTGCCAGACATTCCCCTCTTCGTACCACCACCCGTACTACCCTGCACCGTTCTCATGGTTCTGCGATTGACGCTCCTCGTCGTGGCGATGGTGGGTCTGGGTGGGTGCGTGAAGCGGGTGGTCACCGTGCCACCCGAGGCGTACGTGTCCCTCGCTGGGCAACGGGCCAGCTACCGGCAGTGGTCGCAGGTCAGCGACCTGTGCGCCGTCGACCCGCGGCTGTTCGACGGCGACGTGAAGTCGATGAACGCCCTGCTCTCGACGTTCCTTCAACAGACCAGCGCGCCCGCTGACGGGGAGTGGGCAGCCGAACACCTCGCGCTGCTCGAAGAGGCGGTGCGGGTGCTCGGCCCTGCGCTGGCGCTCGAGCGCGCGTCGATCGCCAAGGCCAGCTCGGTGGGGTGCACCTTCGAAGGACTGGGACCGGCCAGGGAACTGAACGCACAGGCCCAGCGACGGCTCGACGACGCGGGGGACCTGCTGCCGGTGATCAAGGCGCGGCTGGCGCTGGCCGGGTGGAAGGCGGCGCGCCCGGGGGCCACGGCGGCGGCGATGGAAAAGGCGTGCCCGGCGGCTCCGACCACGGTTGCGAAGTCGGCACCGAAGAAGGCGAAGGCTGCAGCGCCGGCGCTTCCGGTCGTGTACTTCGCGGCGGAGGACGAGCATGGCCGGCTCGACTGGTCGTTCTGTGATGGGGCGAGGGTCTTTGCGACTCCCGGCAACCCTCCGTCGTTGGAGTCCGTGGCGGTGGAGGCGAAGAAGGGCGCCAGGCCAGTCGACCCCGCGAAGTGGCTGGAGGCGGCGGCGAAGTACCCGTCGGAGGCCATTGTGCGGGCGCCGAAGATTCCGCGGAAGCAGGTGGTGCGTGAGGTGGGGCCCGAACCGAAGGATGAGTGAGGAGCGGCCTGAATGGCGAGGGGCTGCGCACCTACAACTTCTGCCACTTCGGCGGGAACGGCATGTTCCCCGGCGCCGGGCTGTCGATGGCGATGATGTACTCGGCCCGCCGGTTCTTCGGCTCTGCCGTCTCGTCGGCCGTCTGCACCAGCAACGCCTCTTCCCCGAACCCCTCGTAGAGCACCGGCAACCGCAGGCCCTTCTTGCGCAGCCACGCCCCGATGGCCCGCGCGCGGTTGAGCGAGAGCGTCCGGTTGGCCGCGTTCGCGCCCACCGTGTCGGTGTGCCCGACGATGTAGAGCTTGAGGTTCGCCAGCGCCCCGTACTTCTCGACCGCTTCGGCGATGAGCTCGTAGCTGGCCTCGAGCTTGGCCTTCTCGTCGTCGCGCACGTCCCACTTCCCCGAATCGAAGTTCACCTCTTCGTGGGGAATGTCGACCTGCCACTGCGTGACCTCGACCGAATCGTAGAGCCCGGCCTGGTCGAAGGCCCGCACGTCGACGGTCATCACCCGCGAGCTGGTCTCGGGCCAGGTGACGGTCAACTTCGTCCCCGGCCTGGCCGCCTCGAACGGCACGTCGTCGTCGACCGCCAGCGCCCCGCTCTCGGTCAGCACCTTCAGGTGGGCCTTCGTCACCGCGTGGTTCGCACTGAACGCCAATCGGCGATGCGCGACGTCGATGTCCTCGTTCTTCACCTCGAGCTTCAGGCGCCCCACCACCTCGGTGTCGAACTCCAGCGCCATGCTCGAGACCATCGCGTTGGGCGCATTGACCGTCAGCTCACCCTTCCAATGAACCTGGCCCTCGGCCTTGTGCGGCAAGAGCAGGGAGCGCGTGGTGCCCGGCCTGCCGCCACCCTTCACGTCGAGCTTCTCGCCGCCGCTCCCTTCGAGCACCAGGTGGAACCCGGCGATGGACTCCAGAACGTTCACCTGCACCGCGGGCTGCGCGCCCTTCATCACCCGCGCGTCCACCGACACGTCGACCGCGTCGGCCAGCGCCGCGCCCGACAGCAGAGTGCACACCAGCAGCATCGTTCGTTGCATCGCTCCTCCAGTCGTCAACGCGCCGTCGGCAGCGCCACGCGGGTCAGGCGTCGGTTGGTCTTGTTGGCGAAGGGCAGCTCGCGACCGGCGAGCAGGTCGCCTTCGTTGGCCCACACCAGCTCGCTCGAGAGGGGGTCGTACAATTGCCACGCTCGCGTGCGCCCGGCCGTCGACACCTGCAGCACGATGATGAGTCGCCGGTGCGCGCCCGCAGCCGGCCCCACCGCGGCTGGCACCGGCACGCCCCGCCCCACCGCCAGAGCGAGGCCGTCGATGACCTGCGCCATGGGGAGCCCGCCGGGCCCGTCGACCTCGTGTTCCTTCCAGCTCAGCCCGAAGGCCCGCGTCGCCTCGTCGAGCAGGTCGCGAAACACGCCTGTGCCCGTGCCCTCGGCGCCAGCCGCCGGTGCCGAGGCCTTTGCTGCCGGCGCCACCACCCGTGGGCCCGCCGATTCGGCGTCGAAGGCGAACCGCCGCCGCAGGAGCAACCGCTCGTCGACCGCCGGCGATGGCGGAGGTGACTTCGGCGCCGCCTGCTTGAGCGAAAACGCGAACAGCGGGTCGGCCTCGGCCTTCAGTTGCTGCGCCAGGCTGGTGCCCCGCGGCAACGACGCGTCGACGGTGCAGGCCTCGAAGGCCTCGTCGTCCGAGAAGGGCCGCAGCTCGTCGGCGAAGGCGTGCACCTCGGCCGGCGTGTGACCGGCGGCCACCGCGCGCTGCAGGAATTCCCGCTGCAGGTCGCTGGCGGCGTCTTCGATCAACTCGTCGAAGAGGGCGCGGCCTCTGGCGGGCCACCGCCCCAACGCGGTACGGACCTCGTCGCTGAGCGCCACGGCCATCAGCGACGCCCTCCGAGCGAATCAGCGCTGCGCCGCACCACCGCCACCAGCGACGA
>CAIWFK010000907.1 GCA_903911905.1 uncultured Myxococcales bacterium
CCGTCACCGGGAGCGCGCCGACGGAGCGGTACGGGGCGGGGAGTCCGTGCGCGGCGCAGTCTTCGGCGAGGCGCGTGAGCGCGGGCTGTCGCGTGAGGTTTCCCGCGAAGAGCATGCGCGTCTGGAAGGCCCATTCGCTCGAGAGGCTGCTGGCCGAGCTTCGGCACGCCTACCGGCTGGGGGCCGAGGCCAAGCTGCAGTACTTCGCCCGCGCGCTTTGAGCGGTTTGCGGTAAGACGGCGCCGTGGTCGCGACACGAGAGTTCTCAGCCGGCGGAGTCGTCATTCGCCAGACCAATGGGGTCTTCGAGGTCGCGGTGCTCAAGCCCGCCGGTCGCAACACCACCGCACTGCCCAAGGGCCACATCGAGCCCGGTGAGACCTCGGAGCAGGCCGCCATTCGAGAAGTCTTCGAAGAGAGCGGGCTGTCGGTGCGCACCGAGCAGAAGCTGGGCGACGTGAAGTACATCTACCGGTTCAAGGGGAAGACCATCTTCAAGATGGTCACCTTCTACCTGTTCCACACCACCGGAGGGACCATCGGAGACATCGCCGAGGCGATGCGCAAGGAGGTCGACCACGCCTGGTGGATGCCGCTGAGCGAAGCGCCCGCGCGGTTGAGCTACCCGGGTGAGAAGGAGATGGCTGCGAAGGCGCTGACCGTGCTGGCCAGCGCCTCGACCCAGCCGAAGACTTAAGCCTGGGTGGTGGGCACGCCGAACTTGCCCATCAGCGCTTCACGCACGTCGCGGTCGAAGCGAACCCGGCCAGTGGCGATCTCGCGCAGCGAGAGCACGCAGGGCTTGTTCTTCGAGTGATCGACCAGCGGGCGGGCGCCGGCCATCAACTGGCGGGCGCGCTTGCTGGCCAGCAGCACCAGCGCGAAGCGGTTGTCGACGTGGGGGAGAGCATCTTCGACGGTGACGCGGGCCATGGTGACTCCTTCGAACGATCGAGCGGTACGGCAGGTCGTTCGATGTAAGCGCCCCGACCCCCTGCGTCAAGCGATCACATCAACAACCGCTCGAGGGCCAGGCGGGTCTCGGCGGGCAGGGTGGCGGTCAGCCGCAGCGCCCGGCGCGACAACAGCCGGTACAGGCTGCCCAATTCGGGAGGCAACGCTTCGAGGTGCGACTGCACCACCCCCACGTCGCCCCGCACCACCGGCCCGGTCAGGCCCTTCTCGAGGCCGCGCGATTCCATGCCCCGCAGGGCCGAGCGCATCAGTGGCAGCAGGGCATGGAGCGCGGCGGTGCGATCGAGCCCGGCGTGCTCCAGCGCACTCACCCCGGCGTCGGCCAGGCTCACCACCAGCCCGGCGCTGAGCACCGCGCCCGCGTGGTAGGCGGCGCGACCGGTCTCGGGCACCTCGATGGGTTCGAGCCCCAGCGCGGCGGCCATGGCCATCAACTGACCTTTGAGCTCGCGGCTGGTCGAGGCCACGGCCACCGAATGGCCCGACAGCTCGTCGCGCGGGTCCGACACCGCGACCAGTGGGTGGAACGAGCCGAACGCGCGGGCGGTGCGCGCCTTGGCGAAGGTGGCCAGGGGCAGGGCGCCGCTCAGGTGCACCAGCGCGGTGTCGGGGCCGAGATCGTCCTCCAACTGCTCGGTGACCTGGGCCACCGCGCCGTCGGGCACCGCGAGCACGCAGAGGTCGGCCAGGCGAAGATCATCGTGGTCGGCCAGCCGAATGCGGAACGACGCCGCGCGCCGCACCGCGTCTCCCGAGCGGGGAAAGGCCGACACGTCCCACCCGGCCTGATCGAGGCCGATGGCGATGGCACCGCCCAGCCGGCCGAAGCCGACGATCACCACGCGGGGCGTGGCCGGTCGCGCCCGGCGCTTGACCGCGGCGCGCTTCGCCTTGCGGGGCTTCGACTTCTTCATGACCCGCGCGCCTGGAAGTGCAACTGACCCGAGGCGACCTCGACCACCACCGCGTCGCCCTCGGCGAAGTCGCCGGCCAGAATGCGCTCGGCCAGGGGGCCTTCGACCAGCCGCTGCACGGTCTGGCGCATGGGCCGCGCGCCCAGCATCGGGTCGAACCCGCCCGACTTGAGCAGCCACTGCACCACCGCGTCGGTGGCCTCGTAGGTGATGCCCTTCTCGGTCGCCAGGCGCTTGCTCGACTCGGCCAGCAACAGCGAGGCGATCTTCGCCACTTCGATTTCCTTGAGCGGGCGGAAGGCGCAGCGCTCGTCGATGCGGTTCCACAGCTCGGGAGGCATCGCGCGGCGGGCCACGTCGGCCGCGGCCTTCTCACCCGACACCTCGGCGGCCGTGTCGCCCCCGAAGCCCATCGCACGGCCCTTGGCCGAGAAGGCCTCGGCACCCAGGTTGGTGGTGAGGATGACGACCGTGTTCGAGAAGTCGATGTGCCGCCCCTTGCCGTCGGTCAGGCGGCCCTCTTCGAGCACCTGCAGCAACAGCATCAGCACCTCGCGGTTGGCTTTGTCGATTTCGTCGAGCACCACCACCGACGACGGGCGACGGCGCACGGGCTCGGTCAGTTGGCCGCCTTCGCCGAAGCCGACGTAGCCCGCAGGCGCGCCGATCAACCGCGAGACGCCATGGCCTTCGCTCATTTCCGACATGTCGATGCGCACCAGCGCGTCGCGGCTGCCGAAGACCACCTCGGCCAGCGCGCGTGCCATTTCGGTCTTGCCCACGCCCGTGGGGCCCAGGAACAGGAAGCTGCCCATGGGGCGGCGGCTGGCGAAGCCGGCGTAGTTGCGCCGAATGACCTTCGCCACGCGGTCGATCACGTCTTCGTGGCCGATGACCCTGGCGGCCAACTGCTTCTCGAGCTGCAGCAGCCGCGCCGAGTCGTCGAGCAGCAGTCGCTCTTCGGGCAACTGGGCCAGCTTGGCCACCACCCGCGCCACGTCGATGGGCTCGACCACGGTCTTGCCTTCGCGGTGGGCCCGCGAGCCGGCCAGGTCGAGCACCGAGATGGCCTTGTCGGGCAGGAACCGGTCGTTGATGTACTTCGAGCTCAGCGAGGCGGCGGCCTGCAGCGACTCGGGCGAGAACTGCAGCTTGTGGTGCTGCGCGTAGCGGCCGATGACGCCGTTGAGAATGTAGACGGTCTCGGGAATCGAGGGCTCGTTGACCACCACGGGCGTGAAGCGCCGCTCGAGCGCGGGGTCACCCGAGAGGTGCTTGCGGTATTCGTCGTGGGTGGTGGCGCCGATGCAGGGGAATTCACCGCGCGACATGGCCGCCTTCAGCTCGTTGGCCGCGTCCTGCGGGCCGTCGCCGGTCGAGCCTGCGCCAATCAGGGTGTGAATCTCGTCGATGAAGACGACGACCCGACCATTGGCCGCCTTGACCTCGTCCTTGAGGCCGTTGAGGCGCTCCGAGAACGAGCCGCGCAACTGGGTGCCCGCCACCAGGGTGGCCATGTCGAGCTCGATCACCAGGCGCTCGCCCAACGGCCCACGCAGGGTCGCCAACTGCTGCGCCACGCCTTCGACCACCGCCGTCTTGCCCACGCCCGGCTCGCCGACCAGCACCGGGTTGTTGGTGCGGCGCTTGCCCAGCACGTCGATGACTTCGTCGATTTCGCGGGCGCGACCGACCACCGGGTCCAGCCGGCCTTCGCGGGCCAGGGCGGTGAGGTTCTTTCCCAGCGCGGTGAGCAGCGGGAAGGTGCGGGCGTCGAGCGTCAGGCCGGCCGAGCGCGCGGTCAGCGCAGGCTGGGCGGCAGGGGAAGACTGCGGCTCGCGCGACGGCGCCGCGTCGACGTGGGGCGCACTGGGCGTGGCCGCGAGCGCCTCGAGCGCG